>NZ_JAHBDG010000044.1:0-246776 GCF_019956305.1 Pseudomonas sp. BF-B-30 | reverse complement strand
TCAAGCACCATGCTGGCAGCATGCAGCTTGAACTCGCGGGTATAGACCTTTCTTTCGTTCATGGAACCTCCAAGTTGGCGAAATCATATCGCCCTTAAGAGGTGTCCGGAATTATTAGGCCAGTTCAAGCTCGCTCCCACAGGTGAGCCTCAGTGCCCGCGATTTTTTTGTAAGACGCATACCCCTTGTGGGAGCGAGCTTGCTCGCGATGGCGGCACATCGGTCACTACAGCCCTCAGGGCCGGAACTGACTCGGCGCTACACCACTCCAGCGCACAAAGGCATGGCGAAAACTCGCGGTCTCGCTGAAGCCCAACGCTTCGGCAATCTGATAGATCGGCAATTGATCCTCGCAAAGCATTTGCTTGGCCTGCTCGAAGCGCAGTTCGTCGAGCAGCTCCTGGTAGCTGCAACCCATGTCCTTGAGATGCCGGCGCAAGGTCCGCGCCGAACAGTTCATTTGCTCGGCCAGCCCCTCCAGCCCGGGCGCGGCATTCAGTTGCGCGCTGAGCAATTGGCGGATCCGCCCGAGCCAGGCCTGGCGCCCGGTGAACTCGATGTTCTGTTTGCGACAACGTTCGGCCATGGCCTGATGGGTGATCACATCGGCCAGCGGCAACGGCTGGTCGAGCCAGCGCTTGTCAAAGGCGAAGGCATTGTTGCGCGCGCCGAAGTGCACAGGGCAATCGAAGTGTTCGGCGTAGCTTGTCTCGTAGTCGGGCGCGGCATGTTCGAAGCGTGCGCCGAGCAAGGGCAAAGGATGGCCGAGCAGGTCGTCGCAGGTGACTTTCAGCGACACCAGGCAGAACTCGGCGTTGAACACCGCCATGGTCGGGCTCTCGCGGTAATCGGCGGCGGCGAACCAGATGCGTTCTCCATCGTCTTCAAGGCTCAGTTCGAAAAGTGTTCCCAGCAGCGCCGGATAACGCATCGCCAGACGCAAAGCGTCACCGAAGGTGGCACTGGTGAGCAAGGCGTAACCGAGCATGCCGTAGCAGGAGACGTGCATCCGCCGGCCCAATTCCAGGCCGATGTCACGCTTGAGCGCGACAGCGTTGGCGCAGACCTGCATTTCCTGATTGGTGGTGATGCGTGTGTCGGCACGGTTCAGATCCGCCGCACTGATGCCGCTTCCGGCCAGCAGTGCTTCGCTGGACAAGCCTTGTGCCTTGAAGGCATCGAGTACCAGGGAGACGGCATTGAGGGTGGTGAGGTGGGAGTGGAGCATGGCAGCTTCCAGCCTTGGGATAGCTGGAGCGCAGCAAGTTGCATGCCGAGGCACAAAACTGTAGGAGCGAGCCTGCTCGCGATGGTCGTGAACGATAACGCTGGCAGCCTGACACCCCGCGGCGATCTCTTGTCCATCGCGAGCAGGCTCGCTCCTACAGGTGTGTTGTGTGGTGTCAGCTCAGTTCGCCGCAGAGGTCGAGTTCAACGAGACGGCGAACCTCGGCAGCTTCGAGTCCGGCTCCCAGCAAGCCATGCAACTTGCCAAACGCCGCCTCACGGGTCATGCCGCCACCGGACAGCACGCCAACGCCACGCAGGCGGCTGCCCGCCTCGTAGACATCCAGCTTCACACCGCCTTCATGGCATTGGGTAACGGCAACCACCACCACGCCATTGTCCCGTGCACGGCCGAGGCTGGCGAGAAACCCGGGGTTGTCGCTCGGCCCGGTGCCGCTGCCGTAGCACTCCAACACCAGGCCCTGAATGCCGCTGTCGAGCAATCCATCCAGCACCTCGGCGCTAATGCCGGGAAACAACGGCAGCACTGCGACGTTCGTCAATTGTTTGGGTTGGTTGTAGTTCAACTGTGTTGGTAGCGAAGGCGCTTTCACACCGCCGCCCTGACGCACCAGTCGCTTGAAGGGATGACGGCCAAAACTGCGCACCTTGGCGCAACGGGTCGGGTCCAGCAGTTCGCCATGGAAGTACAGATGCACGCCCGGCGCCAGGCCCTGGCCCAGCGCAACCAGCGCGCCGCCGAGGTTTTCCCAGGCGTCGCTGTCAGTTACACCTGCCGGCAGCATCGAGCCGGTGAAGCACACGCGGGCATGCAGGCCGAGCAACTGGAAACTCATCGCGGCCGCGCTGTAGGCCAGGGTGTCGGTGCCATGCAGGATCAGCACGCTGTCGCAGCCCTGAACATCCACCGCATCGACCACTGCTTCACGCAACTGCTGCCAGTACGTCGGGGTCATGTTGGCACTGTCGATCAGCGGCGACATTTCACGGAAACGCCATTGCGGTACCACCAGCTCAGGCTGGCTGTGCAGATAGTCACGCATCCGCGCTTCGAAGCCGGACGCCGGGGCCAGGCCGTTGGCGCTGGCCTGCATACCGATGGTGCCGCCGGTGTAGAGCACCATGACGTGCTGAGCGGCGGGATAGGTCGACGAATTCATGAAGATTCTCCGAAAGGAAGAGTTCCTGTGGGAGCGAGCTTGCTCGCGATAGCGGTATGTCAGACATCGCTCTATTGACTGACAGTGCGCCATCGCGAGCAAGCTCGCTCCCACAGTTTTTCGAACTTTAACTGACGGGCGCACGCGATGCGCCCGTCATTCACCTGTCAGCGTTGCGCTGCGGGTACGCCTTGCGGCTCAACTTCAGTCTTGCCGACAGCGGCAGGCGGGTTGGCCGGCCACGCCTGGCGATCCAGATCCAGATCCGGGAACTTGGCGGAGTCGAACACCGGAGTCTTGATCCCGGCGGCGCGTTGGTCATCGTAGTCACGCAGGATGCGCATGCCGACCTTGAACAGCAGGAAGAGCGCGATCAGGTTGACGAACGCGAGCATGGTCATGGTGATGTCGGCGAAAGCGAACACGGTGCCGAGGTTTTCAATGGCGCCCCAGAAAATCAGCACCAGTACCAGCGCGCGATAGCCCATCAGCGCTTTGCGGTTTTCACCGATCAAAAAGCGCAGGTTGTTCTCACCCAGGTAGTAGTTGTAGAGGATCGAGGTGAACACGAACAATGCCAGAGCTACGGAGATGAACATCCGGCCCCAGTCACCGACCACGGCGGCCAGCGAGTTCTGGGTCAGGGCAATACCGTCGCCTTCGAAGCCAGGGGTGTAGAAACCGGAGAGCAGAATCAGCAACGCGGTGCATGTGCAGATCACGAAGGTATCGAGGAACACGCTGAACGCCTGGACCACGCCTTGCGCCACCGGGTGTTCGACCGCTGCAACCGCCGCCACGTTAGGTGCACTGCCCAGACCTGCTTCGTTGGCGAACACGCCACGCTTCACGCCCATGATAATGGCGCTGCCGATCAGGCCGCCGAAAGCCTGGTCCAGACCGAAGGCGCTCTTGACGATGGTCATCAGCATGTCCGGAACCTGGTCGAACTGCAGCACGATCACGTAGATGGTCACGCCGATGTACGCCAGGGTTTTCACCGGCACCAACAGGTCGGCGACCTTGGCGATGCGCTTGATCCCGCCGATGAACACCAGGCCCAGCAGCACGGCCAGGCCGATGCCGGTGTAAGTGGTGTCGAGGCCGAACGCGTTGTTCAGCGAGTGCGTCACAGCGTGGGCTTGCAGGCCGTTGAAGGCGAAGCCGAACGTCACCAGCAACAGGAACGCCATCAGCATGCCCAACCAGCGTTTTTGCAAACCGTGCTGGATGTAATAGGACGGGCCACCGCGGAACTGGCCTTCGGAATCGCAGCGCTTGTAGAGCTGGCCGAGGGAGCATTCGAAGAAGCTGCTGGACATGCCGACCAGCGCGGTCACCCACATCCAGAACACCGCACCTGGGCCACCGAGGGTCACGGCAATGCCGACACCGGCGATGTTGCCCGCACCGACACGGCCGGCGAGGCTGAGCATCAGGGCCTGGAACGAGCTCAGTTGCCCGGCGCTGCTTTTGAGGCTGTCGCGGAACACCGCGAACATGTGGAAGAAGTGACGCAATTGAACGAAACGCGAGCGGATCGTGAAGTAGCTACCGAGCCCGACAATGAGCACGATCAGTACTTTCCCTGAGAGGAAGTCGTTAATGACTTCGAGCATGGATTATTCCTCGCTGTTTTTTGTGTAGGCAACAATGCTGGCCGGACAGACACATCGAGTTACACCCCTTGGCGCACGGCACAATGGGCGGTACGAAGTTCGTCCCGGTTTCATATCGCGGGTTTGTTATTAGTTCGGGTTTCGCATGGGTTGTGGCCTCGCTACCGACGACCGCTCATGCGAAGAGGGGCGGCACTATACCGATGACAGTGCCGTCCGTCTGCACGGTTGTGGTGCGTGCGGTGAAACGAAGCCTTTGAAACACCTGACATTTTTGCTGTCAGGCTATGTGGGAACTGCTCTTGGTGGGAGCGGGCTTGCTCGCGAAAGCGGTGTATCAGACACGTCATTGTTGAATGTGCCACCGCCTTCGCGAGCAAGCCCGCTCCCACATTGGTCAGTCCCCAGACATACGGTTTTCACTGGCAAATGGTTAAAAAAAAGGGCCTGGAGATTGATCTCCAAGCCCTCAAAAGGTGAGAGGTGTCTAGTCCCTCGACCTGGTGAGCGGTGCTACAAGTAATGCGTCGGGTTATGCCTTCAGAGGCACCAGACGCGGAGCAATCATGTTTTCCGGGCGCAGGATGTCGGCGAGCATGGCTTCGTCGAGCAGACCTTCTTCGCGCACCAGTTCCAGCACGCCACGGCCGCTTTCAAGGGCGAGGCCGGCGATGCGGGTGGCATTTTTGTAGCCGATGTACGGGTTCAGCGCGGTGACGAGGCCGATCGAGTGCTCGACCAGTTCACGGCAGCGTGCTTCGTTGGCAGTGATGCCGACGATGCAGTGCTCGCGCAGCATGTCCATGGCACGTTGCAGCAGGCGGATCGAGTCGAAGATCTTGAAGGCGATCAGCGGCTCCATCACGTTCAGTTGCAGTTGGCCGCCTTCGGCCGCGATGGTCAGGGCCAGGTCGTTACCGATGATCTGGAACGCTACCTGGTTGACCGCTTCCGGAATAACCGGGTTGACCTTGCCTGGCATGATCGAGCTGCCTGGCTGACGCGCCGGCAGGTTGATCTCGTTGATGCCGGTGCGTGGGCCGCTGGACAGCAGGCGCAGGTCGTTGCAGATCTTCGACAGCTTGACCGCGGTACGCTTGAGCATGCCGGAGAACAGCACGAAGGCGCCCATGTCGGAGGTGGCTTCGATCAGGTCGGCGGCCGGTACCAGCGGTTGACCGCTGATTACTGCCAGACGCTGAACAGCCAGGTGCTGGTAACGCGGGTCGGCGTTGATGCCGGTGCCGATCGCGGTGCCGCCCAGGTTAACTTCCGTCAGCACTTCCGGTGCCAGAGTCTTCAGGCGTGCGAGGTCTTCACCCAGGGTAGTGGCGAACGCACGGAATTCCTGACCCAGGGTCATCGGAACGGCGTCTTGCAGTTGGGTACGACCCATCTTCAGGACGTGGTTGAATTCTTCACCCTTGGCCGCGAACGCCTGAATCAGGCTGTCGAGGCTGGCGAGCAGAGCGTCGTGACCGAGCAACAGACCCAGACGGATCGCTGTCGGGTAGGCGTCGTTGGTCGACTGCGCCATGTTCACGTCGTCGTTCGGGTGCAGGTACTGATACTCGCCTTTCTGGTGACCCATGGCCTCCAGTGCGATGTTGGCGATGACTTCGTTGGCATTCATGTTGGTCGAAGTGCCAGCACCGCCTTGAATCATGTCCACCACGAACTCTTCGTGGAAGTCGCCGCGGATCAAACGTGCACAAGCTTCGCTGATGGCGGCGTGCTTGGCTTCGCTCAGGTGACCCAACTCACGGTTGGCGTCGGCAGCGGCCTGTTTAACCATGGCCAGACCGACAACCAGTTTCGGGTAGTGCGAAATCGGAACGCCCGAAAGGCGGAAGTTATTCACCGCTCGCAGGGTCTGGATACCGTAATACGCTTGAGCCGGTACTTCGAGGGCGCCAAGCAGGTCATTTTCTGTGCGGAATGATGCAGCGGAGGACATGATGGAAATCATCTCAATATGGACCCGGTCTGTGCCGGAACGCTGTGAATGCTAGGCTTGTGCAGAATTTTGGGCCAATGCTGTTAAGCACTAGCCTATGCACATTCGGCATAATGCCCGTGTGACGCCGGCCTGACGGCGAACGTGTGACCTAAATTGGTGCGTGTCCGGGAGGACGTGATGAATCTGGAAAGCAAATGGCTGGAGGACTTCAGTGCCCTGGCCGCCACCCGCAGTTTCTCCCAGGCCGCCGAGCGGCGTTTTGTGACGCAGCCGGCGTTCAGTCGGCGAATCCGCAGCCTTGAAGCCGCGTTGGGGCTGACCCTGGTCAACCGTTCGCGCACGCCGGTGGAGCTGACGGCGGCAGGGCAATTGTTTCTGGTCACCGCGCGCACCGTGGTCGAACAGCTGGGCGAAGTATTGCGCCATCTGCATCACCTGGAGGGCGGGCAGGGCGAAGTGATGCAGGTCGCTGCCGCGCACTCCCTGGCGCTCGGTTTCTTTCCGCGCTGGATCGCGCAGTTGCGCAACGAAGGTTTGAACATCGCCACTCGGCTGGTGGCGACCAACGTCGGCGACGCGGTGCATGCGCTGCGTGAAGGCGGCTGCGATCTGATGCTCGCGTTCTACGACCCGGACGCCGCGATGCAGATGGACCCGGAAATTTTCCCCTCGCTACACCTTGGTCACACCGAAATGCTGCCGGTGTGCGCCGCCGATGCCGAGGGCAAGCCGCTGTTCGATCTGGAAGGCGAAGGCAGCGTGCCGTTGCTGGCCTACAGCGCCGGTGCGTTCCTCGGTCGTTCGGTGAACATGTTGCTGCGCCAACGGGCACTGCGCTTCACCACTATCTATGAAACCGCCATGGCCGACAGCCTGAAAAGCATGGCCCTTGAAGGCCTGGGCATCGCCTGGGTGCCGCAACTCAGCGTGCGCGCCGAGCTGGCGCGCGGTGAGCTGGTGGTCTGTGGCGGCCCGCAATGGCATGTGCCGCTGGAGATTCGCCTGTATCGGTGTGCGTTGGTGCGCAAGGCCAATGTGCGGTTGTTGTGGCGCAAGTTGGAGGGCGGAGCGGCGGGCTCTGCCTCCTGAGGGTGAAGCGTGATCAAGGCCAATCGAGTTGGCCTTGATCTGTCGAAAACGGCGTCAATCAGATCAAGGGAGCTGATTGAGGTAATTGCGAATGTTCTCTTGGTTTTTCTTGCTGAAGACAAACGCCGACTTTCCTGTGGTTTCGTACATTATCGATTTGTAGGTTCCGTAGTAGGTGGAAACGTTTTCATCGCTATCTTCATGCTCGGCATCGAGCATATGCCCAACCTCATGGGATGCAGTTAATTTCGATGTGATCGAGGCAATTCCTAGCGCACCTTGGCTTTGAGCAATACCCAGCGTTTTTTTATTGATGTCGTCGCGCGTTAATAGCAAATACTTGTTGATAGTGGCATCGTTAGTGTCGCTCTCTTGATTTTTAAGATGGGTAAGGAGAGTGTCTTGAAGTTGACTTATCAAGAGCTCAAAATTTTCGGATTTATAGTTGAAGCTACTTAATGTTGGGGCATCTGAAGGTTGTATTAAAATAACGTCCATTGTACGGCCGGAGATACGTGAAATCGTATCTTCCAGCCAATCGAAATACTCTTGATGCAGCCAGTCTTCGTTAATATTGTTCAGGTCTTCGTGCAAGAAGACGGTAAGCTTGATCGGTCGTTTTGACATAATATAATCCATTGGTTTTTCAAGTCATAAATGGCTCGAGTTGAAATTGGGGGGGGCGTTGAAGTTTCAATACAGGCTGTCTACATAGTCCTTGATGCGCTTTCGATTTGCGTCGCTAAATACCATGCAATTCGACCTGAGTTGCAGGGGTGGGAGCATGAAGGTTTCGCACCACCAACCGTCATACAAAACTTCGCCATCTTCATGATCGGCGTTGAAGGTGTGCCCCAGTTCATGGCCGATCCCTTGCTTTAAATCAAGAGACGCAATGGCGGCTCTTCCCGGTTGTGCATCCGCGATACCTCCAACGCCTCCGAAAAAGGGATGGCCGTTAATCATATCGTTAGTGATCAAAAGCACTCTGTCGTTGCCAGACACTCGAAATTCCTTATCATCATTTCTTTTCTTTCTGTATTGCCAGGCAAGTTCACTCCACTCCTTTATTACTTTCTCTTGGTCGGAACTTCTGTATTTGAAGTTACTGTATGGGGCTATGTATTCATCAAAAACCACATGGGCCTTGCGCCCGGTGATGCTTTGAAACTCTTCAATGAAAGGATGAATGTAATCACCATATATGCTGTCTCTTTTTGATTTCGGTATGTCGTCATGGAAGATGAAGTAAATCCGAATTGGATCGAGGCGGTCATCTTTCAATGGCGGGCTGTCGTTAGCGTGAATATTGAGGCTCAAAAGTAATGCAGCTATAAAAGTCATGAATTTCATCAATGGGTTTTGCATTCCGATATCTCATTGTGAATCCGCCTTCAAACTATGTGAGGGGATTTGACGCATCTATAAATGGGTTGGTGCGATTATTAAAAATAACTGTCGTGCAGTTATATAACATCCGGCGCGTGGGTTTGCTTTTGATAGTGTTTTAAAAAGTATTGCGCAGGGCAGTGATCGAAGTTTATTGGTTTGAAGTTGTTAGTGATCTTCGAGGCTTCATTACTAACTAAAATTCTTGACCTTCAAATCAATAAAACCGCTGTTTGGCCCCAGATGACAGATGGTCGCGACAGGGGCTGTTTATCTGTCGTATTGCGGTATACTGCGCGGCCTTCGGCCGGTTACGACCGGCCATAATTCGTACAATCAAGCCACGCATCCTGCGTGGCTTGTTGTTTTTTGATGCGCCTGCGGGCGCCCAGAGAGAAGAGGCACGACGATGAGTGCATTGGTTGGCGTGATCATGGGCTCCAAGTCCGATTGGTCCACCCTTAGCCACACCGCCGATATGCTGGAAAAGCTCGGCATCCCTTACGAGGTGAAGGTGGTTTCTGCCCACCGCACCCCGGACCTGCTGTTCCAGTACGCTGAAGAAGCGGAAGCGCGTGGCATCGAGGTGATCATCGCCGGTGCTGGCGGCGCAGCCCACTTGCCAGGCATGTGTGCGGCCAAGACCCACCTGCCGGTGCTGGGCGTACCGGTGCAGTCGGCAATGCTTTCGGGGGTTGATTCGCTGCTTTCCATTGTGCAGATGCCGGCGGGCATTCCGGTCGCCACCCTGGCCATCGGCAAGGCGGGCGCGATCAACGCGGCGCTGCTGTCGGCGAGTATCCTTGGCGCCAAGCACCCGCAGTTCCACGCGGTGCTGAAAACCTTCCGTGCTGAGCAGACAGACAGCGTCCTGGACAATCCAGACCCACGCATCGCCTGAGGTTGTTGACGATGAAGATCGGTGTAATCGGTGGCGGCCAGTTGGGTCGCATGTTGGCGCTGGCGGGCACTCCGCTGGGCATGAACTTCGCTTTCCTGGACCCGGCTCCGGATGCTTGCGCAGCCGCGTTGGGCGAACACCTGCGAGCCGATTACGGCGATCAGGATCACCTGCGCCAGCTGGCCGATGAAGTCGATCTGGTGACCTTCGAGTTCGAAAGCGTTCCGGCCGAGACCGTGGCTTTCCTGTCGCAATTCGTCCCGGTCTATCCGAGCGCCGAAGCGCTGCGCATCGCCCGCGATCGTTGGTTCGAGAAGAGCATGTTCAAGGACCTGGGGATTCCTACCCCGGCGTTCGCCGACATTCAGTCCCAGGCTGATCTGGACGACGCCGTGGCTTCCATCGGCCTGCCGGCGGTGCTGAAGACCCGTACCTTGGGTTACGACGGCAAGGGTCAGAAAGTCCTGCGCACGCCAGAAGATGTGGTTGGCACCTTTGCCGAGCTGGGCAGCGTGGCCTGTCTGCTGGAAGGCTTCGTGCCGTTCACCGGTGAAGTCTCGCTGATCGCCGTGCGTGCCCGCGACGGTGAAACCCGCTTCTATCCGCTGGTACACAACACCCACGACAGCGGCATCCTCAAGCTGTCCGTGGCCAGCACCGATCACCCGCTGCAAGCCTTGGCCGAAGACTACTCCAGCCGTGTGCTCAAGCAACTGGATTACGTCGGCGTGATGGCGTTCGAGTTCTTTGAAGTCGACGGTGGCCTCAAGGCCAACGAAATCGCCCCGCGAGTGCACAACTCCGGGCACTGGACCACCGAAGGCGCCGAGTGCAGCCAGTTCGAAAACCACCTGCGGGCCGTTGCCGGTCTGCCGTTGGGTTCGACGGCCAAGGTCGGCGAAAGCGCGATGCTCAACTTCATCGGCAAAGTGCCTGAGACCGAGAAGGTCCTGAGCATCGCCGATTGCCATCTGCATCACTATGGCAAGGCGTTCAAGGTCGGTCGCAAGGTCGGTCACGCCAACCTGCGTTGTGCGGATCGCGAAACGCTGACCGCGCAGATCCTCAAGGTCGAAGCGCTAATCGCCGAATAGTTTCATGTGGCAGCGGCGGAACCATTCAGGGACCGCCGTTCTCTCATGGCAGGATGCCAAAGTCTGACTAGGCTTTGGCATGACCACTCCATATTGAGGGAAATGCCATGGGAATTATCGGAACCATCTTTATCGGCTTGATTGTCGGCCTGTTGGCGCGGTTCCTGAAACCGGGCGATGACAACATGGGCTGGATCATGACCATCCTGCTCGGTATCGGCGGTTCGCTGGCGGCCACTTACGGTGGCCAGGCTCTGGGCATTTATCAGGCTGGTCAAGGCGCAGGCTTCATCGGTGCGCTGGTGGGCGCCGTTGTGTTGCTGGTGATCTACGGACTGATCAAAAAGAACTGATCCAGGCGACAAAGTCCTCTCGGTCGCACAAGCCGGGAGGGCTAGAATGCTCGGCGTTTTCTGATCACTCCTATACCGAGCACTTTCATGCGCCGTCTTCTGCTGACTTTACTTTTATTGGGAACGGGCCTTGCCCATGCTGGCGAGCTGCCGGAAACCGACTGGCTCGAATTGATGCCCAAGTCGGACCAGAAGGCCCTCGAGGCCATGCCTGAAATCGACCACAACTCCCCTGAGGCCAATGGCACTTTCACCGACAAGGGTGGGATGAAGCAGGCCAAAGGCTTGCCGGCGGTGATGTACTCGACCAAGACCGTTGCGTCGATGAACGACAAGAACATCCGCATTGGCGGTTACCCCGTGCCGCTGGAGTCCGATGCCAAGGGCCGCAGTACGTTGTTCTTCCTGGTGCCGTACCCGGGCGCGTGCATCCACGTGCCGCCGCCGCCGCCCAACCAACTGGTGCTGGTGCGCTATCCAAAGGGCCTGAAACTGAACGATATCTACACGCCGCTGTGGGTCACCGGCACGCTGAAGGTCGAGAAGGTCAGCAATGACTTGGCGGATGCGGCGTATGCGCTGGATGCGGCGACGGTGCGGGTGGTGAAGGAATCGGATCTGTAACGCGCCACTCAAGCCAGCATAAACCCAATGTGGGAGCGGGCTTGCTCGCGAAGAGGCCGTAACATTCAACATCATCGTTGACTGGTACACCGCCTTCGCGAGCAAGCCCGCTCCCACATCAGTTTTGTGGTGTTAGAGCGATTTGCTGGCGATGCTCACGCCCAAGGTATGGCTGGCACCTGGTGCCAGGTTCACCACATCACCCATCACGTTCGCCGTCTCGATGCACAGCATGCGCTGCCAACCGTCGTCGGCCATGTCGCTGAATGCAGCGGCGCGGTCGATCCACGGGTTCCAGATCACCGCCGTACGCGATCCACAGCTGGTCAGTTCGATGCGTCGCTCCCAGGCCGGATCGACGATGCTCAGCAGTGGCGGGGCATCGAGATAGATGCGGTCGGTTTCGCCGGTAAAACGCAGATCACCGGTCTGGGTTACGGCTTTCCAGTTATCCAGGGTTTCGATGTACTTGAGACCGCCCACACCTTCGACATGCACCTCGCGCACATCGCTGACGGCAAAGTAACTGTGCAGCGCCTGGCTGATGCTGACGGTTTCAGCGCCCCGGTTATGGCTGGTCAGGTGGATGTGCAACTGCTCGTCGAGGCGAATGCTCAGCTTCAAGTCCACCTGGTGCGGCCAGCCAGGAAAGCCGCCGTCGGGGTAGGGCAGGAGGAATTCGACTTTCAGGCTTTCGCCTTCGGCTTCGATGCCGCCCAGCTCCCAATCCATCGCTCGCACGAAGCCGTGAGCCGACGGCGCTTCATTGCTGACGCGCATCGCCTGCACGCTTTGCGGGTTACGGTCGAAGACGCCGAACCACGGCCAGCACACCGGCACGCCGGCACGGATGCTCTTGCCGGTCTTGAACACGGCCTCGTCATTGAGCCAGATCAGTGGCGGCTGGCCGGCCAGTTGATAACTGAGGATGTGCGCGCCTTGCTGGGCCACCAGTAATTCAGCCTGACCGTGGCGAATACGCCAACAGTTCAGTTCATCCAGTTTTACGGCTTCAACATTGGGCGTGCTCATGGGACAGCTCTCGATCAGTAACGTGGACGACTATCGACCGCAAAACGGCTACCAGGTTTAGAAGTTCTTTCAGCGAGCCCGGGGTGGAACCGAACGGGTGCGACCGCTGCCGTCGATGGCAACGAACACAAACACCGCTTCGGTTACTTTACGCCACTCGCTGGACAGTGGGTCGTCGCTCCAGACCTCGACCATCATCTTGATCGAGCTGCGGCCGATTTCCAGGGCCTGGGTATAAAAGGAGAGCTGAGCGCCCACCGCCACCGGAACCAGAAACGCCATGCGGTCGATTGCAACGGTGGCAACGCGTCCGCCGGCGACCTTGCTGGCCATCGCGGTGCCTGCCAAATCCATCTGCGCCACCAGCCAGCCGCCGAAAATATCGCCAAAGCCGTTGGTTTCGCGTGGGAGCGCGGTGATTTGCAAGGCCAGGTCGCCTTGCGGGATCGGATCTTCTTGTTCGAGTTCTATCATGCCGGGGGGCCTCTGACCCGTGACTCTTCGTTGGTATTGCTGGTGGTAGCCGTCTTCGGGAAAAACGATTCAGCACCGAACATACTACGTTCGTCACGTTTTCCATCAGGCGCCTAAAGGGAAACTCTGCGAAATCGCCTATGAACCTGACAGGCGCTTTCGCACAGCAACCCCTCAAAAACCGGAGCAGGCTTTGAGTATATCGGTCGGTAGACTCCGCGACGACCGTCCGGTTCTCATTTTGACTGTCAAAAATGCACCTCTATGTGCTTTTTCGAACAATTTGCTATCGTGCCGGACCTGCCCAAACCTCAGCCAGCGTTGTTGAGGTTGCAGATCCGACTATAAGAGAAGCCCTTGCCATGACCACAGCGCCCTCGAGCATCGCGCAGCCAGATCAACCCGCACGTCCGCTGACGCGCAACGACTACAAGACTCTATCGCTGTCTGCCCTGGGCGGCGCGCTGGAGTTCTACGATTTCATCATCTTCGTGTTCTTCGCCACGGTGGTGGGCAAGTTGTTCTTCCCGGCGGACATGCCTGAGTGGCTACGCCTGATGCAGACCTTCGGCATCTTCGCCGCCGGCTACCTGGCTCGACCGCTGGGTGGCATCGTGATGGCGCACTTCGGTGACCTGCTGGGCCGCAAGAAAATGTTCACTCTGAGCATTTTCATGATGGCGGTGCCGACCTTGATCATGGGTTTGCTGCCGACTTATGCGCAGATCGGCATGTGGGCGCCGATCCTGTTGCTGTTGATGCGGGTGATCCAGGGCGCGGCCATTGGCGGTGAAGTGCCGGGGGCATGGGTCTTCGTTTCCGAACACGTGCCGCAACGGCATATCGGCTATGCCTGCGGGACCCTGACCAGCGGCCTGACGGCGGGCATCCTGCTTGGTTCGCTGGTCGCCACGGCGATCAACAGTATCTACACCCCGGTGGAAGTAGCGGATTACGCCTGGCGAATTCCGTTCCTGCTGGGTGGCGTGTTCGGTCTGTTCTCGGTGTACCTGCGTCGCTGGCTGCACGAAACCCCGGTGTTCGCCGAGCTGCAACAGCGCAAGGCCCTGGCCGAAGAAGTGCCGCTGCGTGCGGTGTTGCGTGACCATCGTGGCGCCATCGCCATTTCGATGCTGCTGACCTGGCTGCTGTCGGCCGCCATCGTGGTGTTGATCCTGATGACACCGACTGTGTTGCAGACGGTCTATCACTTCTCGCCAACCACGTCCCTGCAGGCGAACAGCGTGGCGATCGTGTTCCTGAGTTTTGGTTGCATCATTGCCGGCGCACTGGCCGATCGCTTCGGTGCGGGACGAGTCTTCGTGATCGGCTGTACCGCATTGCTGGCCAGTTCCTGGACCTTCTACCACAGCCTGGCCGATCATCCCGACTGGCTATTCCCGATGTATGCCCTGACCGGTCTGCTGGTCGGCACCATCGGCGCGGTGCCGTATGTGATGGTCAAGGCGTTCCCGCCGGTGGTGCGTTTCAGCGGCCTGTCGTTCTCCTACAACGTCGCCTACGCGATTTTCGGTGGTCTGACGCCGATGATCGTCAGCCTGTTGCTCAAGGAAAGTGCGATGGGGCCTGCTTATTATGTGGCCGTGTTGTGCGGGGTCGGGATTCTGGTGGGGGCCTGGCTCTGGAAGAGGGGGCGTTAAGCCAGCCCTTTGTATCGATATCACTGACGCCTTCGCGAGCAAGCCCGCTCCCACAGGGGATCTGTGTTCACCGCAGATCCCCTGTGGGAGCGGGCTTGCTCGCGAAGAACGATAACGCTGTATCCCTTCAAAACATCGAATAATGGCCTTTCATCCAATTGTCATATTTCAGCCATAGAGTGTTCACACGGCCTGCTGATACTTGGCCCCGACTTAACACACCCTATCTGCTAGGAGTAAGGCATGAAACTGAAGCGTTTGATGGCGGCAATGACTTTTGTCGCTGCTGGCGTTGCGACTGCCAACGCGGTTGCCGCTGTTGACCCTGCTATCCCGAGCTACACCAAGACCACTGGTGTGTCGGGCAACCTGTCCAGCGTCGGCTCCGATACCCTGGCCAACCTCATGACCCTCTGGGCTGAGAACTACAAAAAAGAATACCCGAACGTAAACATCCAGATTCAGGCCGCCGGTTCTTCTACCGCGCCACCTGCGTTGACCGAAGGCACCGCTAACCTGGGCCCGATGAGTCGCAAGATGAAGGACAACGAGCTGCAGGCCTTCGAAACCAAATACGGTTACAAGCCAACCGCTATTCCGGTTGCCGTGGATGCCTTGGCCGTATTCGTACACAAGGACAACCCGATCAAGCATATGACCATGGAACAGGTCGATGCGGTCTTCTCGTCCACCCGTCTGTGCGGCGGCAAAGCCGACGTCAAAACCTGGGGTGACCTGGGTGTGACCGGCGACCTGGCCAACAAGCCGGTTCAGCTGTTCGGTCGTAACTCGGTATCCGGCACTTATGGCTACTTCAAGGAAGAAGCCCTGTGCAAAGGTGACTTCAAGCCAAACGTCAACGAACAGCCAGGCTCGGCTTCGGTTGTGCAGTCGATCAGCTCCTCGCTGAACGGCATCGGTTACTCGGGTATCGGTTACAAGACTGCCAGCGTGAAGACGGTGGCCCTGGCCAAGAAAGGCAGCACCGAGTTTGTTGAAGACACTGAAGAAAACGCCCTGAACGGCAAGTACCCGCTGTCGCGCTTCCTGTACGTGTACGTCAACAAAGCCCCGAACAAGCCTTTGGCTCCGCTGGAAGCTGAGTTCGTGAAGCTGGTTCTGTCCAAACAGGGCCAGGAAGTTGTGGTGAAAGACGGCTACATCCCACTGCCAGCCAAGGTTGCTGCAAAAGCACTGGCTGACCTGGGTCTGGCGGAAGGCGGCACTGCAGTCGTAAAAAAGTAACAAATTGAGTCCGGGGTGAACCCTTCCGGACTCAAGTAAAAGGCCGGATCTGCTTGCAGGCCGGCCTTTTACACACCTCAAATTTTCGATCCTCTGCCAGTCCCGCTGGCGGTGGATTTGGTGCGTCACTGCATTGTCATCTTTCTGTCATACAGGATCGCTAGGGTGAGCGCATGAATGATCTGGCCAATTCCAACATGACTACTAATCCCCCCAAGCGAATTGACTTCAATACGCCTGAGCTGCAACGCAAGCGCCGCATTCGCGCGCTCAAAGATCGCTTCACCCGTTGGTACGTCCTCATCGGCGGCCTGGCGGTGCTGGCAGCCATCACCCTGATCTTCTTCTTCCTCGCCTATGTTGTTGCGCCGCTGTTCCAGGGTGCCGACCTGACCGCGAAAGAGTCCATTACCCCGGCCTGGATGCAGGACGCTGGCAAGCCACTGATGATCTCGCTCGAAGAGCAGAATCAGGTAGCCATGCGCGTTTCCGACAAGGGCCAGGCGTTGTTCTTCGATATCGACAGTGGCGCTGAATTGAAGCGCGTCGATCTGTCGATCCCGGCCGGCACCACCGTGACCTCCATCGGTGAAGACCAGCCAGGTCACCCGCTGGTGGCCGTAGGTCTGTCCAACGGTCAGGCCCTGGTGTTCCGTCACACCTATAAAGTCAGCTACCCGGAAGGCAAGAAAACCATCACCCCGGCCGTCGAGTACCCGTACGGCGAAACGCCAATCGCGGTCAACGAAGCCGGCGGTGCGCTGGAACACGTCAGCCTCAACGCCAATGATTCGACCCTGATGCTGGTCGGCTCCACCGGTTCGCAACTCAATGTTCTGTCGCTGACCAGCGAAGAGAACATGATGACCGGCGAAATCACCAACGAGCAGAAACGCATCGAACTGCCGCAAATGACCGAGCCGGTGAAGAATATTTTCGTCGACCCGCGTCAGCAGTGGCTTTACGTGGTCAACGGGCGTGCCCAGGCCGACGTGTTCAGCCTGCGCGACAAGAGCCTCAACGGTCGCTACAAACTGCTTGAAGACGGTGAGGCTCAAGTCACCGCCAGCACCCAACTGGTGGGCGGCATCTCGCTGATCATCGGTGACTCCAAAGGCGGCCTGGCCCAGTGGTTCATGGCGCGCGACCCCGATGGCGAGCAACGCCTGAAGCAGATCCGCACCTTCCAGATGGG
Source organism: Pseudomonas sp. BF-B-30 (assembly GCF_019956305.1). Classification (NCBI taxonomy): domain Bacteria; kingdom Pseudomonadati; phylum Pseudomonadota; class Gammaproteobacteria; order Pseudomonadales; family Pseudomonadaceae; genus Pseudomonas; species Pseudomonas sp. BF-B-30. The sequence goes on along the minus strand of NZ_JAHBDG010000044.1, from coordinate 229,732 downwards.
CACCACGCCTATCGTTGAAATCACCGCCGAAGAGCGCCGCAAGGGCTTCGTTGCCCTCGACGCTTCCGGCAAGCTTGGCGTGTTCCACAGCACTGCCCACCGCACCTTGCTGGTGGAGCCGGTCGCAGAAGGCCAAGGCGTTTTCGGTCTGTCGCCGCGCGCCAACCGCGTGATCGTGGAAGCCGGTGGCAAGTTGCACCCGCTGCTGCTCGACAACCCGCACCCGGAAGTCTCGTGGAGCGCGCTGTGGAGCAAGGTCTGGTACGAGAACTACGACGAGCCTAAATACGTCTGGCAATCGACTGCCGCCAACACCGACTTCGAACCCAAGCTGAGCCTGTCGCCGCTGACCTTCGGTACCCTGAAAGCCGCGTTCTACGCCATGCTGCTGGCCGCTCCACTGGCCGTTGCCGCTGCGATCTACACCGCGTACTTCATGGCTCCTGGCATGCGCCGCAAGGTCAAACCGGTGATCGAGCTGATGGAAGCGATGCCGACGGTGATCCTCGGTTTCTTCGCCGGCCTGTTCCTCGCGCCCTATGTTGAAGGGCATTTGCCGGGCATCTTCAGCCTGCTGATGTTGCTGCCGATCGGCATCCTGGTCGCCGGTTTCACCTTCAGCCGCCTGCCTGAGTCGATCCGCCTGAAAGTCCCGGATGGCTGGGAAAGTGCGCTGCTGATTCCGGTGATCCTGTTCGTAGGCTGGTTGTCGTTGTACATGAGCCCGTTCATGGAGAACTGGTTCTTCGGTGGCGACATGCGCATGTGGATCTCCCACGACCTGGGCATCACCTACGACCAGCGCAACGCCCTGGTAGTGGGCCTGGCCATGGGCTTCGCGGTCATCCCGAACATCTACTCCATCGCCGAAGACGCCGTGTTCAGCGTGCCTCGCGGCCTGACCCTCGGCTCCCTGGCCCTCGGTGCCACGCCGTGGCAGACCATGACCCGCGTGGTGATCCTCACCGCGAGCCCGGGCATCTTCTCGGCGCTGATGATCGGCATGGGCCGTGCGGTCGGTGAAACCATGATCGTGTTGATGGCTACCGGTAACACCCCGGTCATGGAAATGAACCTGTTCGAAGGCCTGCGCACCCTGGCGGCCAACGTCGCAGTGGAAATGCCCGAATCGGAAGTCGGCGGCAGCCACTACCGCGTGCTGTTCCTCTCGGCGCTGGTGCTGCTGTTGTTCACCTTCGTCATGAACACCCTCGCAGAACTGATTCGTCAGCGTCTGCGCAAGAAATACTCGTCGCTTTAAGAAAGGTAGAAGTCTGTGAAACAGAACTCCCTGAAAGGATGGTTCAAGAGCGGCGCCCCCGGCGTCTGGATCAGCGGTGGCGCGGTGTCCATCGCGGTCATCATGACCATTGGCCTGCTGGCAGTGATTGCCGTGCGTGGCCTGGGTCACTTCTGGCCGGCGGATCTGATCCACGCCAGCTATGACGTGCCGGGCCAGGGCCAGCATCTGGTCGTCGGTGAGGTGGTGCAGAAAGAAGAAGTGCCGCGCGCCCGTCTGAAAAGTGCCGGTCTGCCGGTGCCTGATCAGGGCCCGGAATTCATGACCCGCGAGCTGATCAAGGTCGGCAACCGTGATCTGAACGGCAACGACTTCACCTGGGTCGTCGGCGAGTGGCTGACCAACCAGACCACCCCGGTCGAGTTGATGGCCATCGAGCGTCGCGAGTGGGGCAACTTTTACGGCTACCTCGTTAACGTCAAACAGGACGGCAAGGTTATCGCCGAGGGGGAAGCGGCATGGCCTGAGCTGCAAGCGCGGATCGACCGCGTGAACAAGCTTGCTGCGCAACTGAAGTCACTGGAAAAGAGTGATATTGGTGCGATCAACGCAGGTCTGGAGCGCATCCGTCTGCACGGCCGCAAGCTGGAGCTGGAAGGTAAACTCGACGCAACCGCACAAGCGGACATGGAATCCGAGCGCGCTGAGCTGAACGCCCGCTATCAGGATATCGAAGCGCGTCTGACTGACTTGCATGCACAGTTCAACCGCGACGCTTTGACAGCCCGCGACGCCAATGGCAAAGAAATCGAAATCGGTCTGGGCAAAGTGGTTCACGCCTACCAGCCGAACGCCATGAGCACCTTCACCAAGATCGGTTTCTATTTCAGCAAGATCTGGGAGTTCCTGTCCGACGACCCGCGTGAAGCAAACACCGAAGGCGGGATTTTCCCGGCGATTTTCGGCACCGTGATGATGACCCTGATCATGGCGATGATCGTGACTCCGTTCGGCGTGTTGGCAGCGGTTTACCTGCGTGAATACGCCAAGCAGAACGCACTGACCCGAATCATCCGCATCGCGGTGAACAACCTGGCGGGTGTTCCGGCGATCGTTTACGGCGTGTTCGGCCTGGGCTTCTTCGTCTATGTGCTGGGCGGCTCGCTCGACCGTCTGTTCTTCCCGGAAGCACTGCCAGCACCGACCTTCGGTACGCCGGGTCTGCTCTGGGCCTCGCTGACCCTGGCGCTGCTGGCGGTACCTGTGGTGATCGTGGCTACCGAAGAAGGCCTGGCGCGGATTCCTCGCACCGTGCGTGAAGGCTCGTTGGCCCTCGGCGCGACCAAGGCTGAAACCTTGTGGAAGATCGTGCTGCCGATGGCCAGCCCGGCGATGATGACCGGCATGATCCTCGCCGTGGCTCGCGCCGCGGGTGAAGTGGCGCCGCTGATGCTGGTGGGTGTAGTGAAACTGGCGCCGTCGCTGCCGGTGGACGGTAACTACCCGTACCTGCACCTGGACCAGAAGATCATGCACCTTGGCTTCCACATTTATGACGTCGGCTTCCAGAGCCCGAACGTCGAAGCCGCGCGACCGCTGGTGTACGCCACGGCGTTGCTGTTGGTGCTGGTGATCGCGACATTGAACCTGTCGGCGGTGTACATCCGTAACCACCTGCGCGAGAAGTACAAGGCGCTGGATAGCTGATTTCCAATGTGGGAGCGGGCTTGCTCGCGAAAGCGGTGGGTCAGGCAACATTGATGTTGAATGTGCCGGCCTCTTCGCGAGCAAGCCCGCTCCCACACTGGACCGCGTCCACCGGAATATTGATGGGAACTGCAATAAGCAGCGTTCCGAACCGAATTTGTTAGCACAGGGAGCCTCCCATGCAGCACGAAGCACATACCCACGGCATCAACATGTCGGCGCTGGGTCGCGACAAACAGAGCCTGAACCTCGAGCAGGAAACCGTAGCCATCGAAGTGCCGGGCCTGAGCCTGTTCTACGGCGAAAAACAAGCGCTGTACGACGTCAGCATGAACATCCCGAAACAGCGCGTGACCGCCTTCATCGGCCCGTCCGGCTGTGGCAAGTCCACGCTGCTGCGTACCTTCAACCGTATGAACGACCTGGTTGACGGCTGCCGCGTTGAAGGCGAGATCAACCTGTACGGCAACAACATCTATCGCAAGGGCGAAGACGTGGCCGAGCTGCGTCGTCGCGTCGGCATGGTGTTCCAGAAGCCGAACCCTTTCCCGAAAACCATCTACGAAAACGTGGTTTACGGCCTGCGCATCCAGGGCATCAACAAGAAGCGCGTCCTCGACGAAGCCGTCGAGTGGGCGTTGAAAGGCGCGGCACTGTGGGACGAGGTCAAGGACCGTCTGCACGAGTCGGCACTGGGTCTGTCCGGTGGTCAGCAGCAACGTCTGGTGATCGCCCGCACCATTGCTGTGGAACCGGAAGTACTGTTGCTCGACGAACCGTGCTCGGCACTCGACCCGATCTCCACGCTGAAAGTCGAAGAGCTGATCTACGAACTGAAATCCAAGTTCACCATCGTGATCGTGACCCACAACATGCAACAGGCCGCGCGGGTGTCCGACTACACCGCGTTCATGTACATGGGCAAGCTGGTCGAGTTTGGCGACACCGATACCCTGTTCACCAATCCGGCGAAGAAGCAGACCGAAGACTACATCACTGGTCGGTATGGCTAGTTGAGGCCGCCGCGAGCTACAAGCTGCATGCGGCAAGAAAGAAGCGGTGCGATTCCAGGACTTGTACATAACTGCTTGAAGCTTGCAGCTTGAAGCTTGCAACTTTCGCGGAGCGAAAAAGATGATTAGTAAAGAAGGCCTTACCCACCACATTTCCGCGCAATTCAACGCCGAGCTTGAAGAGGTGCGCAGCCACCTCCTGGCCATGGGCGGGCTGGTGGAAAAGCAAGTCAACGACGCGGTGACCGCGCTGATCGAGGCCGACTCCGGCCTGGCCCAGCAGGTGCGCGAGATCGACGACCAGATCAACCAGATGGAACGCAACATCGACGAAGAATGCCTGCGCATTCTGGCCCGTCGTCAGCCGGCTGCGTCCGACCTGCGCCTGATCATCAGCATTTCCAAATCGGTGATCGACCTGGAGCGCATCGGTGACGAAGCGACCAAGATCGCCCGTCGTGCCATCCAGCTGTGCGAAGAAGGCGAAGCGCCGCGCGGTTACGTCGAAGTGCGTCACATCGGCGACCAGGTGCGCAACATGGTCCGCGATGCACTGGACGCCTTTGCCCGTTTCGACGCCGAACTGGCCTTGTCGGTGGCGCAGTACGACAAGATCATCGACCGCGAATACAAGACTGCCCTGCGTGAGCTGGCTACCTACATGATGGAAGATCCGCGTTCCATTTCGCGGGTTCTGAGCATTATCTGGGTGCTGCGTTCGCTGGAGCGTATCGGCGACCACGCGCGCAATATCTCGGAGCTGGTGATCTACCTGGTACGCGGCACCGACGTGCGGCACCTGGGTCTCAAGCGCATGAAAGAAGAAGTCGAAGGAACAACCGGCGAAAGCGCTAATGTTCCGGGCAAAACTGACGATAAGTAAGGTTGCCCAAGTAAAGCGCCCGGCCTTTTGGCCGGGCGTTTTTGTTTGAGCTTCACGAATTCGAAAAGCAGCACCCCGCGAACGAAAAGTCCGGCGTGACTGAAGGTTTTTGGCAATGTGCCATCAGCAAGGCGGTATGCTGGCCGGGATTTTTTAAAGGGGTTTTGGATGAGTAAGGTCAATGTGTTGGTCGTGGACGACGCGTCGTTCATTCGTGACCTGGTCAAGAAGTGCCTGCGCAACTATTTCCCGGGCATGCGGATTGAAGACGCGATCAATGGCAGAAAGGCCCAGGCCATGCTGGCCAAGGAAGCCTTCGACCTGGTCCTGTGCGACTGGGAAATGCCGGAAATGTCCGGCCTGGAACTGCTGACCTGGTGCCGCGAGCAAGACACCCTCAAAACAATGCCCTTCGTGATGGTCACCAGCCGTGGCGACAAGGAGAACGTTGTCCAGGCGATCCAGGCCGGAGTTTCCGGTTACGTCAGCAAACCGTTCACCAACGAGCAACTGATCACCAAGGTCAAGCAGGCGCTGCACAAGGTCGGCAAACTCGACGCCTTGATCAACGTAGCCGCAACCAAAACCAGCCCTGCCTTCGGTAACGACTCCCTTGCCGCCTTGACCGCTGGCAAGGCACCCGTAGCGACACCAACGGCCGCACCCGCACCGTCCAAAGGCTTGCTCAACAGTCCACCGGTCAAGACGCCTGCGACCTCCTCGGCACCCACCAGTGGCCGTGGCCAGGGTCAACTGCGTTTGCCGAACGGCATCGCGCAATGTGTGATCAAGGCCTTGAGCCTCAAGGAAGCCCTGTTGGTGGTCAAACGCACCGAGACCCTGCCGCAGATCCTCGACAGCGCCGTGCTGGATCTTGAGCAGGGCGACAACGCCGAAATCGCCCGCCTCAACGGTTACCTGCACGCCGTCGTGGCCCACGAACCGAAGCCCGACAGCGACTGGCTGCAACTGACCTTCCGTTTTGTCGACCAGGATGCGCAGAAGCTCGATTACATCTCCCGCCTGATTGCACGGGGTACGGCGCAGAAGCACTTTATTCCTGGCGCTTGATATAGGGCCGCCTGACAGTCCGCTTTCGCGAGCAGGCTCGCTTCCACATTTGTAATGCGTTCTCTTGTGGGAGCGAGCTTGCTCCGGGCGGCGATCCGACGATGGGGTCATCACTTTTACCGCACATCTGCTGAACACCTTTTCTGAAACATCTGCCGGCTACCCGGGTCCATTGCAGCTGCTAGGCTCAATCCCAGATCTCACTCGACAGAATCCTTGCTCATGTTCACGCGCCTGCTGTTTTTATGTGGCTTGTTCATGGTCGCCACCTCGGCCGTGGCCATGACCATCTACAAGTCCAAGGACGCCTATGGCGTGGTTTCCTACAGCGACCGCCCCAGCAAAGGCGCCCATGTGTTCGTTTTTCGCGATGGCATGGTCGAGCACCTTGAGCGTCAGGTGCGCCTCATCATCATGAAGAAGAACGGCGTGCACAGCGTGTACGTGCGCAATGACCTGTATGCGCCAGTAGAAGTCGAATTGAGTTTTGCCGGGGTGAAGAACGCCAGCGGCGTGCCGGGCGGGACGATTCGGCGGGTGATACCGCTACGCAGCAGCGTTCGTCTGGCGCGGCTCACGGCGACTAAAGGCGGGAGGCCCCTCGCATACGTCCCGAAGTTCAAATACTCCCTGGGCGACCCCTCTGGGCCCACGGTGGGCTATCGGTACCCGTTGCCCTGGCGTGGTGGACCATTCCGGATCAGTCAGGGCGCCAATGGCCCCTACAGCCACTTCGGGCCCAAGAGCCGATATGCCATAGACATCGCAATGCCTGAGGGCACGCCGATCATTGCCGCGCGAGGCGGGGTGGTGGTGAAAACCGAGAACAGGCAGAGCGGGCGCGGCACCGACGCTTCCGGCAATTTCGTGCGGGTGCTGCACGATGACGGGACCATGGGTGTTTACCTGCACCTCAAGAAAGGTTCGGTCTGCGTTCGGGAAGGTCAGCGAGTAACGGTAGGTAGTGCGTTGGCGTTGTCCGGCAACACCGGCAACAGTACCGGGCCGCACTTGCACTTTGTGGTGCAGCGCAATACCGGGCTGGGGCTGGTCTCGATTCCGTACCAGTTCAACCAGCCGGTGGGTGCGCTGCCCAACTTTGCGTTGGGCGGGAAGTGAAGTTTTCGGTGATCAACTGTGGCGAGGGGGCTTGTCGGAACGCCGCACTGCCCCGTTCGGCTGCGCAGCAGTCGTAAACCCAACTGCGCGGTATATGGATAATCGAGCTGACTGAATTCAGGGCCGCTTCGCAGCCCAACGGGGGCAAGCCCCCTCGCCACAAAAGGCCCTTCAGCCGCAGATCAATCCAGCATCAACACCTTGGCCAGAACGATCTTCGGCCCTTTCATCTTCTTGATGATGATCCGCAGGCCTTCGACTTCCAGCACTTCTTCCTCTTCCGGAACGCGCTTGAGGCTCTCATAGACCAGCCCGGCAAGGGTTTCGGCTTCGACGTGGTCGAGGTCGATGCCCAGCAACCTTTCAACCTTGAAAAGTGGCGTATCGCCCCGCACCAGCAGCTTGCCCGGCTGATACGCGAGGATCCCGCGTTCGGCCTTGCGGTGTTCGTCCTGGATGTCGCCGACCAGCACTTCCAGCACGTCTTCCATGGTCAGGTAGCCGATGATGTTGCCGTCGGCCTCTTCGACCACGGCGAAGTGCGAGCCGCCCTTGCGGAACTGCTCCAGCAACTGCGACAGCGGCATGTGCCGCGACACGCGCTCCAGCGGGCGGGTCAGTTCGGCCAGGTTGAACGACTCGGGAATGTGGTCCAGCGCCGCCAGTTCCAGCAGCAGATCCTTGATGTGCAGCAGGCCGACGAACTCCTGGCGCTCGCTGTCGTACACCGGGTAGCGGCTGAACTTGTGGCGACGGAACATCGCCAGGATCTGCTTGAGTGGTGCGTTGAACTCCAGGGTCACCAGATCTTCGCGGGAGTTGGCCCAGTCGACCACTTCCAGTTCACCCATTTCCACTGCCGAGGCCAGCACGCGCATGCCTTGGTCGCTCGGGTCCTGGCCACGGCTGGAGTGCAGGATCAGTTTCAGTTCTTCCCGGCTGTAGTGGTGCTCGTGATGCGGGCCGGGTTCACCTTGCCCCGCAATGCGCAGGATAGTGTTGGCGCTGGCGTTGAGCAGGTAGATGGCCGGGTACATGGCCCAATAGAACAGGTACAGCGGCACGGCGGTCCACAGCGACAGCAACTCGGGTTTGCGGATGGCCCAGGATTTGGGGGCCAGTTCGCCGACCACGATGTGCAGGTACGAAATGATGAAGAAGGCGGTGAAGAACGAGATGCCTTTGACCACTTCGGCCGACTCGACGCCGACTGCGCTCAACACCGGCTCAAGAATGTGGGCAAACGCGGGTTCACCGACCCAACCCAGGCCCAGGGACGCGAGGGTGATACCCAATTGGCAAGCCGACAGGTAAGCATCGAGCTGACTGTGCACGGTGCGCAGGATGTGCCCGCGCCAGCCGTTTTTGTCAGCGATGGCCTCGACCCGGGTCGAGCGCAATTTGACCATGGCGAATTCCGCCGCAACGAAAAATCCGTTGAGCAAAACCAGGATCAGAGCAAAAAGAATCATGCCGAAGTCGGCGAAAATTGTAGCGAGGGTCAAGCCAGGGGAAGGGTCCATGATGGAGTTTTGCGGGTTCCGTATATTCGAGAGGGAAGTAAAAAACCGCGCCTGAAAGGCAGGCACAAGTCAGCCAATGTAGCGGCTGACCGGCCCGTTGCCTAGTGGCGCGTGCTGGCCGGTATCAGTCAGCGGTGCTGATAACCCGAGATTTGGTGACCTGGGCCGGGGCAAAGTGGCAGGTAAAGGTACTGCCGTGGCCCGGCACGCTGCTGATTTCCATGCGTGCCCGATGTCGTAACAAGACGTGTTTGACGATCGCCAGCCCCAGGCCGGTGCCCCCGGTGTTGGAGTTGCGGCTGGAGTCGACGCGATAGAAGCGTTCGGTCAGGCGCGGCAGATGTTTGGCATCGATGCCGATCCCGGAATCCTGCACGCTCAGGTGCGCCCCTTGGTCATCGCCCCACCAGCGAATGCGGATATTGCCTTCGGCCGGGGTGTACTTCACCGCGTTGAACACCAGGTTGGAAAACGCGCTGCGCAACTCCGCTTCGCTGCCCTTGAGCAGAATCGTCGGGTCGGCTTCCAGGGTGATTTTCTGGTTTTTCTGGCCAGACAACTGCTGCGCGTCACTCTTGATCGATTGCAGCAAGCCGTCGATCGGTACCGGCTGGTTGTCCGACGGATAATCGGTGGCTTCCAGCTTGGCCAGCAACAACAGGTCGTTGAGCAGGGTCTGCATGCGTCCGCCTTGTTGCTGCATCTGCTGCAAGGCACGACCCCAGCGCGGGTTCACCTCGTCGACGTTATCGAGCAAGGTTTCCAGGTAACCGCAGATCACCGTCAACGGCGTGCGCAGTTCATGGGAAACGTTGGCGATGAAGTCTTTGCGCATTTGCTCAAGCTGATGGATGCGCGTCACATCGCGCACCAGCATCAAGTGCTCGTTGTTGCCGTAACGGGTGATGTACAGCTGGATTCGTACACGGTCGTTGGTCGGCGAAGGGATTTCCAGCGGCTCAGCGTAGCTGTCTTGCTCGAAGTATTCCTTGAAGCGCGGATGACGCACCAGGTTGGTCACCGGTTGGCCGCTGTCCTGTGGCGTCTTGAGGCCCAACAGGGTTTCGGCGGCGCGGTTCCACCATTCCAGGTTGCCGTCGGTGTCGAGCATGATCACCGCGTCTTTCAGCGCGGCGGTGGACTCCTGAACCCGGTCGATCACCGCTTGCAGGCGCCCGCGTACCCGTTGGTCGCGGCGTTGCAGGTGGTAGATGCTGTCGAACACCTCGCCCCACAGGCCGTAGCCGTCGGGTGGTGCTTCATCGGGTTTGTGCAGGCGCAGCCACTCGTGCAGACGCAGCAATTGCTTGAGGGTCCAGGCCAGGTAAAGACCCAGGCCTGCGGCGAGGCTCCAGCCGTAATAGCCGGTGATCAGGCCGATCACCAGGCAGGCGGTGACCAGCAGCAGCATGTGGCGAATCAGGGTGCCATGCCAGTTTTGGTTCACTTGACGCGCGTCCTTGTCAGCTTGTCGGGCGGTAAAGGTCCGGGTCAGGCTTTGGTAGAAAAGCGGTAACCGGTGCCGCGCACGGTTTGTACCAGATTTTCGTAAGCATCGCCGAGGGCTTTGCGCAGGCGACGAATGTGCACGTCGACGGTACGCTCTTCAACGTAGACGTTGCCGCCCCAGACCTGATCCAGCAACTGGCCACGCGTGTAGGCGCGCTCCTGGTGGGTCATGAAAAATTGCAGCAGGCGGTATTCGGTCGGGCCCATCTCGGCAGGACGGCCGTCGATGGTCACGCGGTGGCTGATCGGGTCCAGCAGCAGGCCGCCGACTTCGATTGGCGCCTCGCCATCGGTCGGGCCGGCACGGCGCAGCACGGCCTTCAGGCGCGCTACCAGCTCACGGGGGGAAAACGGCTTGGTGATGTAGTCGTCGGCGCCGACTTCCAGGCCCTGGATCTTGTTGTCCTCTTCACCTTTGGCGGTGAGCATGATGATCGGGATGTCCCCGGTCAATTCATCACGCTTGAGACGACGGGCCAGCTCGATGCCGGACGTGCCGGGCAGCATCCAGTCGAGCAGGATCAGGTCCGGTTTGCGGTCGACGATAATGGCGTGGGCCTGCTGGGAGTTTTCAGCCTCCAGGCAGTCATAGCCGGCCATTTCCAACGCAACGGCGATCATTTCGCGAATAGGCGCTTCGTCGTCGACGATCAGAATGCTCCTGCCAACCATGCCCTTAATCCTCTTGTCATTTAACTGTCTTGCGCCGCATTAGATAACGGAATTATTGCAGTCGTGTGACAGTATTTTAGTCGGTCGGCGATTGGCTGGATCCTGGGCTAAGCTTTAAGTCCGAATCCTGACAACCACAAAAGGAAGGTTTCCATGAAGCAAATCTCGCAATCCTTCAAGGCTCTGCTACTGGTTGCGGCGTTTTCCTTGCCGACCATGGCCTTCGCAGCTGAGCCGGCGATGATGAAAGACGGCATGATGGTCGACCATAAGGGCATGACCTTGTACACGTTCGACAAGGACACTGGCGGCACGTCGGTATGCACCGGTGAGTGCGCAAAACACTGGCCGCCGCTCAAGGCTGAAGCGGGTGCCAAGGCTGAAGGTAAATGGACAGTCGTCCAGCGTGACGATGGCACGATGCAATGGGCCTACGACGGCAAGCCGCTGTACTACTACGACGACGACAAGAAACCCGGAGACAAGACGGGCGACATGAAGAACAAGGTCTGGCACGTCCTCCAAGGGCCGAAGATGTAAGACATCTCATGTAGGAGCGAGCTTGCTCGCGATGAGCGTGAACGATTATGCGGGCCGTCTGGATAACCGCGTCGTCTTCAAATTCATCGCGAGCGGGCTCGCCCCTACACACGATATGGCGTTAACGCACTGCGTAATCCAAAACAATCCCCACAAAAATCGCCAACCCTGCCCAATGGTTGTGTAAAAACGCCTTGAAGCAACGCATGCGGTCCCTGTCGCGGGTGTACCAGAACTCCCAGGCAAAGCAGCCCGCGGCCGCCAGTAATCCAAGGTGGAACCAGCCACCGAGGTCGAACTTCGAACCCGCCAGCAACAGGCAACCCAGCGCCAGCCCTTGCAGGGTCAGGACGATCGCCCGGTCCGCGTCGCCGAACAGAATCGCCGTGGATTTCACGCCGATCTTCAGGTCGTCATCGCGGTCGGTCATCGCGTAATACGTGTCGTAACCCACGGTCCACATCAGGTTGGCGATCCACAGCAGCCATGCGACAGCCGGCAATTCACCGGTTTCTGCGGTGAACGCCATCGGCATCCCCCACGAAAATGCAGCGCCCAGCACCACTTGCGGGTAATAGGTGTAGCGCTTCATGAATGGGTAACTGAACGCCAGTGCCAGGCCGCCCAACGACAACCAAATGGTCGCGGCATTGGTGCACAGCACCAGCAGGAAACTCACGCCCATCAGCAGTGCGAAGAATACCAGTGCCTCTTTGGAGCTGATCTTGCCGCTCACCAGCGGCCGCTGCTCGGTACGCTTCACATGACCATCGACCTTGCGGTCCGCCCAGTCGTTGATCACGCAGCCGCCAGCGCGAGTCAGTACCACGCCAAGGACGAAAATCACAATGTTGGCCAGGGAGGGCGAACCCTTGCCGGCAATCCATAGCGCCCACAGCGTAGGCCAGAGCAGCAGGTAAATGCCGATCGGCTTGTCCATGCGGGTCAGCTGAATGAAATCCCAGGCCCGAGGGTTCAAGCGGTTCAAGGACTTGAGCAGGCTTTGGTACATCAACGGTTCTCCGATTGGGCGCAGGCGGCGTCCCACAGGGAAGGCAGGAAAATTTCGGCCACCAAAACGCTCAAGGCGCCGCGGTCGAAGCGCGAGCGGCGGCCCCACAGTCCAGGCGATTGCACCTCGGCGGGCAGCCACGCTTGCGGATAATGGCAAACCTCGATGGCCCGGCGCTGGAAGGCCTGATCGCAAAACAGCAATTCGCCCAGCGAGCGGCTGCCCAGTTCGTCCATGTGCAAGCCGTCGCCTTGCAATGCACTGCGTGACGCCACGCTGCGCGCAAACACCCACGCCTGGCCATGACCACGCAAATACACCTCGCGGACCCAGCCCTCACTGCCATCGGCCAGGTCCAGTGCTGCGCATTCGTCGGCACGCAGGGGCTGCCAGCCTTCGAACATCGGCGAGACGCTGAAGGCGTCATTCGACAGATGAATCAGACGTCTGGTCAGCGAGCCTTCGTCGAACAGCCAGTCGAGGGTGGAGGCATCGGGGAGGGGCGCCAGTTCGCTGCGCGAGAGCCAGAGAGGAGCTGGAGAGGGGGATTCTGTGTGATGCACAATGAGTCATTATTGGCAGCAAATGAGGCGGCGAGCTTAACATGTCAGCCGCCGATATCGATTGAAATGGCCTGCCGTTGCGCCGAACAGGCTTGCATCCGATGGCTCCGATCAGTACAAAACGCGCTGAGTTGGACGGCAGTGCTACAACCATCGACCGTCCGGCCGGCAAAACGCCTGAACCCTGAGGAAGTACCTGATGAAAAAGTGGCAATGTATCGTCTGCGGCCTGATCTACAACGAAGCCGACGGTTGGCCGGATGACGGCATTGCGCCGGGCACCCGTTGGGAAGACGTCCCGGCAGACTGGCTGTGCCCGGACTGCGGTGTGGGCAAAATGGATTTTGAAATGATCGAAATCGCTGCCTGAATAATTGAGGAGTAAGGAATGAACGCACCTGTCGTAATCATTGGCACCGGCCTGGCTGGCTACAACGTGGCCCGCGAGTTTCGCAAACTCGATAGCGAAACCCCGCTGCTGCTGATTACCGCCGATGACGGGCGCTCCTACTCCAAGCCGATGCTCTCCACCGGCTTCGGCAAAAACAAGGATGCCGACGGCCTGAGCATGGCCGAACCCGGCGCCATGGCCGAACAGCTCAAGGCTGAAATACGCACCCACACGCGCATCAGCGGCATCGACCCGGGCCACAAGCGCTTGTGGATCGGTGAAGAAGCGGTGATCTACCGCGACCTGATCCTGGCCTGGGGCGCCGAAACCGTGCGTGTACCCATTGAAGGCGACGCGGCGGACTGCGTGTTCCCGATCAACGACCTGGAAGACTACGCACGCTTCCGTGCGGCGGCGGCTGGCAAGCGCCGCGTGCTGCTGCTCGGCGCCGGCCTGATCGGCTGCGAGTTCGCCAACGACCTGACCCTGGGTGGCTACGAAGTGCAGCTGGTTGCGCCGTGCGAACAGGTCATGCCGACCCTTTTGCACCCGGCCGCCGCCGCTGCGGTGCAGGCAGGCCTCGAAAGCCTTGGCGCTCGCTTCCACCTCGGGCCGGTGCTCAACCGCCTGCAGTGCGTGGCTGACGGCCTGGAAGCGCACCTGTCCGATGGCCAGGTGATCCCGTGCGACGTGGTGGTCTCGGCCATTGGCCTGCGACCGCGCGTCGACCTGGCGGCTGCGGCCGGTCTGCAGGTCAACCGCGGCATCATGGTCGACCGGCACCTGAAGACTTCCCACGCCAACATCTACGCCCTGGGCGACTGCGCCGAGGTCGACGGGCTGAACCTGCTGTACGTGATGCCCCTGATGAGCTGTGCGCGAGCGCTGGCGCAAACCCTGGCCGGCAACCCGACCGCCGTCACCTATGGCCCGATGCCGATCACCGTCAAGACCCCGGTCTGCCCGTTGGTGGTGTCCCCGCCGCCACGGGGCGCAGAGGGCATCTGGACAGTCGAAGGGCAGGGCGCCGACATCAAGGTTTTATGCCGCGATGCCGCGGGCAAGCTGCTCGGTTACGCCCTCACCGGTGCCGCCGTGATGGAAAAACTGGCCCTGAACAAAGAGCTTCCGGCCCTGTTGGCATAAATACCGGTCGTTCTGTCGGAATCACCCCCCTTTTGCCCTAACAATGGCCGCGCCGATACTGGCGCGGGGCCTCACTGCGTGCCATCCTCACTCCCGTCTGCCGCAGAGTAGAGCACCTGCGGCGCTTTGGGCGCTGCTCCATAGAGAGCAGCACGGACATAACAACAACAAACCGTCAAAGGGGCTTCACTCACATGCGTAAACCAGACCTCGCTGCAGCCATTGCTGAAAAAGCAGACCTCACCAAAGAACAAGCCAACCGCGTTCTCAACGCCGTTCTTGAAGAAATCACCGGTGCCCTGCACCGCAAAGACAGCGTGACGCTGGTGGGCTTCGGCACCTTCCTGCAACGCCATCGCGGTGCCCGCACCGGCAAAAACCCGCAAACCGGTGAACCCGTCAAAATCAAGGCCAGCAACACCGTTGCTTTCAAGCCTGGGAAATCGTTGAAAGACAGCGTTAATCCGTAATCCGTTTTCACCTCCCGCGTAGCGGGGGAGTGGAATAAAAAATGGGCACGCCAACCAGGGTTGGGTGCCCATTTTTTGTGGGTGACGAATCAGCCGAGCCCGCTTTGTTGCTTGGCGAGAATCGCCGCCATTTCCGGCTCATCCAGATGATCCAGTGCCCGCTCTACCAGCAAATGCGCCCCCTCAGCCACGCGACTGATCGCCAGGGCTACTGAGCGGCGTGAGCCGTCTACATCATCGGCCAGGTCAGCGGCGATGGCGCTGATGGACAGCAGATCTTCCGAGGCGTTGGCCAGGAGTGCTTCGGTGTTGATGTCCGGGCAGACGCTGAAGAGTTGGCCGCTGCGTTTCGTTGGTGTTTGTTTTGGTGGGGCGAGATAGTGATCTAGAGCGCGTTCGGCGGCTTCGTGGAGTTTTTTGGAATCGAGGGATTCGTAAGGTGATGCAGCCGGATCTTCTGGCGGATTAGGTGTTGGCTTAGTCATTGGTATATCCCGATATGTGTAGGTGAGGGACTGGCACCGTTTCGCTTGCATTCGAATGTGGTGGCAGCCGTACGCAGGTGTGCAAGACCGGGCATATCGGACCCCGGCAGACCCCAAAGGGACCTCCCACGCACAGCCGCCATATAGCGATCCAAAAAGCTTGTTTATGCTCAAAGGATTGCGAGGCAGTTGCGCGGCGATATGTACCGGACTTGCACGTCCGTGTCACCGTTTTTTGCGGTGGCTGGCAGAGGTTGGCGGTGGGTGTGGAGGGTGCCTAGTTCATGGAGGGCTCGGCATTTCGAAGGAAATGTCTGAGAAGGTTGAGGGGATTAAGGGCGAAGTCGCACTTTCCTTAAACACCCATCGCTGGGAATCAAATCGAGTTCGACCGTCATGCTCCGTATTCTTGATCGACAATGAACTTCACACTGCTGCAGTGATATAAACAGGCAGCAATCGGCCAAATTCTGCCGGTAGAAGCATCCCGCCGGGAGTGACGGCATCACTCTATTTGTTTCGTGACTTGGTAGTCATCAGCGTCAAAAATAACATCATCTCCCGCTAACGATACACAACAGTGGCGTTCTCGTTCGAAGCCGTTAAACTGCCCCAGCCGTTCATTTTTCTTCTGAGGCTTACGCATGAAATTTCGTTTTCTGCTGTGGATGCTGGGTTTGTTGATGGGTAAGGCCAGCCGGACCAATCCGGCGTTTCAGCAGCAGTTGGGTGACAAGGACCTGGTGTTTCAACTGCAGACCCTGGACGGGAAAGTGGCGCGGCATTTCCGCGTGAAGGACCAGCGCATCACCAGTCAATCGGGTGTGCATGCCGAGCCTGCGTTTGCGATTGCCTTTAAAGACGCCGCGTATGGCTTTGCCACGATGCAGGCGAAGAACAAGCAGCTGGCGTTCATGACGGGGATTCAGGACAAGTCGATTCAGATCAAGGGCAACCCGGCGCTGGTGATCTGGTTCCAGGGGCTGACGAAGTATTTGAAGCCGAAGAAGGTGTAGGAGCGAGCTTGCTCGCGAGAAACTCAAGGCCCCCGCGGTTATCCAGGATGCACGCGTCATCGTTGACGACTTTCGCGAGCAGGCTCGCTCCTACAAGGTTTTGGTGATCCTTGTGGGAGCGAGCTTGCTCGCGATGTTTTTCAGCCCTGCGTGAACTGCGACGCCAGTTCACGCAGCAACACTTCAGCTTCCAGCACTTTGCTTACCACGTCGTTGGCTTTTTCGCGGCTCAGGCCGAGGCGTTCAAGCAGGGCGTCGGGGATGTCTTCGTCGGGGCCGGAGCCGATGTTGCGGCTGCGCAGCAGGCGCACGGCCAGGCAGACCAGGTTCGGGTACTCGGCGTAGGCGCCGTCGTAGGCCGGGTCGTGCTGGAAGCGCAGCGCCGTGGACAGTTCTTCGGGCATGTCCCAGTGGCGCATCAGCCATGCGCCGATCTGTTCGCGGCTGATGCCCAGCAGGTGTTGCTCGATGTAGCTGTGGCACAGGTGCGGGTTGACCTCCAGGTGACGGCAGATCAGCGAGAAGTGCGGCGGGAACACATGGGCCAGCAGCAGGTAGCCGAAGTTGTGCAGCAGGCCGGCGAGGTAGGTCAGGCCGGCTTCCGGACGCTGGGCGCGCGGCATGGCGCGGGTCAGGCCTTCGATGACGGCGGCGGTGTAGATCGATTGCTGCCAGTACGGGGTGGAGTGTTGCGGGTGGTCCTTGGGCAGGCTCAGGGTTTTGCCCAGGGCCAGGCCCAGCGCCAGGTTGATCACCAGGTCGAAGCCCAGCACGCGCACGATGGCGTCTTCAACGGAGCGGATCTTGCCCGGCGACGCGTAGTAGGGCGATGCCGCCCAGCTCACCACTTGTGCGGCCAGCGCCGGGTCGGTTTCGACCACGCCAGTGATGTCGTCGATGGTGGCGTTGGGGTCGACGCGCAGCTTGATGATTTTTTGCGCGGTTTCGGCCAGCGGCGGAATTTCGATGGTCGCTTCCAGACGCTGCTGGATACGCCGTGCGGTGAACGCCTGGACGGCCTGGGTGATTTCCTCGCGGTCGTCATCGGGGCGGTCGAGGTTGGGACGGATGCTGGTCAGGTTTTCGCCGAAGTTGGCGGCGCTGGCCTTGGTCAGCATGGTCGCCTTGAAGTCTTCGCTGGTGATTTCCAGCAGCACGCCCGGCTCACCGGAGTTGATCAGCAACTTCGGCTCGCGCAGCAGGCTTTCGTCATACAGGCACGGTGAACTGGTCAGCGCCGGCAAGCCCGGCAGCAAGCTGAGATTGTGCTTGCCGAGCATTTTTGTCAGGCGTTCGGTGGGTACGGCGGCGAGGCGGCGACCGGTGAGCTCGGTCAGGCGATTGAGGTCCAGCAATTGGCTCTGCGGGAACAGCACCATCAATACGCCAATGCTGTCATCCAGGAGAACAGCCTGCACTTTGCGCGCGGCATTGAGACCGTGACGGTCCAGCACCTCTTCGTAGGCAATGCCCAGCTTGCCCAGCATCAGCCGAATAACCGACGGAGCGTGCGGGGTGTCGGGTGCGAAGGCAACGTCGGTCATGGTCTGTATCCGGACTTAAACAATTGCAGGAGTATAACCAGCTTGCTTGGGGCCACGCCTCAGAAACCGTGACGGTTGTCACACTTGGCCGTATTGTTGGCCATGACGCAGCCATCGATCGAGTAGCGGGCTGACGTGGGTCGGCCAGCGCTCGAGCAATGCCTGGGCGGCATCCCGCACGGCGGGCAGCAAATCGGCATCGCGCATCAGGTCGGCGACCTTGAATTGAAGTAAACCTGTCTGCCGGGTGCCGAGCATTTCGCCGGGGCCGCGCAGTTCCAGATCCTTTTCGGCGATGACGAAACCATCGTTGGTTTCACGCATGATGCCCAGGCGCTGGCGGCCGATCTGCGACAGCGGCGGATGGTAGAGCAGCACGCAATGGCTGACGGCGCTGCCCCGGCCGACGCGGCCGCGCAACTGGTGCAATTGCGCCAGGCCCAGGCGTTCAGGGTTCTCGATGATCATCAGGCTGGCGTTGGGCACGTCCACGCCGACTTCGATCACCGTGGTCGCGACCAGCAATTGCAGGTTGCCGGCCTTGAATTCGGCCATCACCGCGGCTTTTTCCGCAGGCTTCATGCGGCCGTGGATCAGCCCGACTTTCAGTTCGCCGAGGGCGGCGGTAAGGTCCTCAAACGTGGTTTCGGCGGCCTGGCAGGTCAGCTCTTCCGACTCTTCGATCAGCGTGCACACCCAATAGGCCTGACGCCCTTCTGCGCAAGCGCTGCGCACTCGCTCGATGACTTCGACCCGCCGGGTGTCGGTGATCAGCACGGTGTTGACCGGGGTTCGGCCGGGGGGCAGTTCGTCGAGGATCGAGGTGTCGAGGTCGGCGTAGGCACTCATGGCCAGCGTGCGCGGAATCGGCGTGGCGGTCATGATCAGCTGGTGCGGGCACATGCGCCCGCCGACGCCTTTCTGCCGCAGGGCCAGACGCTGCTGTACGCCGAAACGGTGCTGTTCGTCGATGATCACCAGTGCCAGGTTCTTGAATTGCACTTCGTCCTGGAACAGCGCGTGGGTGCCGACCACCATCGGCGTGCCGTTGGCGATTTGCTCCAGTGCGGCGACGCGGTTCTTGCCCTTGAGCTTGCCGGCCAACCATGCGACTTCGATGCCCAGCGGTTCGAGCCAGCGCTTGAAGGTGATGAAGTGCTGCTCGGCGAGAATCTCGGTGGGCGCCATCAGCGCAACCTGATAACCGGCCTCCAGCGCTTGCAGCGCGGCAAGGGCGGCGACCACGGTTTTGCCGGCGCCGACATCGCCCTGGATCAGCCGCAGCATCGGTTCGTGCTGGCTGAGGTCATAGGCGATTTCGTTGCCAACCCGCTGCTGGGCACCGGTCGGGCTGAAGCCGAGGTTGGCCAGGTATTTGGCTGGCAGCTTCGTTGCCTTGGGCATCGCTGGAGCACGCAGGGCGCGCATGCTTTCACGAAGGCGCTGTTGCGACAGTTGATGGGTCAGCAGTTCTTCGAAAGCCAGACGGTGCTGCGCCCAGTGGTGACCGAGGGCCAGTTCATCGACGTCGGCATCGGCGGGCGGGTTGTGCAGGTAGCGGATCGCATCGGCCAGCGGCGCCAGTTGGTAGTCGCGGGCCAGTTCGCTCGGCAGCCAGTCGGGCAGGCTGCTGGGGCCGAGCAGGGTGAGGGTCTGCATGCACAACTGGCGCAAGCGCTGTTGGGTCAGGCCCTCGGTGAGCGGGTAGACCGGGGTCAGGGTTTCATCCACTGGCGGCGGTTCGTCGCCGGTGATGGCGCGGTATTCCGGGTGGTAGATCTCCAGCCCCGAAGCACCGGGCCGCGCTTCGCCGTAGCAGCGAATCCGCGTGCCGCGTTTGAGGCCTTCCTTTTGCGCGTTGCTGAAATGGTAGAAGCGCAGGCTGAGTCCGCCGGTGCCATCCTGCAACCGGACCACCAGGCTGCGCCGACGCCCCATGACCACATCGGCACCGCTGACAGTGCCTTCGATGACCGCATCCTGACCGGGCCGCAGTGCGCCGATCGGCACCACGCGAGTGCGGTCCTGATAACGCAGGGGCAGGTGAAACAACACGTCCTGGAGGTTTTCCAGGCCGACCTTGGCCAGTTTCTCGGCCATGGCTTCACCGACACCCTTGAGTGCCGTCACCGACACTTGCGACAACTCGCTCATGACCGTTGCTTAGCCCGCAGCGACTTGCGCCGCTGGCTTGGCCACCGAGCACAGGCGAATGGAGTCGGCGAGGATTTCAATCGCTTTCGGGCGCGGGAAGCTGGCGCGCCAGGCAATGGCCACGGTGCGGAACGGTACGGGTGCCGACAACGGACGCACCTCGATTACGCCGGGGGCGTAGTGATGGCTGTCGACCGCCGACAACGGCAGGATCGAAATCCCGAGACCCGAGGCGACCATGTGGCGAATGGTTTCCAGGGAGCTGGATTCCACCGTGGTGTGCTTGGCGCCGTCGTTGCCTTTGGTCAGGGTCGGGCAGGCTTCCAATACCTGATCGCGGAAGCAGTGGCCTTCGCCGAGCAGCAACAGGCTCTTGTCATTGAGCAGGCTGGCGTCGATGGATTCCTTTTGTGTCCACGGGTGCTGCGCCGGCATCAGCACGTAGAACGGCTCGTCGTAGAGCTGCAGGGTCAGCACGTCGGCTTCATTGAACGGCAGGGCGATGATGATCGCGTCGAGCTCGCCGTTGCGCAGTTTGTCGCGCAGCACGTGGGTGAAGTTTTCTTCGATGTACAACGGCATCTGCGGGGCGACCCGGTGCAGTTGTGGAATCAGATGCGGAAACAGGTACGGCCCGACGGTGTAGATCGCGCCGACTTTGAGTGGGGCGGTCAGCTGGTTCTTGCCGGCCTGGGCCAGTTCGCGGATGCCTTGGGCTTGTTCCAATACCTTTTGGGCCTGGGCCACGATGCCTTCGCCGACCGGCGTCAGGCGCACGGCGCTTTTGCTGCGCTCGAAAATCAGCACACCGAGTTCGTCTTCAAGCTTTTTCACACCCACCGACAGGGTCGGCTGGCTGACGTGGCAACGCTCGGCCGCGTGGCCGAAGTGCTGCTCTTGGGCGAGGGTAACGATGTAGCGTAATTCTGTGAGGGTCATAGCAAGCGTCCATGTAGTTGCGGGCCAAGCATACCGGCTGCAATCGATAGACGCACGTTATCAGACTGAGACTGTCGCGTGACACCGGGTTATACCGGTTTGCCGCTGGCAGATAAGCGAAAGGCACCTTTCGGTGCCTTTTATCGTTGAAGCGTGATCATGGGGGGCGGGCTTGCTCGCGAAAGCGGTGTGCCAATCAACATGGATGTTGAATGTGTCGGCCTCTTCGCGAGCAAGCCCGCTCCCACATTTACCGCCGGCGTTTTTCCAGCGAATAAACAAACGGTGCAACGATTTCGATGGAGCCATTGGTCAGCATGTCGGCCGGTGGCTTGGGCAGCGGTTGGGCGCGACGGATCATTTCCAGAGTGGCCCGGTCCAGATCGGCAGTGCCCGAGGCGCCTACCAGCTCAAACGACAACACATTGCCTTCGGCATCCACGACGAAACGCAGACGGTTCATGCCTTCCTTGCCCCGCGCCTGGGCACTTGCAGGGTACTTTTTGTACTTCTGCAGGTGTGCCAACAGCGTGCCTTGCCAACTGGCCTTGGCCGCCAATTGAGCAGGCGATGGGCCCGGCGCAGGCTGGGCGGATTTCTCCGTTGGTGCCTGAGTCTGTTGCGTTTCGGCAGGCTTTTCCTCGGCCGGTTTTTCCTTCGGCGGTTCGGGTTTTTTCTCTACCGGCTTGGGCGGTTGCGGCTTCGGCTTGGGTTTGACCGGCTTGGGCACGGCAATTTCAGCTTTCGGCGCTTCAGCGAGCTTGGGTATCGGCAGTTCTTCAACCGGAGCCGGTGGCTGCGGCGGGGTGACGACCTTCGGCGGGGCAGGCGGTGGCGGGGCAGGAACCGGTGCCAGTTCGACCATCATTGCCTGAGGGGGCAATTCGATGGGCGGACGGGCGGACCAGTTCAACGCCAGCGCGATGGCCAGCGCGTGAACGCCCAGCACCACGGCCAGGCTACCGCTGTAACGCGTCAGCTTATGGCGCGTCGTGATCATTTCTTGGCTGCCGTCTCGAGTCCGACCAGACCTACCTTCAGGTAACCGGCGGAACGCAGGTTGTCCATCACGCTCATCAGGTCGCCGTAATCCACGCCTTTGTCGGCCTGGAAGAAGATTGTCGTGTCTTTCTTGCCCTGGGTCTTGGCGTCGAGGGTGGCGCCGAGTGCTTCGGCCTTCACTTCGTCTTCACCAAGGAACAGGCGCTGGTCAGCCTTGACGCTGAGGAACACCGGTTTCTCTGGCCGCGGAGCCGGCTTGGCGGTCGAGGCGGGCAGGTCGACCTTGATGTCCACGGTGGCCAGCGGAGCCGCCACCATGAAAATGATCAACAGCACCAACATCACGTCAATGAACGGCGTAACGTTGATTTCGTGGTTTTCGGCCAGATCGTCGTCTGCCCCTTCTTTCAAATGCAGGCCCATGGCCGATTACCCCACTTTCACCATGTGCGGTTGCGAGCTGCGCTCAGGCTGGTGGTCGAGGTCGCGGCTGACCAACAGCAGGACCTGTGCCGACGCATCGGACACCTGAGCCTTGTAACCGGCGATGGAGCGGGCAAAGACGTTGTAGATCACGACCGCAGGGATAGCTGCAACCAGGCCCAGCGCGGTAGCCAGCAAGGCTTCGGCGATACCGGGGGCGACGACGGCGAGGTTGGTGGTCTGGGTCTTGGCGATGCCGATGAAGCTGTTCATGATGCCCCATACGGTACCGAACAGGCCGACGAACGGCGCGGTGGAACCGATGGTGGCCAGCACGCCGGTGCCGCTGCTCATGTTGCGACCGCAGGCCGCGACCAGGCGCTCAAGACGGAAGCTGACGCGTTCCTTGATGCCTTCTTTCTCACGGCTGTTGACCGACAGGCGCATCTCTTCAAGGGCATCATGTACCAGCAGGTTGGCCAGGGTGCCTTCCTTCGCCGCGGTGGCGCTGGCTTCCTTGAGGGAGGTGGATTTTTTCAGTTGAGCGATTTCACCGCGCAGACGACGCTTGGCGCCCATCAGCTCAAGACCCTTGGCGATCCAGATGGTCCAGGTGATGATCGAGGCGATGGCCAGGCCGATCATCACGATTTTCACGATGATGTCGGCGTTCTTGTACATGCCCCACGGCGACAGGTCGTGGGCCATGCCCAGGGTGTTGTCGGCTTCGAGGACTTCAGGGACGTCTTCACCCAACGCTTCTGTCGGTGCGGCCTGGGCAGGATCGGTCGCGACCGGAGCAACGGCCGGGGCGGCGTGATCGGCCGGCGCAGGCGCGGTGGCGGCTGGTGTGGCTGGCGCCTGGGCATCGGCGAAAGCGGCGACTGGCGCGAGCATCAGGCTGAAGAACAGGGCGGCCACCGCGCTCCAGGCGCGAGGTCGTTTGGTTGGCGAAGCGGAGAATTGATTGCGTGTCATGCTGGCCGGACCTGAGAGAAAAAACGGGTGATGTTCTTCCAGGCCTCGAAGGCCGAGAACAAAAGTGGGGAGGCATTATTGCAAGTAATTCTTGTTAACAGAAGTAATAGCGTCTCTTTTTTTCCTGCATTACTAGCCGCCTGTCTGTTGCCGGCGCTAGTCTGTGGCTTTCCGATGGGAGTTTTCTGATGTCTGCGCCTACTGTTTTGATCGCCGGCTGCGGTGATGTCGGCAGCCGCCTGGCCACACAATTGCTGGCGGCGGGATGGGAGGTCCATGGCCTGCGACGCGACGTTTCACGCCTGCCCAAGGGCGTCATCGGCGTGGCCGGTGACCTGTTCAACAAAGACTGCCCGGACACTTGGCCAATCGGCGCCGTGGATTACCTGGTGTATTGCGCGGCGGCCACCGATCACGACGAAGCCGGTTACCGCGCTGCGTATGTTCAGGGTCTGGAGCATGTGCTGGAGTGGCTGGACGACTACGGGCAGATGCCCAATCGCCTGTTGTTCGTTTCCAGCAGCAGTGTCTACGGTCAGCAGAATGGCGAATGGGTCGACGAGGCTTCACCGGCCGTGGCGGCGGGCTATTCCGGACGTGTGATGCTCGAAGCCGAGCAACTTGCCCTCAAGAGCGGCATTCCGGCCAGTATCGTGCGCCTGACCGGCATTTACGGTCCCGGCCGTGAATGGCTGCTGACCCAGGTGCGCCGGGGTTATCGCGTGGCGGTCGAGCCACCGTTGTATGCCAATCGGATTCATGCCGACGATGCCGCAGGGTTGATCGCGTGCCTGCTTGAGGCGGATCGGCGAGGCGTGGCGCTGGATGATGTCTACATCGGCGTCGATGACGCGCCGGCAGCGCTGGCCGATGTGGTGGGCTGGTTGCGCGAATATCTGGGTGTGACCGAATGGGCCGATGACGACAGCGTGCGTCGCACTGGCAGCAAGCGCTGCAGCAATGCGCGGGCCAAAGCGTTGGGCTGGACGCCGAAGTATCCGAGTTTTCGCGAGGGGTATGCGGCGATCATTGAAGGGCGCTGCTGACATTCAGTCACCAGAAACCAAAATGTGGGAGCGGGCTTGCTCGCGAAAGCGGTGTATCAGTCAACATCAACGTTGAATGATAGATAGCCTTCGCGAGCAAGCCCGCTCCCACATTAAAACTTCTTTGCAGCTAGATCCGGGTTATTGCTTCTCCAGCAACCACTTGCGATCACCCGGCGTGTATTGAGGCATCTCGTCCGCCTGCGCCGTGTTCACGGTCTGGAAAATCTCCAGCTCTTTGCCCTTGCGCGCAAAGATCCAGGCGTTGCCCTGGCCATTGAGTTGCAGCCAAATGTTGTCATTGCCGCCGCTCATGGATGCGCAATCGCCGGCCAGGCACAACGCATAGCGGTCGCTGCCCGGCAGGCCGGTCACCTGGCCGTCGGCCTGGAATTGAACCGTGTTGCCTTCGCCCGGGCCGTTGACGATTGTCCAGCCGCCACCCATGTAGGCTGAATACAGGGCACGCTCGAAGGTGGCACCCATCGGTGCGCCATCCGGTACCTGGATCTGTACGCGGTCGAAGACTTGCTCAGGCTCATTGTCGCTGGCGGACTGGCTCAGTTGCTTGCCGTCACGCTTCAGCTCACTGGCCGAGCTGCCATAAAAGTCGACTTTCCAGGCGCCGGAGTCTTCACCCAGCAGCTTGCCATCGACATTTTCAAAACCGTTGGTGTAGCGGGCCTGACCGGCCTTGGTGTTGATGTCCCATTCCAGGTTCGGGCCATAGGCCTGGAGCGCTTCACGCAGGGGGACGCCTTTGGCGGCAGCATCGATCGCCACCTGGTTGATCCAGGTGCCGCTGATGTCACGGTCGGCAGGGTTGCTGGCACATCCGCCCAGGAACAGGGCAAGCAGCGAGAGAACAAGCGCGTTGCGCATGGTGGAATCCTTTCAAGCTTTCTTTACAGCAGAGCAGTCGGCGCAGCCCGAGGCTGCGCCGTACGCATTACTCGATGACCAGGATGGCATCCATTTCGACCTGCGAACCCTTTGGCAGGGCGGCTACGCCGATGGCGGCGCGTGCAGGGTAAGGCTGGTCGAAGTACTTGCCCATGATCTCGTTGACCTTGGCGAAGTGGCTCAGGTCGGTGAGGAAGATGTTCAGCTTGACGATGTCCTTGAACGAACCGCCGGCAGCTTCAGCCACGGCCTTGAGGTTCTCGAATACCTGGACGGTCTGGGCTTCGAAGCCTTCAACCAGTTCCATGGTTTTTGGGTCCAGGGGAATCTGACCCGACATGTAAACGGTGTTGCCAGCCTTGATCGCCTGGGAGTAAGTACCGATGGCGGCCGGGGCCTTGTCGCTGGTGATAACAGTCTTGGTCATGTAGGACTCCTTGTAATTAGGGGCTTAGGCGCGCATGCGGGTGATGCGAATCACCCCGGTCAAGGCGCGCAGTTTCTTGATCACGCGGGCCAGGTGCACGCGGTCGTGCACGCTGACCACCAACTGGACCACGCTGATGCGCCCATCGCGTTCGTCCATGCTGATTTTCTCGATGTTGCCGTCGGCGGCGTTGACGCTGCTGGCCAGCAGGGCGATCAGGCCGCGCTGGTGCTCCAGCTCGACGCGCAGCTCGACGTTGAATTCGCCGGTGACATCCTTGGCCCACGAGAGCTGGATGCATTTTTCCGGGTTGTGGCGGATTTCGCTGATATTGCGGCAGTTGTCCAGGTGCACGACCATGCCTTTGCCGGCGGACAGGTGGCCGACAATCGGGTCACCCGGGATCGGCGTGCAACACTTGGCGTAGCTGAGCACCAGGCCTTCGGTGCCGCGAATCGCCAGCGGGCCTTCAGGGCTTGGCAACTGTTCGCCTTCGCCCAGCAACCGGCGGGCCACTACATAGGCCATGCGATTGCCCAGGCCGATATCTTCCAGCAGGTCTTCGATCAGTTCCAGGCGGTACTCGACCAGCATGGCCTTGATGCGCTCGGCCGGGATTTTCTCCAGCGAGCTGTCGAACCCGTTGAGGACCTTGTTCAGCAGGCGCTCGCCGAGGCTGATGGATTCGGAGCGGCGTTGCAGCTTCAGTGCGTGGCGTATGTGTGTGCGCGCCTTGCCGGTGACCACGAAGTTGAGCCAGGCCGGGTTCGGCCGTGCGCCGGGAGCGCTGACGATCTCGACCGTGGAGCCGCTTTGCAGCGGTTCGGACAGAGGCGCGAGTCGACGGTTGATCCGGCAGGCGATGCAGCTGTTGCCGACGTCGGTGTGCACCGCGTAAGCGAAGTCGACCGCCGTGGAGCCCTTGGGCAGCTCCATGATCCGGCCTTTGGGCGTGAACACGTAGACCTCGTCCGGGAACAGGTCGATCTTCACGCTTTCGATGAATTCCAGCGAGTTGCCGGCGCGTTGCTGCATTTCCAGCACGCCCTTGACCCACTGGCGGGCGCGGGCATGGGTGCCTTTTGGCTGCTCGTCGCCGCTGGATTTGTACAGCCAATGGGCGGCGATGCCGTTGTTGGCCATCTCTTCCATTTCGCGGGTGCGGATCTGGATCTCGATCGGCACACCGTGCATGCCAAACAGCGTGGTGTGCAGCGACTGATAGCCGTTGGCCTTGGGGATCGCGATGTAATCCTTGAAGCGCCCCGGCAGCGGTTTATATAAGTTATGTACAGCACCCAGCACGCGGTAGCAGGTATCGACCTTGTCGACGATGATCCGGAACGCGTAGACGTCCATGATCTCGTTGAAGGCCCGACGCTTGCCGCGCATTTTCTTGTAGATGCCGTAGAGGTGTTTCTGGCGACCGCTGACCTCGCCCTGGATGCCATCGATGGCCAGGCAGTGGCTTAAGGATTCTTCGATCTTGTTGACGATTTCCTTGCGGTTGCCCCGGGCGCGTTTGACGGCCTGGTAGATCCGCGCGGAACGCATCGGGTGCATGGCCTTGAAACCGAGGTCTTCGAACTCTATGCGGATGGCGTGCATGCCCAGCCGGTTGGCGATGGGCGCATAGATTTCCAGGGTTTCCTTGGCGATGCGCCGGCGTTTTTCGCCGGACAGCACTTCCAGCGTGCGCATGTTGTGCAGGCGGTCGGCCAGCTTGACCAGGATCACGCGAATGTCGCGGGCCATGGCCATGGCCATTTTCTGGAAGTTTTCGGCTTGGGCCTCGGCCTTGGTCTCGAAATTCATCTGGGTCAGTTTGCTGACCCCGTCGACGAGTTCCGCCACGGTTTCGCCGAACTGCGCTTGCAGCGCTTCCTTGGCAATACCGGTGTCTTCGATCACGTCATGCAGCATCGCGGCCATCAGGCTCTGATGGTCCATGTGCATGTCGGCAAGAATATTCGCAACCGCGAGTGGGTGCGTGACGTACGCCTCGCCGCTACGGCGGCGTTGGCCGTCGTGGGCTTGTTCGGCGTAGAAATACGCTCGGCGGACCAGGTTGACCTGGTCCTTGCCGAGGTAGGTCGATAAGCGATCGGCGAGGGCGTCTATGCTCGGCATGATGTCTCCTGCCGTAAGCTTTTATCCCGCGCCGTGCTACGTCGACCAGGCATAGGCTTAGACGGCCTCGTTGGACTCGTCCTCGAATGCAGCAAAAAGCGGTTCATCTTCAACGATTTCGGCTTCGGCGATAGCTGCGTAGTCGATCAGGCCTTCAGCGATTTCGCGCAGGGCAACGACGGTAGGCTTGTCGTTTTCCCATGCTACTTTCGGCTCTTTGCCGCCGGTGGCCAGTTGACGGGCACGCTTGGTAGAGAGCATGACCAGCTCAAAGCGGTTATCCACGTGTTCTAGGCAGTCTTCAACGGTTACGCGGGCCATGGTCTTCCTCGTAGCAAATGCAATATGCGCGCTGCCCGGATGGGCGAGCGGACTCGACAGTTTAAAAAATCACCAGCGTTTAGGGAAGCGCTGATTTTTTGACCAAGCCCTTCAACGCGCTGCAAGTACCAATGTAAAGCCCTTGCAGCGGTTTTGGGAAGAGCTGATTAACCGAGCAATTCAGCCAGCAATTTGCCGTGACGCTGTTGCTGACGCTTTTGAATCAGCTGATTGGCGCGGAAAATCGCCTTCAGATCGTGCAGCGCGTGGGCGAAATCGTCGTTGATGATCAGGTAGTCGTAGTCGACGTAGTGGCTCATTTCGCTGACGGCTTCGCGCATCCGGCCGTCGATGACTTCGTCACTGTCCTGGCCGCGATTGGTCAGGCGCTGGTGCAGGGCCTGCAATGACGGCGGCAGAATGAAGATCGAGCGGGCCTGAGGCATCAGCTTGCGCACTTGCTCGGCACCTTGCCAGTCGATTTCCAGAATCAGGTCGTGGCCTTCGTCCAGGGTTTGCTGCAGGTGGCTTTGCGAGGTGCCGTAGAGGTTGCCGAACACTTCGGCGCGCTCGAGGAAGTCCCCGTGCTCGATCATCTTCACGAACTCGCTGCGGTCGACGAAGTGATAGTTCACGCCATTCACTTCACCGGGGCGCATGGCGCGGGTGGTGTGGGAGACCGAGACGCGGATCTCCGGATTTGCGTCGGTCAAAGCCTTGACCAGACTGCTCTTGCCCGCGCCCGAAGGAGCGGAAATGATGTACAGGGTGCCGGTGCTGTGTGTCATGTCGGGGTAGCCTTACTCAATATTCTGCACTTGTTCGCGCATCTGCTCGATCAACACCTTGAGGTTGACCGCAGCCTGGGTGCTGCGCGGGTCGAAGGCTTTGGAGCCCAGTGTATTGGCTTCGCGGTTGAGTTCCTGCATCAGGAAGTCCAGGCGCCGACCGGCGGCACCGCCGGATTTGAGCACCCGGCGAACTTCGATGATGTGAGTGCTCAGGCGATCCAGTTCTTCGGCGACGTCACTTTTTTGCGCGAGCATGACCATTTCCTGCTCCAGGCGCTGCGGATCCATCTCGGCCTTCATGTCGGCGAAACGGTCGAGGACTTTCTGGCGCTGGGTGGCGAGCATTTGCGGGACCAGTTCGCGCAAGGTCACCACGTCTTCTTCGATGGCGCTCAGGCGCTCGTTGATCAGCCGCGCCAGCTCCGCGCCTTCGCGCTCGCGGCCGGCCTTCAGCTCCTTGAGGCCCTGATTGAACAGTGCCAGCGCTTCGGCGTTCAAGGCTTGCGGGTCGGTGGCGTCGCCTACCAGTACGCCGGGCCAGGCAAGGACCTCCAGCGGGTTCAGCGCTGCCGGATTCTTGATCAGGCTGGCGATGGTCTCGGCGGCGGCGACCAGTTGCGCGGCGCGCTCCTGATCGATTTGCAGCGCCTTGCCGGTGTTTTCTTCGGTGAAGCGCAGGGTGCATTCAAGCTTGCCCCGCGATACACCCTGGCGCAGGGCTTCACGAACAGCGCCCTCGAGGTCGCGAAAGGACTCCGGCAGACGCAGATGGGGTTCCAGGTAGCGGCTGTTGACCGAGCGCAGTTCCCAGCTCAGGGTGCCCTGGACGCCGGCTTTCTCGACGCGGGCGAAGGCGGTCATGCTGTGCACCATGGAGGTACCTCGCAAGGCAGATCGGCACAGAACCAAGGTTCCGGGAATCCGATATCAATGAATTAAAGCCGACTGGCAGCAAAGGCGCAGGATTGTAGCGCAGTGGCGCGGATGCGCCCAAACACACAGTGTGACAAAGAGCGGCAGGCCTGCAGCGGCGTGCGGTACAGAGCCCTCGGTCGTCGGCGGATTTTTTTAGAAGTGCCCAGTGGCGGCCGTCGGCTCTATAATGCTCCGCAGTTTTCCGTCCCCAGTACAGGTACTCCCTATGATACGTCCAAGTGGTCGCGCTGCCGATCAGCTCCGCTCGATCCGCATCACCCGCAACTACACCAAACACGCCGAGGGTTCTGTGCTGGTCGAGTTCGGTGATACCAAGGTCATCTGCACCGTCAGCGTTGAACCGGGCGTACCGCGTTTCCTGAAAGGACAGGGCCAGGGTTGGTTGACTGCCGAGTACGGCATGCTGCCGCGTGCTACCGGCGAGCGTAACCAGCGTGAAGCCAGCCGTGGCAAGCAAGGCGGCCGCACCCTGGAAATCCAGCGTCTGATCGGTCGCTCCCTGCGCGCTGCGCTGGACATGTCCAAACTGGGCGACATCACCCTGTACGTCGACTGCGATGTGATCCAGGCTGATGGCGGCACCCGCACGGCTTCGATCACCGGCTCCATGGTGGCGCTGATCGATGCCTTGAAAGTCATCAAGAAGCGTGGCGGCCTGAAGGGCGGCGACCCGGTCAAACAGATGATCGCCGCTGTTTCCGTGGGCATGTACAAGGGTGAACCGGTGCTCGACCTCGATTACCTGGAAGACTCGGCCGCCGAGACTGACCTGAACGTGGTAATGACCAGCGCTGGCGGCTTCATCGAAGTCCAGGGCACTGCCGAAGGCGCGCCGTTCCAGCCTGAAGAGCTGAACGCCATGCTCGAACTGGCCAAGAAAGGCATGAACGAGATCTTCGAACTGCAAAAGGCCGCCCTGGCCGACTGACCGGGCTGCTCCAGACAAGGAGGACACCATGAGTGACGAGCAACTGCCGCTGCCCACGCCGAGCCAAGAGGCGCGTCAGTGGGCCATGTTTTGCCACTTGTCCGCCTTGCTGGGGATCTGGATTCCGTTCGGTACGATCATCGGCCCGCTGATTCTCTGGCAGATCAAGCGCGAGATGGACCCGTTCATCGATGCCCAGGGCAAGGAAGCGCTGAACTTTCAGATAACGGTGGCGATCGCCTCGGCTATCTGCTTCTTGCTGATGCTGGTGATTATCGGGTTCTTCCTGTTTGGCCTGATCGCGATCGGTGCGCTGGTGCTAACGATCATTGCCGGGGTGAAGGCCAATGAAGGGCAGCCTTATCGGTATCCGTTCACATGGCGGTTGATCAAGTAAGCCAAGACACTGCTGTTGTTTGACGCACACTTCAGCGCAATTCAAAACAAATGCCCCGACATGTCGGGGCATTTGTTTTTTTGCAATCAGATTAATCTCTATTATTGCGTGTTTTGTTGCTCGCTATTCAAACTAAGTTAATTCGTGCGCATAATATTTTTTACACGTTTAGACACAAACTGCAAAGCTCAGTGCCGCTTGTAGGCTTGGCAATTGGACTTGGCGGTTGATAAGGTTGGCCCAAGCAATATTTATCAAGAAATATTTCGATATATTCAGACCATTGACGGCTCCTGAATCTAATACCAATCAGTGTTGAGATCCATCAACCTGTTCAAGAGGCGTGTCCAGGTAAAAAGTTCGCCCCTGAATATATAAGCAAGAATATCCAGAATGCTTCAGCTCGATTTTTATGGAACATTAGTAGCGGCCTCTTTAGTACTTTTGCTGGGGCGCGGACTTGTCACGCGTGTCGGTTTTTTACGCGCCTACAATATCCCCGAACCTGTAGCAGGTGGCCTGGTGGTTGCCTTGGTTCTCCTGGTTTTGCGCGGCTTTGATGCTGAGGTCCGGTTCGACACTTCGTTGCAGACACCCTTGATGTTGGCGTTTTTCGCCACCATTGGCTTGAGTGCAGATTTCGCCAGCCTGAAGAAGGGCGGGCGGGTGGTGGGTGTTTTCATACTGGCGGTCACCGGGCTTTTACTGGTCCAGAATGCCATGGGTATCGGTCTTGCGAGTCTCTTGGGGCTCGATCCCTTGATGGGCCTGCTGACAGGCTCGGTTACGTTGGCCGGCGGCCACGGTACGGGTGCTGCATGGGGGGCTACGTTCAGTGAGAAGTACGGTCTGGCATCTGCCTCCGAGCTTGCGATGGCCTCTGCGACGTTTGGATTGGTGCTGGGCGGATTGATCGGTGGGCCAGTTGCTCGCCACCTCATCAAGCGCGTACAAGTACCCGGCTGCGTTGATCAAGAAAAACCACGGGTGCCAAAAGGCTTTGAACAGCCAAACAAAGAGCGCTCGATCACACCCTTTTCGTTTATCGAGACGCTCGCGCTGATCGCCGTCAGCCTGCTGGCAGGTACTCTTCTGAACGAGATGCTCCACGGAAGCGCATTCGAGTTGCCGACGTTCGTTTGTGTCTTGTTCGTGGGTGTACTTTTGCGAAACGGGCTTTCAGCGCTTGGCTTGTATCAAGTGTTTGAGCGTGAAGTCTCCGTGCTTGGGAATGTCAGCTTGTCGCTGTTTCTGGCAATTGCTCTCATGTCACTCAAACTCTGGGATCTGGCCGCATTGGCTTTGCCGATCTTCATCATCCTTGCGGCGCAAACGCTGGTCATGGCACTGTTTGCGATTTTCGTGACGTTCAGGGTCATGGGTAGTAACTACGATGCGGCTGTACTGGCGGCAGGACACTGCGGTTTTGGACTGGGGGCCACGCCAACTGCCATCGCTAACATGCAAGCGGTGACGCAGCGCTACGGGCCTTCGCAGATAGCGTTCCTGGTGGTGCCCATGGTGGGCGCTTTCTTCATCGACATCATTAATGTCATTGTGATCAAGTTGTATCTCGCTCTGCCGTTTTTCGCCGCGGCTTGAAGTTCTGGTCGATGGGAACCTCTGGATAGAGTGCATAAAAAAATGCCCGTATCTTGCGATACGGGCATTTTTTCGACCATCCGTCATACTGCTCAGTGAAAAATCACTTAGATCGTCAGCGTCCAGTCGTAGTCCACGATCAGCGGCGCGTGTTGCGAGAACCGCGGCTGGCGTGGCAGGCGTGCGCTGCGTACGAAGCGGCGCAGGCCCGGGGTCAGCAGTTGATAGTCGAAGCGCCAACCGAGGTTGAGCATCTCCGCCTGTTCGTTGTCCGGCCACCAGCTGTACTGGTCGCCTTCCCGGCTGACTTCCCGCAGGGCGTCGACATAACCCATGTTGCCGACAATCTCGTCCATCCAGGCACGTTCAGGTGCCAGGAAGCCCGGAGATTGCTGGCTGTCGCGCCAGTTCTTGATGTCGAGCTTCTGCTGCGCCACGTACAGCGAGCCACAATAAATGTACTCGCGGCGTTTGCGCCGCTGCTTGTCCAGGTACTTGCCGAAGTCGTCCATGAGCTTGAACTTCTGGTTCAAATCCTCATCGCCGTTCATCCCCGAAGGAAGCAGCAAGGTGGCAATACTGACTTTGTCGAAATCTGCTTGCAGGTAGCGCCCGTAGCGGTCGGCCGTCTCGAAACCGAGACCGCTGATGACAGCCTTCGGTTGCAGCCGCGAATACAAAGCCACGCCACCTTGGGCGGGGACTTCAGCATCGCAGGCATAAAGGAAGTAGCCATCCAGTTGGAAGGCTGGGTCATCCAGTTCAAAGGCGGAGGCACGGGTGTCCTGCAGGCAGATGACGTCGGCATTCTGTGCTTGCAGCCAACTGAGCAAACCACGCTCGACTGCAGCCTGAATACCATTGACGTTCACACTGATGATCCGCATAAATGGCCCCAAAAATCGCGTGCGTGTATGATACACGGCGTCAAGCTAATTAGCTAAATCCGTGGTATTTGGGGTTTTTTCATGCAAGCGTATCAGCGCGATTTCATCCGTTTTGCCATCGATCGCGGCGTTTTGCGCTTCGGTGAGTTCACCCTGAAGTCCGGGCGCACCAGTCCTTACTTCTTCAATGCCGGCCTGTTCAACTCGGGTTCGGCCCTGGCGCAGCTGGGTCGTTTCTACGCCGCCGCCATTGCCGAGAGCGGCATTTCGTTCGACGTGCTGTTTGGCCCTGCCTACAAAGGCATCCCGCTGGCGGCGACTACCGCCGTGGCCCTGGCCGAGCATCACAACCGTGACCTGCCATGGTGCTTCAACCGCAAGGAAGCCAAGGCCCACGGCGAAGGCGGCAGCCTGGTTGGCGCACCGCTGACCGGTGAAGTGCTGATCATCGACGACGTGATCACCGCCGGCACCGCCATCCGTGAAGTGATGCAGATCATCGCCTCCCAGGACGGCGCCAAGGCCGCTGGCGTGCTGATCGCCCTGAACCGTCAGGAGCGTGGCAACGGTGAGTTGTCGGCGATCCAGGAAGTCGAGCGTGACTTCGGCATCCCGGTCATCAGCATCGTTTCGCTGAACCAGGTGCTGGAATTCCTGGCGGACGATCCGCAGCTCAAGCAGCATCTGCCAGCTGTGGAAGCCTACCGCGCCCAGTTCGGCGTTTAATACGCCGACCCTGTAGGAGCGAGCCTGCTCGCGATGGACGTCCCAACAACGCGGGTTGTCAGGCACCCCCGCGTTATCGTTGACGTTTTTCGCGAGCGTGCTCGCTCCTACAACGGTCTTTTTGTTTGTGCTGTCAGTGCAGTCTTCGCCATTTTCCTATCAGTTTTAGTGCCAATCCCAGATTGAATAGCGCGAACACCAGCAGTGCCACGACGACTAGAACGTAAAGCGTGCGGTCCACATCGAAATCCCACAGATCCAGTCTGCTGCCACGCATGATTCGAGCGGCGGCCGGCAGGTTGACGTAAAAAAGTGCTGTGAAGGCGCAGGTCAGGGGCAGGGCGCAACCGAGCAGAACGCCTGAAACCTTCTCTCGGCTACGTTTTCTGGCCAGTGGGCCTGGTTGTTTTTCATCCAGTTCCAACGCTTCATGCAATTTTGGCCATGCCAGGTTGAACATGAAGGTGGTCAGGGTCAGCAGCAAACCACTGACCGCGACGATGTCACTGAACGGCATTCAGGCCCAGTGTCCGGCACAGCAGCGCGTGGGAATCCTCGCTGATTTCGAACTGCCCGGCACTGCCTTTGCGTTTGATGATGGGTTTGAAAGTCGGCTCGTTCTGGGTGATCAGCATGTTCAGTTCATCGCGGATGACGTCCGAGCTGATCACCACCAGATACACGGTCTGCGCGTGCTCCGCAGACTCGATCACGGCTCGCATGCTGTGCTGCAGGATCTCGTCCAATTGATTGCGGAAGCGTGAAACCGTGTTTTTCAGCAAGGTTTTGCTTTGGCTCTGAGTCAGCTGGAAAATCGTCGATATCTGCGATTCGGTTGGCAGGGTCTGCCCGAAGTAGCTTTGAATCAGATACAGCAAACGGTCCTGTTTTGCTTCATCGGCCCGGCTCGGCATGCCGCCCTCAACCAGCATTTTCAAGTATTCAGTCAGGCTCGCCTTGGCTATACGCTGTAAGGCATGAGCAATTTCCGTGTCGGAAATCTTCAGGGTTTTCTTGACCGGTTCCTTCTGCTCCTGCTCGAAAGCCTGGGCGTCGATAGTGAACGAGATCTGCATGGCTCAGTGCCTCCGTGGCTATTTTTTGCTCGCAGGGCTGGTTGTCTCGGCCTTTTTGTTCTCGACGGATTTGTCGGTTTTTTCCGGATACGGGTCATTCGGGGCGTCGCCCTGGCCGGTCAATACTTTCCAGGCTTTGCGCGTGTGAGGGGTCTTTTTGAAATCAGGGCAGGGTGGCATTGATGTTTGCGACGGGCCTGAATACTCAAATCCGCAGTCTACGCAGGCGTAGGTGCCTGCTGAAATGTCACTGCCGTATGGAACATGGTCTTTTTGCATGGGTAGATCTCCTGTGGATGCAGGGAAAATCCTATGCAGATTGATTCCTTAATGATGTCGGACGTTTCGTTATCTGAAGTGAGGCATTTCCTGCACGCATAAAAAAGATCGCAGACTTCGTCAGCACCTACGGAAAATTCATACTTCCGTAGGTGCCGCTGAAGGTTGCGATCTTTATGACGTTCTTGAATCAGTGACGCTTGCGATTGCTGATCAGGGTGCCCACGCCGGTATCGGTGAAAATTTCCAGCAGGATCGCGTTCGGCACGCGACCGTCGATGATCAGCGAGCTGCCCACGCCGCCCTGGACCGCTTCCAGTGCGCAACGGATCTTCGGCAGCATGCCGCCATAGATGGTGCCATCGGCGATCAGGTCGTCGACTTGCTGGGTTGTCAGGCCGGTCAGGACCGTGCCCGACTTGTCCATCAGGCCGGCGATGTTGGTCAGCAGCATCAACTTCTCGGCTTTCAATGCCTCGGCGACTTTACCGGCCACCAGGTCAGCGTTGATGTTGTACGACTCGCCGTTGGCGCCGACGCCGATGGGCGCGATCACCGGGATGAAATCGCCCTTGACCAACAGGTTCAGCAGGTCGGTATTGATGCCGACTACTTCGCCCACGTGGCCGATGTCGATGATTTCCGGGGTGGTCATTTCCGGCGTCTGACGGGTAACGGTGAGCTTCTTCGCGCGAATCAGCTCGGCGTCTTTACCGGTCAGGCCGATGGCGCTGCCGCCATGACGGTTGATCAGGTTGACGATGTCCTTGTTGACCTGGCCGCCGAGGACCATTTCAACCACGTCCATGGTCGCGGCGTCGGTGACGCGCATGCCGTCGACGAAATGGCTCTCGATCGACAGGCGCTTGAGCAGGTCACCGATTTGCGGGCCGCCACCGTGAACCACCACCGGGTTGATGCCCACGGCCTTCATCAGCACGATGTCGCGGGCGAAGCCGGTTTTCAGCTCCTCGCTTTCCATCGCGTTGCCGCCGTATTTGATCACCAGTGTCTTGCCGACATAACGGCGGATGTAAGGCAGCGCTTCGGACAGGACCTTGGCGGTGTTGGCGGCGGCTTCGCGTTCGAGGGTCATTCAGGGCTCCGGGTGAATCAGAACGGTAGTTGGAGATCAGGTGCAACACGCTTCAACTGGGCGTGGAAAACGTCCTTGATGCGCTGCAATTCAGCCTCGTCATCGGCCTCGAAACGCAGCACCAGCACCGGTGTGGTGTTGGATGCGCGTACCAGGCCCCAGCCTTTGGCATAGTCGACTCGCACGCCGTCAATGGTGGTCAGGTCGGCGCCTTCGCCCCACTGCGCATCGTGCAATGCATCAATGATGCTGAATTTGCTCTCTTCGGTCACATGGATATTGATTTCCGGCGTAGAAATATCGTTCGGGAAGGTCGCGAACAACTCTTCGGCCGAGGATTTTTCCTTGCTGAGGATCTCCAGCAACCGCGCGGCGCTGTAAATGCCGTCGTCGAAACCGAACCAGCGCTCCTTGAAGAAGATGTGCCCGCTCATTTCGCCAGCTAGCAGGGCGCCGGATTGTTTCATTTTCTTTTTGATCAACGAGTGACCGGTCTTCCACATTAACGACCGGCCACCGTATTCCTTGATCAGCGGAATCAGGCGGCGGGTGCATTTGACGTCGAAGATGATTTCGGCGCCCGGGTTGCGCGCCACAACGTCGCGGGCGAACAGCATCAGCAACCGGTCTGGGTAGACGATGCTGCCGGTGTTGGTCACCACGCCGACGCGGTCGCCATCGCCGTCGAAGGCCAGGCCGATGTCAGCGTTGGTTTCCTTGACCTTGGCGATCAGGTCCACGAGGTTTTCAGGCTTGCCCGGGTCCGGGTGGTGGTTCGGGAAGTTGCCGTCCACTTCGCAGAACAGCGGGATGACTTCGCAGTTCAGCGCTTCGATCAGTTGCGGAGCGATCACACCGGCCGCGCCGTTACCGCAATCGACGACCACTTTCAGGCGACGGGCCAGCTTGATGTCCTGGACGATTTCGGTGGTGTAGCGGTCGAGGATCTCGACCTGGGTGATGCTGCCCTGGCCGCTGCTCAGGTTGTTGGTCTTGAGGCGGTCGTGCAGGGCCTGGATCTGTTCGTTGGCCAGGGTGTCACCGGCGATGACGATCTTGAAACCGTTGTAGTTCGACGGGTTGTGGCTGCCGGTGAGCATCACGCCGGATTTGCCGGCCAGTACGTTGGCGGCGTAGTAAAGCGCCGGAGTCGGGACCAGGCCGACATCACTGACGTGGCAGCCGCTGTCGGCGATGCCTTTGATCAGTTGCGCGACCAGCTCCGGGCCGGACAAACGGCCATCGCGGCCGACGGACACGTTTGGCTCGCCCTGGGCCAGGCTTTGGGAGCCGACGGCGCGGCCGATCCAGTAAGCGGTTTCGGCGTTCAGGAATTCCGGGACGGTGCCGCGGATGTCGTAGGCGCGGAAGATGCTGTCAGGGAACTTGGGTGCGATTTTGGCCGGGGTGTTCATCTGTGGAAATGCTCCATCTCGAAAGTGGCTGGACAGGCCGCCGATTCATTCGGTGGCAGGTTCAAACTGAAAGGTATGACGGCGTTTTCCACAGAGAGTTCGTGGTGTGAAAGGGCCATGACGCCCCTGACGACAAGGGTTTGACCGGGCAATGCCTTGATTTTCGGAGCTAAACCTTGCAGATGACAATTTGAATTTTGTGGCGAGGGAGCCAGATCCCCCCGCCACAAGAAGAGCAAGGCCGGATCAGCGGGTGCCGGTATGGCCGAAGCCGCCGGTGCCGCGCTCGGTTTCAACAAACTCTTCAACCATCTCGAAGTGAGCCTGCACCACCGGTACCAGCACCAGTTGCGCCAGGCGCTCGCCAACCGGCATGGTGAACTCGGTCTGACCACGGTTCCAGCAGGAAACCATCAATGGGCCTTGGTAGTCGGAGTCGATCAGCCCCACCAGGTTGCCCAGCACGATGCCGTGCTTATGGCCCATCCCCGAGCGCGGCAGAATCAGCGCCGCCAGGTTCGGGTCGCCGATATAGACCGACAGGCCGGTGGGGATCAGCACGGTTTCACCCGGCTTGATCACGGTGTCCTGTTCCAGCATGGCGCGCAGGTCGAGGCCGGCGGAGCCCGGTGTGGCGTATTGCGGCAGCGGGAATTCGGTACCGATGCGGGGGTCGAGGATCTTGGCTTGCAAAGCGTGCATGTAAATTAAACCTGGTTCAGACGTTCGGCGATAAAAGTGATCAGCTGGCGAGCAATCTTGCTCTTGCTGGTCTGGGCGAAAAGTGTGGCGTGAAGCTCGCGGTCGATGACGCTGCAGGCGTTTTCTTCGCTGTTGAAGCCAATGCTCGGGTTGGCGACGTCGTTGGCGACGATCAGATCGAGGTTCTTGTCTTT
The DNA here is from genome assembly GCF_019956305.1 of Pseudomonas sp. BF-B-30. NCBI lineage: Bacteria > Pseudomonadati > Pseudomonadota > Gammaproteobacteria > Pseudomonadales > Pseudomonadaceae > Pseudomonas > Pseudomonas sp. BF-B-30. Next base: position 190,476 of record NZ_JAHBDG010000044.1, on the reverse strand, counting down.
CAACTTGCGTGCAGCGTAATCGAGCAGGTGTTCGGTCTCGGCAGCGAAACCGACACTGAACGGGCGGTCGGGGCGGGTGGCGATGGTGGCCAGGATGTCCGGGTTACGCACCATCTGTAGCAACAAGCCGTCGCCGTTCGTAGGATCTTTCTTGAGTTTCTGTGGGGCGACGACTTCCGGACGGTAATCAGCGACCGCTGCCGAGGCGATGAACAGGTCGCAAGGGATCGCCGCTTCACACGCGGCCAGCATGTCGCGGGCGCTGACCACGTCGATACGGTTGACGCGATCCGGAGTCGGCAGGTGCACGGGGCCGGTGATCAGGGTTACGCGGGCACCAGCCTCCACAGCGGCTTCGGCCAGGGCAAAGCCCATTTTTCCGGAGCTGTGGTTGGTGATGTAGCGCACCGGGTCGATGTTTTCCTGGGTCGGGCCGGCCGTAATCAGCACGTGTTTGCCGGTCAATGCCTGACGCTGGAAGCAGTCGGCGGCGCACTGGGCCAGTTCAAGGGCTTCGAGCATGCGTCCCAAGCCGACGTCGCCGCAGGCCTGGCTGCCGGAGGCTGGGCCGAAAACCTTGATGTCGCGGCTTTCGAGGGTTTGCAGGTTGGCCTGGGTCGCCGGATCGCGCCACATCGCCTGGTTCATTGCCGGCGCGACGGCGACCACTGCGTCGGTGGCCAGCACCAGCGTGGTCAGCAGATCGTCGGCGATGCCTTGGGCCAGGCGGGCGATCAGGTCCGCCGTGGCGGGGGCGATCAGCACCAGATCGGCCCATTTGGCCAGTTCGATATGGCCCATGGCCGCCTCGGCCGCCGGGTCCAGCAGGTCCAGGTGGACCGGGTGTCCGGACAGGGCCTGCATGGTCAACGGGGTGATGAACTCTGCGCCGCCACGGGTCATGACCACGCGCACTTCGGCGCCCTGATCGATCAGGCGGCGAACCAGGTCGGCGCTCTTGTAGGCAGCGATACCGCCGCCGACGCCCAGAACAATGCGTTTCCGATACAGCCGCTGCATAGGCCTGCCTTTCAATTCGTTGGTGACATACGTGGCGAAACCCCCTCCCCAGGGTGAATTCGCCCGCAAAAAAGATGGGCTACGATATCACAGCGACCGCTACGGAACAGCGGTGCCCACAGACAGGGAGGTGCTATGAGTATTCGTGATTGGCCGGCGGCGGAACGGCCGCGGGAGAGGTTGCTTGAGCGGGGCGCGGGAAGCCTTTCGGATGCCGAATTGCTGGCGATCTTTTTACGCACCGGCGTGGTGGGTAAAAGTGCGGTAGATCTGGCGCGACACCTGTTGAATCAGTTTGGCAGCCTGCGTTTGTTGCTTGAAGCCGATCAGGAAGCGTTCAGCAAGCAGTTGGGACTTGGGCCGGCGAAATTTGCGCAGTTACAGGCTGCGCAAGAAATGAGCAGGCGTCATCTGGCCGAGCGTGCGCGCCATAAATCGGCACTGGAGAGCCCGCACGCGGTTCGCGAGTATCTGAAATCGATGCTGCGCCACGAGCCACACGAGGTGTTTGGTTGCCTGTTTCTCGATTCCAGGCATCAGGTACTGGCGTTCGAGACGCTGTTCCGCGGCTCCATCGACAACACCAGCGTTCATCCGCGAGAGGTGGTCAAGCGCGCCCTGGCCAACAACGCAGCGGCATTGATCCTCTGTCACAACCATCCTTCGGGCAACACCGACCCAAGTCAGTCTGACCGGGTGCTGACCAAGCGCCTGCAAAAGGCGCTGGAGTTGATTGACGTGCGGGTGCTCGACCATTTCATCATCGGCGATGGCGACCCGTTGTCGATGGCGGAGTATGGCTGGATGTAGGCAGGATGTGAGAAGCACGCTTTCCATGTGGGAGCGAGCTTGCTCGCGATGGCGTCGGCACATTCAGCATTGATGTTGCCTGAAAGTCCGCTATCGCGAGCAAGCTCGCTCCCACAGGTTTTGTGTTGTGTCAGATTATTTGAGGTTGACCTTGGAGTAATCCTGCCGGCCGAACGGGCTGACCGAATACCCCTCGACATCCTTGCGCGTCAGCGCGAAGGCTGTCGGGTGAGCCAGTGGTAGCCACAGCGCTTGCTGCTGGATCTGAGCCTGGGCCTGTTCGTAGAGTTTGCTACGCACACCTTGCTCACCGGTGGTCTTGCCGGCGCTGATCAGCTTGTCCAGGTCCTGATTGCAGTAGCGGGCGAAGTTGGTGCCGGACTTGACCGCCGCGCAGGAAAACTGCGGCGTGAGGAAGTTGTCCGGGTCACCGTTGTCACCGGCCCAGCCCATGAAAAGCAAGTCGTGCTCACCGGCCTTGGCGCGGCGGATCAGTTCGCCCCATTCGATCACGCGGATTTCGGCCTGAATGCCGATTTCGGCGAGGTCAGACTGCAGCAGTTGGGCGCCAAGGCTTGGATTGGGGTTAAGCAGGCTGCCGGAAGGGCGGGTCCAGATCGTGGTCTGGAAGCCGTCCTTGAGTCCGGCCTTGGCCATCAAGCCCTTGGCCTTGGCGATGTCGTGAGGGTAACCCGGCAGACCTTTCGCGTAGCTCCAGGTGTTGGGCGGATACGGACCGTTGGCCGCCTCGGCAGTGTCTTCGAACACGGCTTTGACATAGTTGGCCTTGTCGAAGGCAAGGTTGATGGCCTGGCGGACTTCAGGCTTGTCCAGTGGCGGATGCTGACTGTTGATGCCGACGAATGCGGTCATGAACGCGTCAGTCTTTTCGACTTTCAGCGTCGGCTCTTTCAGCGCTTCCTGTACGTCCAGAGGCTTGGGCGACAGGGCGATCTGGCATTCGTTGCGGCGCAATTTCTGCAGGCGCACGTTGGCGTCCGGGGTGATGGCAAAGATCAGCGGATCTACAGAGGGTTTGCCACCGAAGTAGTCGGGGTTGGCTTTGTAGCGAACCGAGGCGTCCTTCTGGAAGCGAGTGAAAACGAACGGCCCTGTGCCGATCGGCTGGCTGTTGAGCTTCTCGGGTGTGCCGGCCTTCATCAGTTTGTCGGCGTATTCGGCCGAATAGATCGAGGCGAAGCCCATGCTCAGGGTCGCCAGGAAGGTCGAGTCCGGGTGGTCGAGGGTGAAACGCACGGTCTGGGGATCGAGGGCGTCGATCTTCTTGATCAGTGCAGGCAACTGCATCGATTGCGCATGCGGGAAGCCGCTCTGGGCGACTTTGTGCCACGCATTGGCCGGATCGAGCATGCGGTCGAAGCTGAAAATCACGTCCTCAGCGCTCAGGTCACGCGTCGGGGTGAAGTACTCGGTGCGATGGAATTTCACCTGCGGGTGCAACTTGAACACGTAGATCAGGCCATCGGGGCTGACTTCCCAGCTGTCGGCGAGGCTGGCGACCACCTTGCCACTGGCTGTGTCAAAGTCCACCAGGCGATTCATCAACACATCGGCCGAGGCATTGGTGGTGGTCAGCGAGTTGTACTGCACCACGTCGAACCCTTCAGGGCTGGCCTCGGTGCAGACGCTCAGGGCGGCGGCAAATGCCTGTGGGCTCAGCAGAAGCGGGGCGAGCAACAGCGGTAGGGCAGCAAGGCGCATGGTCGGCTTCCTATACAGGTCGAAGGCCCATCTGCAAGTGCAGTCTGGAAAAGGCCTACCCTAGTGGGCTCTTTTGCAAATGACTATCCCCTTTTTCATTTTAAGGGGACTATAGGCGACTGATTTTGCTGTGCAGCGGTTGAGCAAACCCCTTGGATGGCTCGCTGAACGATTTTCTGCGACGAGCGGTCGCCATCGACGATAGCCTTTGTCCAAGGCGCTCGGAGCCAGAAAAACGGGGTTTTTGTGAATTCAACGCACACTGAATGTTGTTGCTCTCTAGTCTTTCTGGTATAAAGCAGCGCTCTTTTCTAGGGGCCCGGTTCCTTCACTGTAGGTGTAGCCGGTAAGACCTCTAAAGAAACGCGGCGCCTGGCGCCAAATGACTGAGAGATTAAGCGGCCAACCCATGCCGGGTTGGGCATGTGGTTTTAGAGGGCTGAGGCATGTCTAGAGTCTGTCAAGTTACCGGTAAGGGTCCGGTGACTGGGAATAACATTTCCCACGCAAACAACAAAACCCGTCGTCGTTTCCTGCCGAACCTGCAGCATCACCGCTTCTGGGTTGAAGAAGAGAAACGTTTTGTGCGTCTGCGCGTATCTGCCAAAGGCATGCGTATCATCGACAAGCGTGGCATCACTGTCGTGCTGGCCGAACTTCGCCGCGATGGCAAGGTTTAAGGGAGCTAATCATGCGTGAATTGATTCGTTTGATTTCGAGCGCCGGTACTGGTCACTTCTACACTACCGACAAGAACAAGCGTACTACTCCGGACAAAATCGAGATCAAGAAATATGATCCGGTTGTTCGCAAGCACGTGATCTACAAAGAAGGCAAAATCAAGTAATTGATTTTTCCCTCTTACGAAAAAGGCCCGTATCGCGAGATACGGGCCTTTTTTGTTGCCTGTGGGTTATGCAGTGCCTGTCAGGGCCCTTTCGCGAGCAAGCCCGCTCCCACACTTGATTGTCGCCGGACACAAATGTGGTGTTCACTGAAGCTCGAATGTGGGAGCGGGCTTGCTCGCGAAGGGGCCAGCCCTGACAACGCAAGTCCTCAAGCCTTCTGTTCAAACGCCACATAGATCTTGCGGCATGGCTCCAGCACTTCCCAGGTGCCGCGAAAGCCTGCCGGGATCACGAAGCGATCACCCACACGCAGCGTCTTGGCGTTGCCGTCGAGGTCACGTATCACGGAAACCCCCTGCACGATTTCGCAGTATTCGTGCTCGGTGAAGTTTACCGTCCACTGGCCGACAGCCCCTTCCCACACGCCGGCGTTCAATTGGCCGCAAGGGCTGTTGTAGTGGTTGTACACCACTTGCTCAGGATCACCCTTCAGTACTTTGGTCGGATCCGGGCGATAGCGTTCGGCGGCGGTGGTGGCCTGGCTGAAGTCGACGATATTCTGGATGCTCATTGTTGTATTCCCCCGTCATTGCGTTGGTGTTGCCAAAGTCTATGTTTATTAAAATGAACATCGCAAGGCCGTTTGCCGGCGTTATGTCAAATATATTGAAACTTCACCTGCCGCTGGTTTAGGGTGGTGGTTGCCTTGGGCCGACAAGCAGGCTGGCCGGGCAGAATTCCTGACAGCGCCCGCGAAGAACGCGGGTGTCGTATCAATAAGAGGAGGACACTCGCATGACCACCCTGACCCGTGCCGACTGGGAACAACGTGCCCGCGACCTGAAAATCGAAGGCCGCGCCTATATCAATGGCGAATACACCGACGCCGTTTCCGGCGAGACATTCGAGTGCGTCAGCCCGGTCGATGGCCGTCTGCTCGGCAAGATTGCCAGTTGTGACGCCGCCGATGCCCAGCGCGCCGTGGAAAACGCTCGCGCCACGTTCAATTCCGGTGTCTGGTCGCGTCTGGCGCCGACCAAACGCAAGTCCACCATGATCCGTTTTGCCGGCCTGCTCAAACAGCACGCCGAAGAGCTGGCCCTGCTTGAAACCCTGGACATGGGCAAGCCGATCAGCGATTCCCTGTACATCGACGTTCCCGGCGCGGCGCAAGCCTTGAGCTGGAGCGGCGAAGCCATCGACAAGATCTACGACGAAGTGGCAGCCACTCCGCACGATCAGTTGGGCCTTGTGACCCGTGAGCCGGTGGGTGTGGTGGGCGCCATCGTGCCGTGGAACTTCCCGCTGATGATGGCGTGCTGGAAACTCGGTCCTGCGCTGTCCACCGGTAACTCGGTGATCCTCAAGCCGTCCGAAAAATCCCCGCTGACCGCCATCCGCATCGCTGAACTGGCTGTCGAAGCCGGCATCCCGAAAGGCGTGCTGAACGTGCTGCCGGGTTACGGTCACACCGTCGGCAAGGCCTTGGCCCTGCACAACGACGTCGACACCCTGGTATTCACCGGCTCGACCAAAATCGCCAAGCAATTGCTGATCTACTCCGGCGAGTCGAACATGAAGCGAGTCTGGCTCGAAGCCGGCGGCAAGAGCCCGAATATCGTGTTCGCCGATGCGCCGAATCTGCAGGATGCTGCCGAAGCCGCTGCTGGTGCCATCGCCTTCAACCAGGGCGAAGTCTGCACCGCCGGTTCGCGCCTGCTGGTGGAGCGTTCGATCAAGGATAAATTCCTGCCGCTGGTGATCGAGGCGCTGAAGGCCTGGAAGCCGGGCAATCCGCTGGATCCGGCGACCAATGTTGGCGCGCTGGTCGATACCCAACAGATGAATACCGTACTGTCTTACATCGAGTCCGGTCATGCCGACGGCGCCAAGCTGGTGGCCGGTGGCAAGCGTACGCTCCAGGAAACTGGCGGCACTTACGTTGAGCCGACGATTTTCGATGGCGTAAGCAACGCGATGAAAATCGCCCAGGAAGAAATCTTCGGGCCGGTACTGTCGGTCATCGCATTCGACAGCGCCGAAGAAGCCATCGCGATTGCCAACGACACACCGTACGGCCTGGCCGCTGCGGTCTGGACGGCCGACATTTCCAAGGCCCACCTCACCGCCCGCGCACTGCGTGCCGGTAGCGTGTGGGTCAACCAGTACGATGGCGGCGACATGACCGCTCCGTTCGGTGGCTTCAAGCAATCCGGCAACGGCCGCGACAAGTCCCTGCACGCGTTCGACAAATACACCGAGCTGAAGGCGACCTGGATCAAGTTGTAAGCCGTTAAGGGAGGTCTGTTGTAGAGCAGGCCTCCCGAACGACACAGATCCCTTGTGGGAGCGAGCTTGCTCGCGATAGCGGTGTAACAGTCGACTTCAATGTTGAATGTTGCTCCGTCATCGCAAGCAAGCTCGCTCCCACAATGTTTTGTGTTGTACATAAAAATATCCACAGGAGCGTGGAACATGCGTTGGGCGACTTATTTCGCCGTTTTGGCATCTGTCCTGAGTGTCGGCCTGGCCCTGGGTGTCAGCATGCCGCTGGTGTCGTTTCGCCTGGAAAGCTGGGGCTACGGCTCGTTTGCCATTGGCGTGATGGCCGCGATGCCAGCCATCGGCGTCCTGCTGGGGGCGAAAATCTCCAGCCATCTGGCGGCGCGATTCGGCACGGCCAATCTGATGCGCCTGTGCCTGTGGGCCGGGGCGGTTTCGATCGGTTTGCTGGCGCTGTTGCCGAGCTATCCGATCTGGTTGGTGCTGCGGCTGATGATCGGGGTGATCCTGACCCTTGTATTCATCATCGGTGAAAGCTGGATCAACCAACTGGTGGTCGAGCAATGGCGCGGGCGGCTGGTGGCGCTGTATGGCAGCAGCTACGCATTGAGTCAGCTGGCGGGGCCGGTGTTGTTGGGCTTCCTCGGTACCGAGCATGACTATGGCTTTTGGGTGGGCGTCGGCTTGCTGATGGGGGCTCCGTTCCTGTTGCTGGGCCGCAGTGGCGCGCCGAGCAGTGAAGCCAGCAGCGTGACCCTGCGTGATTTGCTTGAGTTTTGTCGTGGCCTGCCGGCGATTGCCTGGGCGGTGTCGCTGTTCGCCGCGTTCGAGGCGATGATTTTGACGCTGTTGCCGGTTTACTGCCTGCGCCAGGGCTTCACCACGGAGATTGCTCTGGCGATGGTCAGTACGGTGGTCGTCGGCGATGCGGTGCTGCAATTGCCGATTGGTGCGTTGGCCGATCGTTTGTCGCGACGGGCGTTGTTCACCGGCTGCGCAGTCGTCTTGCTGGTGTCGAGCCTGGCGATTCCGATGCTGATCGACACGCTGCTTATCTGGCCGCTGTGGGTCTTGTTTGGCGCCAGTGCCGGTGGCTTGTTCACCTTGTCACTGATCCTGATCGGCGAGCGTTATCGCGACGATGCACTGGTGCGGGCCAACGCGCATATTGCACAGCTGTGGGGGATTGGTTGTCTGGTCGGGCCGCTGCTGGCGGGTGCCGGCAGCCAGTGGATCAACGGCCATGCGTTGCCGTTGCTGATGGCAGTGGGGGCCTTGGGCGTGCTGATTGTGGTGTCGCGGCAAGGGGCGTTTGGCGCCGCTCAGCCAGCCTGATTAGCATCGCAGGACTGTGGCGGTCGAGTCTTACAACATCGTCCCCAGCCAACCGAATTGCTCAGCCAGGCATTGAAGCGCCGCCACCAACTCCGTTTGGCGGCGCAGATAGGCATATGTACGCTGATTCCCGAAGAAAGCTCAGTCGCTGAGCTGATCGTTTTCCGCCAGCAGTCTGATCGCTGTCGTACCGACCTTGCGTACTGCGTCTTCGATCTGCGGTGTTGGCTTGGCAGCGTAGTTCATGCGCAGGCAATTGCGGTACTTGCCCGAGGCGGAAAAAATACTGCCCACGGCAATCTGTACGCCCTGGTCGTGCAATGCACGATTCAGTTTCAGGGTGTCGAAACCTTCCGGTAGTTCGACCCACAGCATGAAGCTGCCCTGTGGGCGACTGGCGCGGGTGCCGGCCGGGAAGTAGCGGGTCACCCAATCAATCATCATGTCGCGATTGCGCTGGTATTGCGTACGCATCCGCCGCAAATGCGGTTCAAAGTGGCCACCTTTCAGAAATTCGGCGATGGCGATCTGTGGTTGTGGCGCGGTGGATCCGGTGCTGATGTATTTCATGTGCAGTACCCGTTCCAGATAGCGACCGGGCGCGACCCAGCCGATGCGCAGGCCGGGTGCCAGGGTCTTGGAAAACGAACTGCACAACAGGACGCGACCGTCCTCGTCGAAGGACTTGATCGTGCGCGGACGCGGGTAGGTGTAGGCGAGCTCGCCATACACATCGTCCTCGATGATCGCCACGTCATAGCGCTGTGCAAGCGTCAACAACGCGCGTTTGCGCGACTCCGGCATGATGTAGCCCAACGGGTTGTTGCAGTTGGGGGTCAACTGTATGACCTTGATCGGCCACTGTTCCAGGGCCAGTTCCAGCGCTTCGAGGCTGATGCCGGTCAGTGGATCGGTGGGGATTTCCAGGGCCTTCATGCCCAGGCCCTTGAGGGTCTGCATCGCGCCGTGAAAGCTCGGCGAGTCCACCGCGACAATGTCGCCGGGCTCGCAGATCGCGCGAACGCTGGTGGACAGCGCTTCATGGCATCCAGTGGTGACCACCAGCTCGCTGGCGCTCAACTGGCAGCCGGAGTCGAGCATCAGGCGAGCGATCTGTTCGCGCAGTTCGAGGTTGCCATGGATATTGTCGTAATACAGGCCGGGCATGTCCTGCCGCCGGCTGATTCGCGCCAGGTCACGCAGCAGCGGTTTCATGGTCGCACTGGTGATGTCCGGCATGCCGCGACCCAGTTGCACCACGTCTTTGCGCGGAACGGCGCGAATCAACTCCAGCACTTGATCCCATTGGGAAATGTCCACCGGCCGTTGGGCCGGGCGGCCGACTGCCGGCAAATCCGGCAGTTCGCGGCTGGCCGGGACGAAGTACCCGGACTTGGGCCGAGGCATGGCCAGCCCGCTGTCCTCCAGCACCCGATAGGCCTGCTGCACTGTGCTCAGGCTGACGCCGTGCTCGACGCTCAGCGCCCGAACCGAAGGCAGCCGGTCACCGGGGCGATAGAAGCCCTGCTCGATACGTGTGCCGAGCAATTCGGCGAGGTTGACGTAAAGGGTCATGGTGCAGCCTCGATAAGGGTGATTTGGTTAACCAGTACAGATCGGGCAAAAAATCGGGATTCAGTGGCGGAATCGGCAAAACTGTATGGAGTTAATACAGCTGTTTTGAATCTGTAATGCTTTTGCGCGCCCACGCATCATGGAACCTCTGGCTACCCAAGTAAACAGGAGCATCCAAGATGAACGGTTTGAGCGATGTGCGGCTGACGTTACACAGTCAGGAGCTGGCGACCGGGCAGAACAACGGCACGCGGGAGGGGGGCATGGGCAATGCGTCGTCCGACCTTAGTCGCTGGGATCGGTTCTGGCGTCGCCTGCACACGCGCAAGGCGTTGCTGGCCCTGACGGTTGACCAGCTCAAGGACGTCGGGCTGACACGGGAGCAGGCGCGAGAGGAGGGGCTGAAGCCTTTCTGGCGGATCTGAGTTTTGCGGTGTTCTTCAGGGCCTCATCGCGAGCAAGCTCGCTCCCACAAGGAACGGTGGTGAACACAAATTTTGTGAACACTGCCAAACACTGTGGGAGCGAGCTTGCTCGCGATGGCGTCGGTACAGGCCCAGCTAAACCTTCAGACCAACTCTTTAAACCGATGCCACAACATCCCCAATGCCAGCAACGGTGAACGCAAATGCTTGCCACCCGGGAATGTGATGTGCGGCACCTTGGCAAACAGATCGAAGCCGCCGCTGTGCTGGCCGCTGATGGCTTCGGCCAGCAGCTTGCCGGCCAGGTGTGTGGCGTTCACGCCATGACCGGAATAGGCCTGGGCGTAATACACATTCGGCTGGTCCTTGAGTCGCCCGATCTGCGGCAGGCGGTTGGCGCCGATACCGATCATGCCGCCCCATTGGTAATCGATCTTCACTGCACTCAGTTGCGGGAAGACCTCCAGCATTTTCGGACGCATGTACGCAGCGATGTCTTTCGGGTCGCGGCCGGAGTAATGGCAGGCGCCGCCAAACAGCAGGCGCCGGTCCGCCGAGAGCCGGTAGTAGTCCAGCGCCACTCGCTGGTCACAGACCGCCATGTTCTGCGGCAACAGGGCGTGGGCCTGTTCTTCGCTCAGTGGTTCGGTGGCGATGATGTAGCTACCGGCGGGCAGGACTTTGCCGCTGAGTTCCGGGTTGAGGTCATTGAGGTAGGCATTGCAACCCAGTACCAGGGTCTTGGCGCGCACCGAGCCCTCGGCGGCATGGACCTTGACCTCTGGGCCATAGTCGATGCGGGTCACGGCCGAGTGCTCGAACAACTGGACCCCCAGTCGTTGTGCCGCGGATGCTTCGCCCAAGGCCAGGTTCAGTGGATGCAGGTGCCCCGAGCCCATGTCGATCAGGCCGCCGACGTAACGCGTAGAGCCGACCACGGTGTGCATCTCGTTGGCTTGCAGCAAGCGGGTCTCGTAGCGATAACCGAGGCTGCGCAGCTCTTCGGCATCCTCGGCGAAACCTTCAAGGTCACGGGGCTTGTTGGCGAGGTCGCAGTAACCCCAGGTCAGGTCACAGGGGATCTGGAAGTGCTCGACCCGTTGCCGGACGATTTCCACGGCTTCCAGGCCCATGAGTTTCATTTGTCGCACGCCTTCGACGCCGATGATGTTGGTGAACTGATCGAGGCCGTGGCCGACGCCGCGAATCAGTTGCCCGCCATTTCGACCGCTGGCGCCCCAGCCGATTCTATGGGCTTCAAGCAACACTACACTGAGGCCGCGTTCGGCCAGCTCAAGCGCCGTGTTCAACCCCGAAAACCCACCGCCCACTACACAGACATCGGCCAGCACTTCGCCTTTGAGCGCCGGAAGTTCGGGCTGCGGCAGGCTGCTGGCGGCGTAGTAGGAGGCGATGTGGTCCGGAGCAGGCTGCTGAGCACGAGGGTTCATGTGCGTGATCCTGGTGTTGATGTTTAGAAAACTTGACGGAGCATAAGCCGGACCTTCCCGGACGGGCAACATTGGTCGGCTGCTGCTGTCTGGATCGGGGCTTTTGCGTCAGAATCGCGCTCTATTCCGCTATTGGTCACCGCTTCAATGAGCTGCAACAGCCAGACAATCCGCACATTGCGACAGCAGATTCCCTCGTTCGAGTGCGTTCCCGGCTGCCATGACTGCTGCGGCCCGGTGACCACCTCGCCGGAAGAAATGTCACGCCTGCCGCGCAAGACCCGCGCCGAGCAGGATGCCGCCATGGAAGAACTCAACTGTGTGCATCTGGGGCCCAATGGTTGCACGGTGTATGACGAGCGGCCGCTGATCTGCCGGTTGTTCGGCACCACCAAGACCCTGCCGTGCCCCAATGGGCGGGGGCCAGTGGAGTTGATTCATCCGCGGGTGGAGAAGCAGGTGTTCGAGTACATGGCCTCGAACCGGCAGGTGTTGGTTTAAGAGAGACCGAGTCGCCTGCATTCGCGAGCAAGCCCGCTCCCACATTCGATCTTCAGTGAACACAGAGTTTGTGTTTGACACTGATCCACTGTGGGAGCGGGCTTGCTCGCGAAAGCGGCCGAATAGACACCGCAATACTCAATCCGGAATCGGCAGAGTCAGGCTCTCTTTCACCTCTTCCATCACGATGTAACTCTTGGACTCGCGCACGTGGGGCAGCTTGAGCAGGATGTCGCCCAGCAATTTGCGGTACGAGGCCATCTCGGAAATCCGCGCCTTCACCAGGTAGTCGAAATCCCCTGACACCAGGTGACACTCCAGCACATGGGGCAATTTCAGCACCGCACGCCGGAACTCTTCGAAAGTATCGCCGGATTTGTAGTCCAGGCTGATCTCGACGAACACCAGCAGACTACCCTTCAGATGCTGCGGATTGAGCCTGGCGTTGTAGCCCATGATGATCCCTTCGCGCTCCAGACGCCGGACCCGCTCGGTACAGGGCGTGGTCGAGAGCCCGACCTTTTCCCCAAGCTCGGTAAAGGAAATCCGCCCGTCCGCTTGCAGGATCCGCAGGATGTTGCGGTCGATCTTGTCCAGCTCACGTTTGGTCTGAGTGTTGGTACGCATAGGGGATGCGCCTCCGTGAAAAGGGTTTTTGCCGAGAATTGTCGCCAAATATAGGCGCTTATATAGTGAAATGCACTGGCAAATCTTTTTTACACTGCGCACATCTGAAGCTCTGAATAACAAACGTCAGCGGTTAGCCGCGATGAGGGATATGAAAATGCGCGTCATGGTCTTGGGTAGCGGCGTCATCGGTACCACCAGTGCTTATTATCTGGCCCGTGCCGGGTTTGAAGTGGTGGTTGTGGACCGGCAGCCGGCCGCTGCCATGGAGACCAGTTTCGCCAATGCCGGGCAGGTCTCGCCGGGTTATGCCTCGCCGTGGGCCGCGCCGGGCGTGCCTCTCAAGGCCATCAAGTGGCTGTTGCAGCGCCACGCGCCGCTGGCGATCAAGGCCACGGCCGACATCGACCAGTACCTGTGGATGGCACAGATGCTGCGCAATTGCACTGCCAGCCGTTACGCGGTGAACAAGGAGCGCATGGTCCGTCTGTCCGAGTACAGCCGTGACTGCCTCGATGAACTGCGTGCCGAAACCGGCATTGCCTACGAAGGCCGTAGCCTTGGTACGACCCAACTGTTCCGCACCCAGGCTCAACTGGACGGCGCCGCGAAAGATATCGCCGTGCTGAAAGAGTCCGGCGTGCCGTTCGAATTGCTCGACCGCGAAGGCATTGCCCGCGTTGAGCCGGCCTTGGCCAGCGTCACCGATATCCTCGCCGGTGCCCTGCGCCTGCCGAACGACCAAACCGGCGACTGCCAGATGTTCACCACCAAGCTCGCCGAGATGGCCGCGAACCTCGGTGTGCAATTCCGTTTCGGCCAGGACATTCAGCGCCTCGACTTCGCCGGTGACCGCATCAACGGCGTATGGATCGACGGCAAGCTGGAAACCGCCGACCGCTACGTGCTGGCCCTCGGCAGCTACTCGCCGCAACTGCTCAAACCACTGGGGATCAAGGCGCCGGTGTACCCGCTCAAGGGCTACTCCCTGACCGTGCCGATCACCAACCCGGCAATGGCCCCGACTTCGACCATTCTCGACGAGACCTACAAGGTCGCGATCACCCGTTTCGACAACCGCATCCGCGTTGGCGGCATGGCGGAGATCGCCGGTTTTGACCTGTCGCTGAATCCGCGCCGGCGCGAAACCCTGGAGATGATCGTCAACGACCTTTATCCTCAGGGCGGCAATCTGGCCGAAGCGAGCTTCTGGACCGGCCTGCGTCCGACCACTCCAGATGGCACGCCAATCGTAGGCGCCACACCGTTCAAGAACCTGTTCCTGAACACCGGTCACGGCACGCTGGGCTGGACCATGGCCTGTGGCTCCGGTCGCTTGCTGGCGGACCTGATGGCCAAGAGAAAGCCGCAGATCAGCGCCGAAGGCCTCGATATTTCCCGTTATGGCAACAAAACCCAGGAGTCTGCTAAGCATGTCAGTCCAGCGCCAGCTCACCAATGAGCGCATGAGTCAGATCGTCACCCATAACGGCACGGTTTACCTGGCCGGACAGGTGGGCGACGACATGAACGCCGGGATTGAACAGCAGACCCGCGAAACACTGGCCAACATCGAGCGGTTGCTCGATCTGGCCGGCACCGACAAGCACAATCTGCTGTCGGTGACGATTTACCTGAAGGACATCGACGCGCATTTCGAAGGCATGAACGCGGTGTGGGACAAGTGGTTGCCAAAAGGCGTCGCTCCCGCCCGAGCCACCGTTGAATCGAAATTGTGCGAACCGGAAATCCTGGTCGAGTTGTCGGTTGTCGCCGCTCTGCCATAAGCCTGTCAGAAAAGATCCCTCTCCCGGTGCTGTTGGTGGTTAACGCTGTCAGCCAGCACCGGTTTTTCTTCCCGATAACCCGACCAGAAGTCTGCCGCCATGCGTCCTGCCCGTGCCCTGATCGACCTTCAAGCCCTGCGTCACAACTACCGGATCGCCCGTGAACTCACGGGGGCTCGTGCCCTCGCGGTGATCAAGGCCGATGCCTATGGCCATGGCGCGGTGCGTTGCGCCCAGGCGCTGGAAGCCGAGGCGGACGGGTTTGCCGTGGCCTGCATCGAAGAGGCGTTGGAGTTGCGGGCGGCGGGAATTCGCGCGCCGATCCTGCTGTTGGAAGGCTTTTTCGAAGCCGATGAGCTGGCGCTGATCGTCGAGCATGATTTCTGGTGCGTGGTGCATTCGCTGTGGCAGCTCGAAGCCATCGAGAAAGCAGCGTTGAGCAAGCCGATCACCGTGTGGCTGAAGCTCGATTCGGGTATGCATCGCGTGGGGCTGCACCCGGCGGATTATCAAGCGGCCTATCAACGGCTGCTGGCCAGCGGCAAGGTCGCAAAAGTGGTACTGATGAGCCACTTTGCGCGTGCCGACGAACTGCACGAACAGGCCAGCGCGGAGCAGGTGGCGGTATTTGAAGCGGCGCGCAAGGGCTTGTCCGCCGAGGTCAGCCTGCGCAACTCGCCGGCGGTGCTCGGTTGGCCGCAGATACCGAGTGACTGGGTGCGCCCAGGCATCATGCTGTATGGCGCCACGCCCTTCGAAGAAGCCAACGAAGTAGCATCGCGGCTGCAACCGGTCATGACCCTGGAATCGAAGGTGATCAGTGTGCGCGAGTTGCCGGCTGGCGAGCCCGTCGGTTACGGCGCCAAATTCATCACCCCCAAACCGATGCGTATTGGCGTGGTGGCCATGGGTTACGCCGACGGCTACCCACGTCTGGCACCAACCGGCACCCCCGTGCTGGTTGCCGGGCAGCGCAGCCAGTTGATCGGCCGGGTATCGATGGACATGCTCTGCATCGACCTGACCGATGTACCGCAGGCCGGTCTCGGTTCGACCGTCGAGTTGTGGGGCAAGAACATTCTCGCCAGTGATGTGGCCATGGCTGCCGGCACGATTCCTTACCAGATCTTCTGCAACCTGCGCCGAGTGCCACTGCTCTATTCCGGGGCTTAGTGAGCAGGGCTCCAGACCGGAAGTCGCCTCGCTGAGCAGGATTCAGGTCAAGGTGTTGTAAATACTGAACGCTGTCGCCATGATAACGCTCACTATTCCAACATTTCTGAATCCTGGAGGCGCTAGCTTTGGACGTCGGTGAACGACTGCAATCCATCCGTAGGCTCAAAGGCCTTTCCCAGCGTGAACTCGCCAAACGGGCGGGGGTCACCAACAGCACGATTTCGATGATCGAAAAGAACAGCGTGAGCCCTTCGATCAGTTCGCTGCGTAAAGTGCTGGGCGGGATTCCCATGTCCATGGTCGAGTTCTTTTCCGAAGAAATCCTGCAGGAAAAACCGACTCAGATCGTCTACAAGGCCAATGAGCTGATCGACATTTCCGATGGCGCAGTGACCATGAAACTGGTCGGCCGGGCGCACCCGAGCCGGGCCATCGCATTCCTCAATGAAATCTATCCGCCAGGCGCCGACACCGGTGACGAGATGCTCACCCATGAGGGCGAGGAAACCGGCATCCTGGTCGAAGGAAAACTGGAACTGGTGGTCGGTCTCGAAACTTTTGTCCTCGAAGCCGGCGATAGCTACTACTTTGAAAGTACCAAGCCACACCGTTTCCGTAATCCGTTCGATGTGCCAGCGCGACTAATCAGCGCAGCCACACCAGCGAATTTCTAAGAAAAGAGGCGTCCTGCCAGCATCGCAGAGGCGCCCGGGCTGTTTTTCCGTCGCGGCCTAAGACCCCTCCGACTTTGGGGTTGTTTCAGTGCGGCGGGCTTACCGCTATACTTGCGCCCGCCTGCGAACCGTGGCCGTAGGCGTGACTAGCCACCATTGAGGGTGAACGCGTGAACCTAATTATGAAAATGCTGGCTGCACCAGCAACCGTATTGGCCCTATGGGCTGTCAGTGTCAGCGCTCAGGCTGCGACCAACGACGATATTGCCAAACGCCTTGAGCCAGTCGGCCAGGTTTGTGTTCAGGGTAAAGAGTGCAAGGGCATGGAAGTGGCCGCTTCCGCTGGCGGCGGTGGTGGAGCGAAAACCCCGGATGAAGTGATTGCAAAACATTGCAACGCTTGCCACGGTTCAGGCCTGTTGGGCGCGCCGAAAATCGGTGATGCCGCCGCTTGGGGCGAGCGTGCCAAGAAAGAAGGTGGTGTTGACGGCTTGCTCGCCAAGGCGATCTCCGGCATCAACGCGATGCCGCCAAAAGGCACCTGCGCCGATTGTGCAGACGCCGAGCTCAAAGGCGCCATCCAGAAGATGTCCGGCCTGAAATAAGGCGCCGCATCGTTCGCAAAAAACCGTCCCAGGACGGTTTTTTTGTGCCTGCAATTCCGCGCTGACCCTTGTAGGCGCGAGCTCGCTCGCGATGGTCGTCAACGATAACGCTGGAAACCTGGCACCCCGCGGTGCTCTCAGGTTCTTCGCGAGCGAGCTCGCTCCTACAAGGTCTTTGTGGCAGCCGATTGGCATTAACGGGCTGTTCATCACAGCGAATCCCCGGCAAGCTCGGTCCAACCCCACGTCATGGAATGTAAGGGAGGACCTGATGGTGCAGCTGTGTTCAATCGAGCAAGCGGTCGATGACGTGTTGGCGAGATTGCCGACGCATATTCACATGGGCTTGCCTCTGGGGTTGGGTAAACCCAATCACTTCGTCAACGCGCTGTATCAACGAATCGCACAGTTGCCCGAGCGACGACTGACGATCTACACCGCGTTGTGTCTGGGGCGTCCACCCTTGGGCGATGGTTTGCAAAAGCGATTTCTAGAACCCTTTGTCGAACGTGTGTTCGGCGATTATCCGGAGCTGGAGTTTCTCGCCGACCTGCGTCGCGAGGGTTTACCGGGCAACATCCACATCCAGCAGTTCTTCATGCAGCCTGGCAGCCTGCTCAACAGTGCTACGGCGCAACAGGATTACGTCAGCAGCAACTACAGCCATGCGGCCCGGGACATCAACGCCGCCGGGTTGAATCTGGTGGCGCAACTGGTGGCCAGCCATGCCGAGCATCCCGACCGCTTGAGCCTCAGTTGCAACCCGGACATCACCCTCGACCTATTGCCGATGATCGCCAAGCGCCGCGCCGCCGGAGAAACCATCCTGATGGTCGGCCAAGTACACAACGATCTGCCTTACATGCCCGGCGATGCGGAACTGGACATCGACACCTTTGACCTGCTGATCGATGAGAAGGACAACACCACGCTGTTTTCCACGCCAAACATGCCGGTGGGCTTTCAGGACCATTTCATCGGCCTGCACGCCAGCACTCTGGTGCGTGACGGCGGCACCTTGCAGATCGGCATCGGTTCCATGGGTGATGCGCTGACGGCGGCGCTGCTGGCGCGGCAAGCCGACAACGACGGATACAGGGCTTTGCTGGCAGACGTAAACCTCAGCCACTGGGCGCAACTGATCGAGCGCGAAGGCGGCATCGAGCCCTTCGCCAAAGGCCTGTATGGCTGCAGCGAAATGTTCGTCAACGGCTTGTTGGTGCTGGCCGATGCCGGGATCGTGCGGCGCAAGGTTTATCCGGACGCGGCGACCCAACAGCAGGCGAATGCCGGCACCCTCGACGAGGCTGCGCAAACCGATGGCATCTCGGTGCACGGCGGATTCTTCCTTGGGCCGCGCAGCTACTATGAACGCTTGCGTGAGTTGCCGCAGAGCAAGCGGCTTGAATTCAACATGACCCGCATCAGCTACATCAACGAGCTCTACGGCCAGGAAGAACTCAAGCGCTTGCAACGTCTCGATGCGAGGTTCATCAACACCGCGTTCACCGTGACCCTGCTCGGTTCCGCGGTGGCGGATCAGCTCGAAGACGGACGTGTGCTCAGCGGCGTAGGCGGGCAATACAACTTCGTGGTGCAGGGGCATGCGTTGCAAGGCGCGCGTTCGGTGTTGCTGCTGCGCAGCTGGCGTGAGTCTGGAGGCGACGTCAACTCGAACATCGTCTGGGAGTATGGTCACTGCACGATTCCGCGGCATCTGCGGGACATCGTGGTCACCGAGTACGGCATCGCCGACCTGCGGGGCAAGACCGATGCGGCGGTGATTGAAGCACTGTTGAATATCAGCGACTCACGTTTCCAGTCGGGGCTGATCGCGCAGGCACAGAAAGTCGGCAAACTGCCCAAGGACTTCCGTCTCGATCCGCGCTTTACCGATAACAGCCCGCAGCGTTTGCAGGAGATTCAGGCGCGGCATCCGCAGCTATTTCCAGAGTACCCACTGGGTTGTGATTTCACCGAGGTCGAGCGGGATGTGTTGCGGGCGCTGAACTGGCTCAAGAGCAAGTTCAAGCTGAGCGAGGTGCTGGAGTTGGGCAAGGCAGCGCTGGATGCGCCGGAGCCTGCGTTGTTTCCAGAGCATCTGGAGCGGATGCAATTGACCGATCCGGAAGGCCTCAAGGAAGATTTGTTTCAGCGGCTGTTGCTCACGGGCCTGAAAGCCACTGCGCAATAACAGCCAACACAAAACAAATGTGGGAGCGGGCTTGCTCGCGAAAGCGATGTGTCAGTCGACATCAACTTTGACTGACACATCGCTTTCGCGAGCAAGCCCGCTCCCACACTGGTTTTGCGGTGTGGCGGATCAGTCGATGAACGTCACGACACCACCGGCCAGCGACTTCACACGGGCCAGGGACTCTACGCGATAACCCTGCGAGTCCAGCTCTGCACGACCACCCTGGAACGACTTCTCGATAACGATACCCAGGCCCGCCACGGTGGCGCCGGCCTGTTTGATGATCGAAATCAGTGCCTGGGACGCCTTACCGTTGGCCAGGAAGTCATCGATGATCAGCACGCGGTCGCTGCTGGTCAGGTGGCGCGGAGAGATGGCCACGGTGCTTTCGGTCTGCTTGGTGAACGAGTACACGGTCGCCGACAGCAGGTTTTCGGTCAGGGTCAGGGACTGGTGCTTGCGGGCGAAGATCACCGGCACGCCCAGGTTCAGACCGGTCATGATCGCCGGGGCGATGCCCGAGGCTTCGATGGTGACGATCTTGGTGATGCCCGAATCCTTGAACAGCGTGGCGAATTCGTCGCCGATCAGCTTCATCAGGGCCGGGTCGATCTGGTGGTTCAGAAAGGCGTCGACTTTCAGGACCTGGTCGGAAAGCACGATGCCTTCTTCGCGAATTTTCTTGTGCAGGGCTTCCATGAAGCTGTCCTCTGTTGGCGCCTTGTGCGCCCTAAGGTTTTAAAAAAGTGGTCAATTCTAGCGCTTTAACATCGCGCGTATATCCGCCAATGCGTTGTTGCCTCGCACGGCTTTGACTTCGGTCGGTGTGTCGTCGTTGCCTTCCCAGGCCAGGTCGTCCGGCGGCAACTCATCGAGGAAGCGGCTCGGCGCGCAATCGATGATCTCGCCGTACTGCTTGCGCTTGGCGGCGAAGGTGAAGGCCAGGGTCTGGCGCGCACGGGTAATGCCCACGTAGGCCAGGCGACGCTCTTCTTCGATGGTGTCGGCTTCGATGCTGGAGCGGTGCGGGAGGATTTCCTCCTCCATGCCCATGATGAACACGTAGGGGAATTCCAGGCCCTTGGACGCATGCAAGGTCATCATCTGCACGCCTTCGGCGCCGTCTTCCTCTTCCTGCTGGCGCTCGAGCATGTCGCGCAGGACGAGTTTGCCGATGGCGTCCTCGACGGTCATCTCGCCTTCTTCGTCTTTTTCCAGGGTGTTCTTCAGCGCCTCGATCAGGAACCAGACGTTACCCATGCGGTAATCGGCGGCCTTGTCGCTGGAGCTGTTGGTGCGCAGCCAGTTCTCGTAGTCGATGTCCATGACCATGCTGCGCAGGGCCGAGATCGGGTCTTCGCCGGCACACTGCTCGCGCACCCTGTCCATGAAGCGCTTGAAGCGCGACAGGCGATCGGTGAAGCGGCTGTCGAGATGCTCGCCCAGGCCGATTTCGTCGGTGGCGGCGTACATCGAGATCTTGCGCTCGGTGGCGTAGTTGCCCAGCTTCTCCAGCGTGGTCGAGCCGATCTCGCGGCGCGGCACGTTGATCACCCGCAGGAACGCGTTGTCGTCGTCCGGGTTCACGATCAGGCGGAAGTAGGCCATCAGGTCCTTTACTTCCTGGCGACCGAAAAAGCTGTTGCCGCCGGACAGGCGATACGGCACCTGGTGGTGCTGCAATTTCAGCTCGATCAGCTTGGCCTGGTAGTTGCCGCGATACAGGATCGCGAAATCGCTGTACGGGCGGTCGGTGCGCAAGTGCAGGCTGAGGATTTCCATGGCCACGCGCTCGGCTTCGGCGTCCTCGTTGCGGCACCGGATCACGCGGATCTCGTCGCCGTGGCCCATTTCACTCCACAACTGCTTTTCGAATTCGTGGGGGTTGTTCGAGATCAGCACGTTGGCGCAGCGCAGGATGCGGCTGGTGGAGCGATAGTTCTGCTCCAGCATCACCACTTTCAAGGACGGGTAGTCGTCCTTGAGCAGCATCAGGTTTTCCGGGCGCGCGCCGCGCCAGGCGTAGATCGACTGGTCGTCGTCGCCCACCACGGTGAACTGGTTGCGTTTGCCGATGAGCATTTTCACCAGCAAATATTGGCTGGCGTTGGTGTCCTGGTATTCGTCCACCAGCAGGTAGCGCACCTTGTTCTGCCACTTTTCCAGGATGTCGGCGTGTTCTTCGAACAGCTTCACCGGCAGCAGGATCAGGTCGTCGAAATCCACCGCGTTGAACGCCTTGAGCGTGCGCTGGTAGTGGGTGTAGACGATGGCAGCGGTCTGTTCCTTGGGGTTGCGCGCGTTTTCCAGGGCCTGGGCCGGCAGGATCAGGTCGTTTTTCCAGGCGCCGATCATGTTCTTGATCTCGTCGACGCCGTCGTCGCCCGAGTATTCCTTCTGCATGATGTCGGTCATCAGGGCCTTGACGTCGGTCTCGTCGAAGATCGAGAAGCCCGGTTTGTAGCCCAGCCGCACGTGTTCCTTGCGGATGATGTTCAGGCCCAGGTTGTGGAAGGTGCAGACCGTCAGGCCACGACCTTCGCCGGCGCGCAGCAGGGTGCCGACCCGTTCCTTCATCTCGCGGGCGGCCTTGTTGGTAAAGGTCATGGCGACGATGTACTGGGCGCGGATGCCGCAGTTCTGGATCAGGTGCGCGATTTTGCGCGTGATCACGCTGGTCTTGCCGGAGCCAGCACCGGCGAGCACCAAAAGAGGGCCGCCGACGTAGCTCACGGCTTCTTGCTGCCGGGGATTGAGTCGGGACATAGGTAAATTCAGGAGTCAGTCACGAAATGGGCCGGCATTTTAACAGGCTCAGCGAATTGTGCTGCTCTGTCCGACTTGTGACGTACCACGCTATCTGTAATTGCCGGTTTTGTTACTTTCACGCAGGATGCGCAACGAATTTGCGGCTAATGTTCGTATTTCCGGATACAAAGGTCTCGTTTTGCTCACCGATGTCATTGTCATTGGTCATCGGAACGGCATAATGCCCGTCGCCTACATCTTTGCAGAGTCTAGGGAGCTAGCTTGTCTACGCCTGTCGAACCCTTGCGTTTGCTGCTACTGGCCGAAGAGCCAGCGTGGGCAGCGTTGTTGCGCGAGTGTCTGGCTCCTATGGGGAGCTCGGCCGTGCTCATCAGCGCGCCGAGTTGGGAGTCGGTCAGCAGCCTGTTCGATGACAACCGCAGCGCGGTGTTATTGACCATCCCGCAACTTCAGCCGGCGCCGGGTCGTTGCAGCCTGCCGACGGTGTTGTTGCTCGACCATGAGCCGCTGATCCCGCCCGACGGCGTGAGTGACTGGCTGGTGCGCGATCATCTCGATCCCGGCATGTTGCGCCGTTGCCTACGCCATGTGCGCGAACGTGGCGTTCTGGAAAACACCCTTCAACGTCTGGCCGAGCAAGATCCGCTGACCGGCATCGCTAACCGCCAGGGCTTCCAGACTCTGCTGACGGCGCGCCTGGCGGAAAACGACGGTCGCGGTCTGGCCCTCGGTCATCTCGACCTCGACAACTTTCGTTATGCCAACGACGCCCTCGGCCATCAGGCCGGTGATCGCCTGATCCTGCAAGTGGTGGCGCGGCTCAAGAGTCAGCTTGAGGCCGGCGATCAACTGGCGCGCCTGGGCAGTGATGAATTCGCTCTGCTGATCGACACCCGTCGTGCTCCCCAGCGTGCCGAGTGGATGGCCGAGCGCATCAGCGAAATACTGGCCGAGCCTTATTGGGTCGATGGCGAAAGCCTGTTGATCGGTTCCAGCCTGGGCATTGCCTACGCCCGGGCCCAGGCCGGTGCGGATCCGCTGATGTGGCATGCACATATCGCCATGCAGCAGGCCAAAAGCACCCAGGGCTGCACCTTTCACATTTTCAACGAGCGCATCAATCGCAATGCCCGCAGCATCGCCGACCTCGAAACCGAGCTGCGTCGGGCACTGCGCCGCGATGAGCTGGAGCTGCATTACCAGCCACGGCTGAACCTCGAAGACGGGCAGATCGTCGGCCTTGAAGCCCTGGTGCGCTGGCGCCATGCCGAGCGCGGTTTGTTGCCTCCGAGCGAGTTCGTGCCACTGGCTGAGCAGAGCGGTCTGATCGTGCCGTTGGGGTACTGGGTAATTTCCCGGGCCTTGCGCGACATGCAGGCGCTGCTCGAGCTGGGATTGCCACCGTTGCACATGGCGATCAACCTGTCATTCCGGCAATTCCAGGACAGCCAGTTGCTTTCGACTCTCAGTCGCCTGATTGCCGAGCGCGGTGTCGAGGCGCAGTGGCTGGAGTTCGAACTGACCGAAACCGCCGTGATGCGTCGCAGCGATCTGGTGAAGCAGACCATGGACGCCCTCGGGCGCCTCGGTGTGCGCTTCTCCCTCGACGACTTCGGCACCGGGTTCTCGTCGTTCGTGCACCTCAACAGCCTGCCGATCACCTTGCTGAAGATCGACAAGAGCTTTGTCGGCGGCATGGAGCAGCGTGAGGAAAACCGCAAACTGGTGCATGCGATGATCAACCTGGCGCACAACCTCAACCTCGAGGTGGTCGCAGAAGGCGTGGAAACGCCGGAGCAACTGGATCTGCTGCGTGGGTTTGAATGCGATCAGGTGCAGGGGTATTTGATCAGCAGGCCTTTGCCGCTGGCCGAACTGGTGGAGTATCTGACGTTTGGCAGCAATCAGCAGCCGATGCTGGAAATCGTGGGCTGAGGTTGCCACAGAGCCCTGTAGGAGCGAGCTTGCTCGCGATAAACCTGAGAACCCCGCGGGGCACCTGCCAACCAGCGTTATCGTTGACGACCATCGCGAGCGAGCTCGCTCCTACAGGGGGCTCAGTCAGGCTGAGCAATCTCGAAACGCTGCACTGACGTCGTGTCGCGCTTGATCATCCGCTTCATCTTCCACTCAAATCCCAGCGTCAGGCTCACCGCCGCACACGCCAGCCCCAGCGCCAGGCCCCACCAGACGCCCGTTGGCCCCCAGTCCAGGTGGAACGCCATCCACCACGCCGCCGGTGCGCCAATCAGCCAATAGCAACCCAGGCCGACCAGGAAAGTGGTCTTGGCATCCTTGAGTCCGCGGATGCAGCCCATGGCAATGGTTTGCGTGCCGTCGAACAGTTCGAACCATGCCGCCACCGCCAACAGGCTCACGGCAAGGTTGATGACATCGCGAAACGCCGGGTCGTTGTGGTCGAGAAACAAACCGACCAACTGGTTTGGCAATAGCCAGAAGACCATGGCGAAACACAGCATCGCCACCGCCCCGAAGGCAATACCGACCCTCCCGGCCAGCCGCGCATCCAGCAATTGCCCGGCGCCGTAGTGCTGGCCGATGCGCATGGTGATTGCATAAGAAATCCCTGCCGGGACCATGAACGCCACCGAAACGATTTGCAGGGCAATCTGATGAGCCCCCAGCTGTGTGCTGCCCATGGTGCCCATGCACAGCGCGGCGAAGGCAAACAGCCCGACTTCCACCGCGTAGGTACCGCCAATCGGCAGCCCCAGACGCCACAGCTCCTTCAGGTACTGGCGGTTCAGCCGCGACAGGCCCTGGCGCAGCGGATAAGCCTCATAAGCCGGATGCCGACGAATGTGCCACGCCAGCGCAAGTGCCATCAGGTTGGCGACAATCGCCGTGACCAGCCCGATGCCCGTCAGCCCCAGTTTCGGCAGGCCGAACATGCCGGTAATCAGCGCATAGTTGAGCAGGAAGTTGGCGACCGTACCGCCAACACTGATGACCATCACTGGCGTTGCACGGCCAATGGCGCTGGTGAACCCGCGCAGGGCCATGAAGCTCAGGTAGCCGGGCAGGGCGAACGGCAGGAAGATCAAAAACTGCCCGGCTGCGTTGACGTTGCTTTCAGTCTGGCCGAACAGCAGCAGCACCGGTTTGAGGTTCCACAACAGCAAACCGGCGACCAGCGCCATCAGCCACGCCAGCCACAACCCGGCCTGGGTCAGTCGAGTGGCCCCGACAATATCGCCGGCACCCTGACGGATCGCCACCAGGGTGCCGACCGCCGCAATCACGCCGATGCAGAAAATCGACACGAACGAATAGGTCGCCGCACCGAGCCCGCCACCGGCCAGGGCCTCGGGACTCAGGCGCGCCATCATCAGAGTGTCGGTGAGGACCATCAGCATGTGCGCCAACTGCGAGGCAATCAACGGCCCCGCCAGCCGCAGGATGGCCCAGAGTTCAGTACGTGCTGGATGCTGCATGGTCATCACGCTCGATTATCAAAAGGGAACAGGAAAGCACCGATTCTCGGCGCTCTGCACGGTTTTCACAAAGGGATAAAAAGGATGGATGGCATGATTCAAACTCATGCTGGAGAGTTTCTGCTAGGGTAGGCGAACCCCGCAGTAGGAGCTTTCCCAATGTCCCGTCGTCTTCCTCCCTTGTATGCCCTGCGCGCATTCGAAGCGGCGGCGCGGCACAGTTCGTTTACCCGCGCGGCCGAAGAGCTGTCGATTACCCAAAGTGCGGTCAGCCGGCATATTCGTACGCTCGAAGAGCACTTTGCCTGCCGCTTGTTTCATCGCAGTGGCCGCAACCTGCAACTGACCGAGTCGGCCCGGTTGCTGTTGCCGGGCATTCGCGAAGGCTTCACCGCGCTTGAACGCGCCTGCAATACCTTGCGCGCCGAAGACGACATCCTGCGCATGAAAGCCCCGTCGACCCTGACCATGCGTTGGTTGCTGGCGCGCCTCAGCCGCTTCCGTCATCTGCAGCCGGGCAACGAAGTGCAATTGACCAGTGCGTGGATGGACGTCGATTCAGTGGATTTCAATGACGAACCGTTCGACTGCGCCGTCATCCTCAGCAATGGGCATTTTCCACCGGACTGGGAGGCGACTCTCCTGTTCCCCGAAGAGCTGATTCCGGTGGGCGCGCCGAATCTTCTGAAGGATCAACCATGGGACGTCGCGCGCCTGGCCAGTACCGAGCTGCTGCACCCGACACCGGACCGCCGTGACTGGCGCAACTGGCTGGAGCGCATGGGCCTGACCGATCAGGTCTCGCTCAAGGGAGGTCAGGTGTTCGACACGCTGGAACTGGGCATGATTGCAGCCGCCCGTGGCTACGGCGTGTCCATGGGCGATTTGCTGATGGTCGCGGAGGATGTCGCGCAGGGACGTCTGAGTTTGCCGTGGCCGACAGCCGTCGCCAGCGGTGAGAATTATTTCCTGGTCTGGCCGAAAACCCGCCCCGGAGGCGAGCGTTTGCGCCGCCTCAGCGATTTTCTTTTGGGTGAGGTTCGGGCCATGGAGTTACCGGCGGTCGAGCACTTGAGATGAATCATCGCGGGCAAGTCGGAACAGTCCCCAAGCTAATCGCACTTGGCATTGCTGGATACTTCCTTGCTCGCCTGTTTCAACAGGTTACTCAACTCAGCCGCATTGGTGCTGTTGTAAACCCGACCTCCGGTGTTTTCAGCGATACAGCGTGACGGGCCGCCAGCACCGATTTTCACCACGTTGACCCGCAGGCGCGGTTGTTCCCTGGCGATTCGACGGGATACCGCGCAAACGTCCTGCCCGCAACCGTCTTCACCGTCGACGAACATCACGATCACCGCATCGTTATTGCGCCCGTCGACGGTACTCGCCGCGTGGGCCAGGCTGTCGGCCAGCGGTGTGCCGTCGTCGGGAACCAGGCCTCGAATCCCGTTGATCAGCCGCGGGCGGTCGCCGAACTTGAACAAACCCTGGTCCGGTGTTCTTTCGCAGCCGGCGAAGGTGATCAGGCGTGTGTCGATCTTCGGGTCCAGCCCGTTGATCATGCCGGCCAGCGAGTCCTTGGCGACGTCCATGCGGCTGGGTTTGGCGGTAAGCCGCATGGTGCGGTTCGGGTCCAGGAGCTTGTTGATGTCAGGACCGAAGAACCAGTCCTCGTCGGATTTCACTGACTTGATGTTCAAATCCATCGAACCCGAGGTGTCGAGCACCACCACGAACTGCGGGACCTCTGACTTCGGCGCTGTTTTGCGGCATGCGAAGTTGTCCAGCGTCGGGGCGGGTGGCGGGGCAGCCACTACCGGTTTTGGTGGTGGAACCGGTTTGGGTGGCGGGGTCGGCTTGGGTTCCGGTGCCGGTGCCGGCTTTGGTGGCGGGACCGGCTTGGGTTCCGCTACCGGCTCTGGCGTGGGTTCTGGTGCCGGAACAGGTTTCGGTTCCGGTTCCACGACAGGCTCGGGGACAGGTTCAACCGGTTTCTCAACAGGCGTCACTACCGGTGCCACAGGCGCTACAGGCGGAACCACGACAACCGGCTCACGGTGCAGGAACCACCAGAGCCAGAGCGCCAGAAGCAGCAACAGCAGCGCGAGCAAGGCTGCCGCGATCCACCAGCCACGACGCGACGGCGGTAGGACGGGCACCACTGGCGGCACGATCGGTTTGGGCGGACGCTGGTTCCACCGCACCACCAAAGGCTCACCGTTGAGGCTGTAGAGTTTGTCCAGCTCAGGCGTACCGAGCAGGCTGCGCAGGTCATTCGCTTCCGTCGTTTGACCACGTTTTTGCAGTTCATCCGCCAGCTGTCCGAGGGACGTCTGACGCACTTCATAGGTTTCCAGCAAACGTCGTTGCGCGTCCTCGTTGAGATCGGCATAAGGCGTGGGTTGGCCACCCAGTTCGGTCCACCATTCCAGCACGTCGCCGCTGCCCATCCGCGGGATAGCAAACAGACTGGCGACGGTCGGCGGAAAGTGTTTCTGGATGAGGGCGACTTTGGCTTGCAGCGCACTCATCCCCTCCGATGTGGCTTGCGCATCCCTGATGACCCGCTGCATGACGACGATTCCTGAAAAAGTGCAGGCATCCATCGGGACGCTTGCGGGGTGAAAAGTTACTCTTCGTAGCCGAGGCTGAATTGCAGCTGATTGACCTTCTTCTGCAACGTTTTCAGCTCTTGCTGCTTGGCCGCGAGTGTCGCGGGTGTTGATTTGGCCGTTGGCGCCGCTTGCGAAGCCTTGAGCTGCTTCTCGAGGTCGGCAATCTGCTTCTGCACCTGGGCCTCATTGCCACGCCGAGCCTTGAGCGAGGTCAGCAGTTGCGCCAGCGACTGATTCAGCGCCGCCTGGGATTTCTGCTGGCTGGCCAGATCGGTCTTGGTGCTGAGCTGCTGGGCCTGAATGTTCTCGTACACCTGACGGAACATTGCGTTTTGCTGTCGGGACTCGCTCAGGGCCAGTTCCTTCTGCTTGACCTGATCGCTGTAACCACCGGAGTAGTCACAGTTCATCTTGGTTAGCAGGCTGCTGTCGCGATTGGTTGCATCGCATTCGCCGGGCGGGGTCGCGCAACCGCTCAGGGCCAGGACGGCAGTGATGACCATTAGTTGTCGTAGCGTCATGTGCTTAACCCAGGGTGATTGCGGAGCGTTGGCTGTACAGAGCGTCGACTTCCTTCTGCAGGCTGACGACTTTCTGGTTCATTCTCTGAATGTTCATGTCCACCTGTCGGATCTCGGCGCTGGTGCCTTGCGAACGCTCGGCGTCTGCCACTTTTCTGTACTCGGTGACCTTGGTACGCATGTTGGCAAGGTCTTTGCGCAGGCGTGCGATGTCCGAGTCGATCCCGGCGATTTGCGCCTGAGCCCTGCTCTTGTCGACTTTCTTGTTGGCGATGTCCTTTTTGATCTGGGCAATTTGCGCATTGTCATCATTGATCACTTGCTGAGCGGTCGCAGTCCGGGCGATCACGTTCTGTGTGTCTTGTTCGACGTCGCTGTTCATCTTCGCCAAGCGGGTGGTGGTGTCGGCGTATTGGGCGCGACGTTGATCCAGGTAATAGTTCGCGCCCATGGCCACGCCACACGCGGTAATACCGGCGGCGATGACGCACACGGTTTTGTTGCTGCTGTTGGACAGCGCGCAAGCGAGGATGCCGACACCGGCGCCGACGGCGCAGGCCTGGTAACCGGACTTGCTGAAGAACTCTGCGTCATTGCCCTGGGTCAGGCGCGGGTCGGCACCGTCGCCTTCGCCTTCGCCCAACATGGAGCTGCCGGTGTTGGCGCAACCGCTCATTAGCAGGCTGCCGGCGACTACGAAAGCGATCTGTAGCTTGAAGCGAGTCCAAAGGCTGCGCGACATGGTGAAACTCCTACGTAACGGTGTTGACGCGTTGTTATTGAGTGACGGTTTTGCAGCTGGTCAGCCAGGCTTCAGTGTCGATTTTCTGCTTTTGCAGGAACGCCTTCTGATTGGCCCAGTGGGTGCGCAAGTAAGGTTTGAGGTCTTGCAGCTGTTTGTTGCGGGTGATGATTTCTTCCATCACCGGGACTTGCGATTCAAGCAGTGGCTGGCCGTACAAGGTAGCCGATTCCACCAGGCTGCTGGCGTAGTAGCGGCTGAGTTTGTGCAGGCGATCCTTTTGCTCGTTGAGCTTGCCTTTACGCATGTCGCAACTGGCATCTTTGTCTGCGCTTTCGCAGTTGAGCTTGTAGTTCTTTTGCAGGAAGTCGACGTACTGGCCGTCGTCGAGCATCTTGGTGCACAGGAACGCACCCAGGTTGAGGCTGGCGCGGATCGCCTGGTCGCGGGTTTCTTCCTGCTGCTGGTTGCTGGCGCGCAGCTGGTTCTCCAGGGCCTGGAGCTTTTCCTTGAGCGCTTGGTCTTCGACACCCGAGGCGAGGCTGTTCAGCGATTGTACGGTGCCTTTGTCGGCGGATTCGGTTTCCTTGCTGCCGGTGCCGAGTTTCTTCCAGCTGCTTTCGATGCTGGCGACCCGTTCGCGAGAGGTTAGGGTCGGGGAGACCAGCACCAGTCGCAGGCCGGTGGTCTTGTTTTTCACCTGGCCTTCGGCGTTGTAATACGCTTCTTCCTTACGCAATGCCGTACGCAGGTCGGCCTGGGCGGTCAGGTAGTTGCCGCCACGGACGACATAGCCGCCGGCCTGACCGTGCTGGCGGTCGAGTTTGTTCAGGCGAAACGGCTCGAACATCATTTCGTCGACGTTACCGAGCATGTCATGCAGGCCCAGCGGGTTGGGCTTTTGCAGGCCGGTCAATTGCACTTTGCCGTTGGACGATTGCGCCCCGGCGAACCACTCGTAGGCGTTGATGCCTTCTGGCATCGGGTAGTGCGTGTCGCGGAATTCAGCAGCACCGACTTCCAGCCCGCCGCGCGCGGCGAACTCCCACTCGACCTCGGTCGGCAGGCGCAGGAATCCCAGGGCGCCGTCTTCCTTTGGCAGCTTGCCGGCGGCGTTTTTGCGCAGCCACAGGTTGTACTTGTCGGCGGCGTCGATGGCTTGCACCCAGCTCACCGCCGTTTGCGGCAAGCGCATTTTGGTGGCAGCGGTGGGGCAGGTCGCTTCGGTCAGCGCGGCGTATTGCAACTGACTCATCTCGTACTTGGCCATCAGGTAGTAGCGGGACTTGTCGTTCCTGGCCCCGGTAAAACTGCCGGCGATAAAGGTCGGGCGGGTCTGCTCGACATAGCCGTATTCCGCGCCGTCCTGACCGATGTTGATCGGGTAGTCATCCAAGGGACCTGCGACCGGAATGAACACTTTGCGAAACACCATCGAACCTTCGCAGGGCATCGGCAGCACGACGTCGCCAGCCTCGGGCATCGGGTTGTAATACTTCTCTTCCCAGCCCGCCGCCGAGGCGTCGAGCAAGTAGCCGAGGCTCAGGGGTAACAGCAAGCCAAAACGTTTATAGCTCACGCAGACTCTCCGCAGGTTGGATGTTGATGGCTCTCAGCGCGCCGATCATGGCCACCAGGGCAGCGACCAGAAAGGTCAGGAGCAGGGCGGCAACGCCGTGCCAGACCGTGATGTGGCAAACGAAGGTACCGGTGGCCTGGCTGCTGCCGAGCAGGGAGTCGAACAAATGACTGCCCACGGTATAAAACCCCAGCCCGCCCACGTAGCCGGCCAAACTCAGCACCAGCGCTTGCAGGACCACGAAACCGCCGACGGACCTGCGCTTGAAGCCCAGCAGACGCAGGACCGCCAGGCTTTTGCGTTTACGATCGATGTTGGCCAGGAACGCGCCAACCATGGACGCCACGCAGCCGATCAGTGCCGCCATGGCGATCACACCGAAGATCAACCCCAGCACATGGTTGATGGCTTTGACGTTGTCGATGTCGGCCAGTCGGCTCGACGTTTCGATGTGTTGTTCGTTGAGCCAGTGTTCCAGCGGCGCGACCTGGTCGATGTCGCGCGCATACACGCGGGCGCGGGCATACAGCGGTTGTAGATTCCCCTGAGGCTTGCCGGTGGTAACGCCGAACTCACTGACCTGATAACCGTCGCGAAAGCGCTCCAGATCCAGTAGCAGCGGCGGGGCGACGAACCCGGCCGCGCGACCGAAGCGGGCACCGTCGAGCACGGCCAGTACCGTCAGCGTCATCTCGCCGCGTTCATTGACACCTTCCAGGCGGCGCAAGGCCCGTAGCTGCACGCTGTCGCCGGCCTTGGCCTGCAAGCGTTGCGCTGCGCTGGCGCTGAGGATCACCTGATTGCCGACGGGGTTGAGGGACGCCAGATTCAGCTGTGGGTCGCCGGGCTCGGTGGCGATGATTTCCGCGCCTTCGACAAAGCGTTGCATGCCGATCAGCAGGTCCGCCTGGGTATTGAGCGAGCGGGTCTGGCCGAGGGCAAAGCCGGTCTCGGGGCGCAGGCGCAAACGCTCGATCCAGGCTGCGTCGTAGTTACCGTTGCTGAGCATCTTCACTTCAAGGTTGCGCGGGTCGCGCAGCAGTTCGTCCTGCAGCTGGCTGACCACCCCGTGTTTGAGCCCGAACAGCAACAACAACGGCGCGATCACCGCCACCAGGGAAGCGGCGATACACAGCGAGACCTTGCGGTCGTGCCAGAGGTCTTGCAGTGCCAGTGAGCCCAGCAGGCGCAAGCGATCAGTCCATCGGTTCAAACAGAGTCTCTCCCAGATGGTTGATAGCACCGAGTCGCGGCAACCCGAAATCCTTCAGCAGGGCCCAGTCATGGGATACAACGAGCGCACTCAGACCCATGCTCGACACCAGGCTCAGGAGCAACTCGAACAAACGCCGGGCACTGTGAGGGTCGAGCGCGGCGGTCGGCTCGTCGGCCAACAGCAGCAGCGGTTCATGGGCAATTGCCCGAACGCAGGCGACGCGCTGGCGCTCGCCAATCGACAAGGCCTGGGGTTGTTTGTCCAACAAGCCTTGCAGGCGCAATACGTCAACGGCGTGGTCGATGTGATCGCTCTTCGCCTGCATCCCGAGCAAACGGCGCGGCAGGCTGATGTTGTCTCTCACGCTCAGGAACGGCAGCAAGCCGCCGCTCTGCAAAATGAATCCCAAGTGCCGTGAACGCACCGCTGCAAGCGCAGGCTGATCGTCAGTGGCCAGCAGTTGGGCGATATCCTGAGCGTGCGTCGGGCCCAACCGGAAGCGCTCGAGTTCTACCGGTGCGAGCAACAGACCGATGGCTTCGAGCAACGTGCTTTTGCCGCTGCCGCTCTCACCGGTGATGGCGAGGATTTCCCCGGCGCGGACCTGCAAGTGCGGCAGTCGCACATGATGAGCCTGTGCGCCTTCACCACGGCGCACCAGCAGGTTCTTGATATCGAGCATCGGCGTCTCGTTAAGGCATCATTTCCAGCGGGACGGGGTAGACGTTGTCCCGCGCATCGCTGTCTTTGGCTAAGGCTACCCAACGGTCGACATCGGCGTTGTAACGCTGGTAATGCCGCAGTTTGGTGTTCAGCGTGCGGATGAATTTTTCTTGTGCCAGACCATCCCAGCTCTTCCAGGTCTCTTCATCCAGGTTCAGCACTTCACTCTGATAAGGCAGGTCTTCAAGGTATTCACCGAGCACGCCCATGTCCGCCAGTTTGGCGTTGCTGTTCTGTTTGAGCTGATTGGGATCGGCGCCCATGGTCGCCGCCACCGAGCGCAGGCGATTGAACATGTCCGTTGGCGAAATCAGGCCCTCGTTGGCGGCATCGAGAATCTGCTTCATCACGTCGCTCAAGTCGCTGAGCTGTGACTTGGTCAGCAGCACCCGCACGTCGGTGGTCGGAATGTTCTGCTTGATCAGGTCGCGGTCGGTGATCCATGCCTTGAACACTGGCGGGGCCTTGCTGTTGGTCCTCTCGCCGAGATAGGCGAGTTGCATGGCGTGGCCGATCAGCGCCGCGTCTTCGAGCATTTTTTTCTCGGCCGGGTCCTGCTTGGCGTTCGCCGCGCTGCCGATGGCGTCTTCGCCCATGTAGGCGGCTTTGACTTGTGTAGTGATCGCTGCGGCCAGTGTGTCGACCTTGCGCCCGAATTCTTGCACATCGCCTGCGTTTACCGGGTAGTACAGCGAAGTGTTGGTACCCGGGTAGGTCGACAGATTCCGGTATTGCGCCTCGGCCTTGGCATGGTCCTTGGCACCGGCCGGGGTTTTCAGGTGCAGCGTGTAAATCGCCACACCCGGGTTGGCGGCTTCGATACGTACCTGTGCAGCGCTCAAGCCGGTCTTCGACAGCTTGTCGTCGCCTTCGATGGCGCCCGCATCGGTGATCAGCACCACGTAGCGTGCGCCGAACTGGCTCCAGTCGACCTTGTCGATGCTCTCCATGACCCCGGCAAACGAGTCTTCATCGAAGCTGCTGCTCGACACGTTAGCCTGTTTGAGGTCTTTGATCCTGGCGAAAAAGTCGGCGCTGTCTTTCACCTTGGTAGGGTCGGCGTACATCTTGGTGGTGTATTCCAGCCCCGGTACTGCCTGGGTGTTGGAGCGGAAAGCCACCAGGCCGAACTTGACCTGCTTGCCGAGGTTCTGCGCTTCGATCTTCTGGTAAACCTTGCGGATCGCCTCGCGGGTGCGGTCGATATAGGGGTCCATCGAGATCGTCGAGTCGATGACAAATACCACGGCCGCGCTGAATTCCTTCAGCTGGTTGGCCTTTTTCTCTTCGGCTTCCTTGCTGCCGGCAGGGCTGTTTGCAGCCCCGCCCTTGGCGTTCTTGTCATCCGGCTTGCTGACGGAGGCCACATTTAGCAGGCGCGTGCGGAAACCGCTTTCGGTCATGACTTCTTCGCCACTGAGCACTGGCAGCAGGTAGAACTGCTTTTGCAGGTCGACGAAGTATTCAGGTTCTTCAGCCAGTACGCCCGGTGCTTGCAGGCCCTTTTTCAGCGTGGCCCGCAGCGGCGCGACTTTGCTGACCGGGTCCGGTGCATCGAGGATGCCTTCGACGGTGGCGCGGTCCTTGAAGAACAGCAGCCGGTCGCGGTTGGCCGGGTTAGTGAAGGCCAGCGTCAGCTGCATCTTCCAGTCGGTGGTGCAGCTGGCAGGCAGCCAGCCAATGGTTTTGCCATAACTGTCGGGACCGACTTTCAGCCATTCGGCATTGTTCGCTTGCGCACGTTCGTACACATAGAAGCGGCTGAAGACCGGTTGTGCTTCACCTTCGGCACCGCCCGCCGTCGAGCTGATTTTGCAGCCCGGTGTGGTCAGCACGCGTTGGAACAGGGTCTTTTTACCGGCCTGGATCAGCGGTTTGTCATCGGCCTGGGACAGCGGGCTGATGCACAGCGCGAGCAAGGCGGCACCGCTCAGCAGGAGTCGACTCATGGGTGAACGCATCACTTCTGCAACTCCTCGAAACGCTGCTTGGCTTCGGCATTGTTCGGGTCCTGGGTGAGGATGGTTTCATACCAGTAGGCGGCGGTGGCGTTGTCCGCAGCCGGGAAGCACTCGCTGGCCTTCAGGTATTTAGGGTCGTATTCACGGGCATAGGCGTTGGCGATCAGCACGTCACCAGCCTGGGCACGGTTGGCGTACAGGCGCTGGGCGACGCCGCAGTGTTTACTGGCCTTGGCCTGGTCGATGATCTCCAACAACCTGGCACTGTCGGGTGCCGCCTTGATGCAGGTCTGGACGAAGGTCAACTCGGGCAGGCTGTTCATACTGTCGAGGGTGCAGGCTTGAGCATTGGCGCCGGCAGGTGCGCTGGCAGTGGCTGCAACCGCAGGCGCTGGGGTGCGTTTGTAGAACCAGAATCCGGCGCCCGCCGCCAGCAACAACACCACAATCAACAGGCCGATCAGACCTTTGTTGCTTTTCTTCACCGGTGCGGGAGGCGGTGTATAGGCGCGCTCGGTGAGTACCGATTCCAACTCCACTTCTGGCTCGGCGGTGGACAGGGTCAGTTCAGGCAAATCCGGGATCTCCGGTGCCGGTGCGCTCGGCGCCGTCAGTTCGGCACCGCCGTAAGTCGAGCGTGTCTGGCCGCCGGCCGTGGACGGCAGCAAGCCGACGCCTGGCCGAACCACGCCTTTGTCGGCGTGGCCTTGGCTCTGTTCACGCAGTTCGATCTGGAATTGCGAGTTGGCGCCGCCTTCCAGCAGTGGGTCAACCACGTCCGGTCCGACCTGGGTTTCCAAAGCTTCGCCGTTGGCCGCGAGGTTGAAACGCGAGACCTTGAACCAGAATGGATTGTTGCTCCAGGCCTTGTGGTCCTGAAGGTAAAAACCGTCCTGGTTGCGCTGAATGGAAAACTCCAGCTGTTCCTCGTCACCCTGCCATTTCTTCACAGTGAGGCGAGCCTGGCCAGGCACATTGGGCTCTAACGCGAGCAGGTCGACACGAATTGGCATTGCTTATCTCGCTGCGAAGGCTGTGAGCACTTGGCCCAGCCGTTCGTTCTGTTCAGGGGTGATTTCACGTCCAGCACCATGGCCAGCATTGTCCTGCGTGATGTAGGCCAGGCCCGAAAGCCAGTCGCCCAGGTACCGTTGCGCCTGATTCGCCGGTTGCGCCGGCAGTACAGGCACTTGTCCAGGGCCAATGTCGGTGTAGAACGAAAACAAGGGCTCCTTGGCACCGGCGCGGCTGTTCGGACGCTCGCTTACCGGTTTCTGGAGGTAGCCGAACCAGGACACGAAATCGCGCAGCACGCGCTGCACTTCCAGCACCTGGCGCTCAACCAGTTGATCGCGCCGCGCGCCACTTTGTGCGCGCTTGAGGACGGCGCGGCTCAGTTGCCCCGGCAAATCCTGGCGATAGCCGGCGGTGATCAGTTCATCGACCACCGCTTCCAGCAAGGCCTTTTCCAGCCCCAGCAGGTTGAGCAGGCTTTGCCGGGTGGTCAGTTCACGCAAGTGCGCGATCCAGGCCTTGAACGCTGCTTTGGCGAAACGGTGCTCGTTGCTTTGCGGTTCGGGCGCCGGGGTGCCGGTTTTGCTGCTGACTGGCGCGTCGTGGCCCGGGTCGTCACTGAAATCGAAATTGAAACCGGTGTCATTGCCGTAGAGGCTCTGGCTCGGTGTCGGGGTGACCGGCTCGTCGTTCACGGCCGGCTCGTCATCGGTTTCGTACACGCCGCTGAGGTACAGGTCGCGCACCTCTTCGCTCGGTATGTCGAGTTGATCGATCAATTCGCCAAGTACCGCCGGGCGACGGCCCAAGCCCGTCAGAATCATTTGCGCTTTGGCTTTCTTGGCGGCTGCGGCGCCGTCGTCGTCAGCGTGGTACCAGGTGCTCAGGCCGTGAGTGGTCAGGCCTTCGAGGCATTCGCTCAATTGCTCGCGGATACGCTGCAATTTAAATTCGATATTGGCCACGCCTTTGAAACTGCCGCTGAAGTGGCTGATGCCACCGTCATCGTTGCGCAGCATTTCTGTCCAGGCGTTGACCGGATTCTTGATGTGTTTGCACACCAGAGCGTTGCTGGCGAAGCTGGTGCCCAGCGCGCTGACACGTTCCTGATAAATGGCATTGAGGCCGGTTTCCGCACCGGTTGCGTCTTGCCCGATGAACGCCGCATCCATACGCGGCTTGCGCACCAGGTAGGTGTTCTGGAACGGTGTACCGGCCCAGTCGTTCATCCAGCTCAGGCTACCGAAACGCTCCAGCATGGTCAGCTTGACCATGCCGTTCCAGCTCTCGTCGTACTGATCGGGTGTCAGACTCAGGGAGTTGGTAATGCGCAGGTCGAGCATGGTCAGCGCCCAGATCAGGCCGGTATCGCGCTTGCTGCGAGCAGCCGAGTCGGCGCCCTGGGTTTTTTCGATCCAGCTGGTCAGCACCGGACCCACGTCGTTGACGTCGCTCTGCTTGGTCGAACTGGTGCAGACCACCAGTGCGTTCATTTCCTGGTTGTCGGTGTAGCGTTCGAACAGGTAGGCGACCTTGCCGCGCAGGATCAGCTGGGAAACGGAGTTGTCCTTGGTACTGGATTGCGGGTCGTTGGAATCGGCGATCTCGTGCAGTTTCTGGCGCCCGCGATAACCGGGGAAATCCAGCAGGTCGACCTGATTGACGATGTCATCCACCGGCGCTTCGATCAGGCGGAAGGTCATTTCGGCGGTCAGTGCCGCCAGTTGCGCGACCGCAATCGCCTGACTGTTTTGCAGGCGATCGCCAACCAGCGGTCGAACATCGATCGGTAAGTCCAGCGGGCTGCCGAAGCGTTCGAGGATGTCGACGTTCATGATGCTGTCGCGCTGGCTGTAGGTGTCGTTGTCGAAACTCACCAAGGCCTTCAACGGTGCGAACACGGTCTCGGGCAGCCCCAGCTTGTGCAGCGCGCCGGCCAGTTTCTGGTACACGCGTGTCAACTCGCTTTGCTCACCCCAGAGGATCGAAAACAGCTCGGCCCGTTCCTGGAAATTCAGGCGTGGCGCCAGCTGCAACGCTTTGGGCCAGAACAGGTGCTCAAGCTTCTTCA
Source organism: Pseudomonas sp. BF-B-30 (assembly GCF_019956305.1). Classification (NCBI taxonomy): domain Bacteria; kingdom Pseudomonadati; phylum Pseudomonadota; class Gammaproteobacteria; order Pseudomonadales; family Pseudomonadaceae; genus Pseudomonas; species Pseudomonas sp. BF-B-30. The sequence goes on along the minus strand of NZ_JAHBDG010000044.1, from coordinate 152,771 downwards.
CCGAGTTGCGAAAATTGTCGCGCAGGTAATCCCACAGCGACACTAGATCGTCGGCGTTGACGCCCGTTTGCAGCGGCCCGGTTTCGCGACCTTCGAACGGTTTGAGCACGCGCTGGATGCGCTCCTCGTCGATCTCGTAGGAAATCCGCTCAAGGTCGAAATCCTTGAACCAGGCGTTGGCGAGAATCTTCGCCAGCTCGATTTCCTTGAACAACGTAAGTTCTACCGGGAAGTCCTTGTCCTGACTTTCCGTCGCCCGACGGCTGAAGCGCGTTACCAGGCCGGTGGCTTCCTTGCCACCACCCACCGGGTTGATGTGCTTGATGAAGTCCAGGCGATGATCGCCGAACTCGGTTTCCAGCTTACCGTTCTGACCGGCGGCGAGGGCCGAAATCAGGTAGGACTTGCCGGCCTGGGACAAGCCGAAAAAGCCAATGGTCATCGGCGTGCAGGCCACGCGACCGAGGCTTTGAGCCAGGTTGCGGGCGCGGTGCAGGCGGATGTTCAGGTTGTCGGCTTCGCTGTCCAGGCGCGGCGCATTGCCGCGCGTCTGGTCAATCCAGTCCAGCGCCTGACCGGCGCCTTCATAAACAGCGGCCCAACTGGCAGAGAGCTGAGTTTGATCGGGGGTCAGGTCTTTCATTTGCGTTTCACACTTCCACTGTCGAGCCAGTACTTGGTCTCGCTCAGGCCGGCGTCGAGCATGGTGTTGAGTTCCAGCTCGAGGTCGCTGCGCGGGTTGAAGTTGACGTTGTTACTGTTGGATTCGATGTCGCGAACCGAGAGGCGGTCGCTGACCAGATCCTGCTTGCGCGTGTATTTGTCCGCCGGTTTGACCTCGAACCGCACCTTGAGCAGCGGGGCGCTGCCGTTTTCACCGGTTGCCCGGGAAAACTTCTCCCGACCCGCCTTGGTGAACCGCAAGGTATACAACGGCGAAGCAGCCCAGCGGTCAGCGGCCAACTGGCGGAAACCGAGGCGCAGGTCGCCGCGCATTTCCAGCTGCGGCGTGTCGGCGGCGTCGCCAACGCCAATTTCCGGTAGCTTGATTTTGTAGTCTTCGGACTGGATGTCGCGGTACAGCACGTCGGCATCCTTGATCACGTTGTTCAGATCGATGACGCCGATGTGCTTGACCGTTGAATACGGCTTGAGCGCCGATGCCCGGAAGTAGAAGTTCGGCACGCTGTGGTTGGCGCACAACAGGCAGAGCATGGCGCCGACCGAGGCGGTGCTTTTCGGGTCGTCGATCCGGCCGTTCTTGTGAAACGGATACCAGCCGCCGGTGCGGTAGTTTTGCAGCGCCAGAATACGCCCCGGTGGCAGCGGCAACAGCTTGCGAATGAACGCCTGGATGCCGGGCAGGCGCGAAGGGCGGCCGGTCAGCAGCAAGACATCACAGGGGTAATGCGCGACCACTTCACACAGCGCACCAAGGATCTTGGTGATGTTGATCTGGTCGTTGAGAAACGCGGCATGGAGCTTTTGCAGGTCGAAGCTGATCGGCGCGTCATACAGGTCGAAACCGCTCTGAGCGCCGACATCGCGACGCACGGCGACATTGACGTAGTCGAGCACGGTCTGGCTGATGGCATTGTCACCGAGCAATTGGCGGTAGCTTTGCGGGATGACTTCTTGCGGGACCTGCGGATCGTAATGCTCATACGCCTTGAGCAGCGCCAGGCCCAGCGGGGCGAACACCTGGAGGTTCAATTGTTGACGCAAGATCATGTCCTGGGCGCTGACCGATTCATCGCCACACAGCCGTGACATCAGTGAATTCGGGGCCTTTACGCCGGCGTTCTGCAAGGCTTTTTCGAAACTCGGCAGGATGAAGTCCTGGATCACGTCCAGCAGGATGTCGTCGCCGGCCACTTTGAAGCCATCGCGAAAACGCTGTTCCGGCACGATGTGCACGTTGCTGCCGCTGCCGGTATTGCCCGCACGGTCGAGGCGATAGTCGGTGATCACCAGGTCGGTGGTGCCACCGCCGATGTCGATGGTCGCGAGGGTGATGCGTTGGCGGTCGACCTTGTCCGGCCGGGCGATGGTGTCAAAAAACTCTTCCGGGTGACCGGCGAAGTTCTCGTTGACCTCAGTGTACAGGTACACCAACTGGCCGCAGGACGCTTCGTCCCATTCCACGCGGATACTCGGGATCGGCGTGCGCGGGCTGACGGCCTGATCCTGATGTGGATCTTCCTCGCCGGCATGCCAGCCGAGGCTTTTCCACACCAGGCCGATGGCTTGCAGCATGCGTTCGTTGAGGATGCTGCGCTCGGCCTGTGGCATGCCCGGTGGCACAGTCAGGGTAATGCTGTTGAGCTGGCGCGGCACGCGGGTGTGACCCTGGCGCGAACGCTGGGCCGGGCTGTTGATTTGCGACAGCGCCTGGGCCAGTACTTCGGCGAGCATGAAGGTCATTAGCGAGCTGCGTGAGTAACGCGGCATGAACACCGGCAGACGATCGTCTTCTTCGAGGCTGTAAAGCGCCTCGCCGGTTTCGTTGATCAGGTGCGAGAACGGCGCGGCGGTGGCGTACGGCTCATTGTCGGTCTTTATATACGAGCAGTTGAAACGCCAGCCGTGGCCATAGGCGTTTTCGTCCCACAGATAGCGTTTCGGGCTGGACAGGCCAGTGGAGCCTTCGGTGCCGCGACGACGACTGGCCAGACGACTGGCCTCATTGCCGACACGGGCAATCGTCGCCCATTGGAACGCGTCGTGGCGACCGCTCTTGACCGAGCAGTGGTCCTTGCCGAAGTACGCCTGGGAGAACTCCACGCGGCTTTCAAACGGCAGGTTATAGGTGTGTTCCGGGGTGATCAGGTCACGCAGTTCCAGCACATAATTCTGCTTCAGTCCGGAGCCGGCCTGACCGTGGTTTTCGATCAGGATGCCGCAGGTGCGCGAGTTGCCGACGTCCAGCACCAGGTCCACCGGTATGGGTTTGACCAGGCCATTGCTGTCGTTTGCGACCACTTTCAGCTCGGGGATTTCAACTTTCGCCCGGGCCTTCGACTCCTGGGCGGCTGACGGTTTGCTCAACAGGCTGAGCAAGTTGAGGTAGTGCGCCAGGTGATGGTTGGCGCGAATATCGATGTCCAGCTCTGCGCGCGAACGGTGGGCATTGCCCTCATTGAACACTTCCAGCAACCACTCGTTGACCCACGGCTGCGCCAGGAACCAGCGGGTTTCGCTAGCCTTGGTCGCCAGTTTGAAAGACACGCCGGAGCTGATGTCTTCATCGTTCGGCGCCAGATAGGCAGTGCCGTCACGTTTGGGCATCACACGGCTGTCGAACGCCATCGTCAGGCGGTGGGTATTACCGTCGATGTCAGGAGTTGCCAATTTCACCAAACGCATGCGCGACCAGTTGGTCGGACCTTCGTCGAAGCGATGCGGCGGCATGAAGCGGAAAAACGGGATCGGCAGCCAGATACCGTCGAGCAAATCGAGGCTGCTTTTCATGTCGACGCTGAACGCAGGTTTGGCTTTTTCGACCTTTTCCGGTTCGGGTTCGTAGAAAAAGAAGTCTTTCTCTTCGTTGTACGCCAGGCGGCAGATCAGCCCGCTGATCATCGGTGCGAACTCGCCCGCCGGTTCCTTGCGGGGATCCAGGCGCAGGGCGAAATCCATGAACTGGATGCCGGTGTCGCTGACCAGTGTGACGGTGTCTTCGAATTGAGTGACTTCAGGCAACATGTCGGGTTATTCCGTTTTTATTCGGCCACTTGCCGCATGGACATGGGGAATTGTTCTTTTCCGTAACCACCGGTGCAGTCTGCGATCGTGGTCGCCCCTGGGCGGCAGCTGACCTTGGGCATGTCGTAAGTGCTGCCATCGCCGCAAACGGCCTGGCCCTGGCTGTCGATGGCCAGGCTGCCACCCTTCATAGTAGCGCTCACCGGCCCGCTGCATTTCGAGCCGTCGGCCTGATGTACGGTGACTTGGCCCTTACCGTCCTTGAGTTGGTACTCCAGACGTAGCGGTTTGCCGGTTCGGCGATCCTGAATCCCGGCGCCTGCGCTGTACTGTCCATCGAGAAACTTGGCGGCACCGTCGGCGGCGTCTGGCGGGATGCTCAGGGGCGGGCCGGGTTTGGCAGCGGCGGGTTTTTCTGCCTCGGGCGATGTGACATCCGGCGGCGCGGTTTTGTTTTCTGGTGGCTCAGTTTTGTTTTCGGGTGGCGCAGTTTTGTTTTCAGCTGCCGGGTCTATGGCCGGGTCTATGGCCGGGTCTTTGGTCAAGTCGGCGGGTGCCATGTCAGCCTCGTTACCCTCGACGGCCGGCGTTTCCACACCATGCGTTCCAGTCACGGCGGTGCCGGTTCCAGTGGTCGAGCCTATAACGGTGCCTGTCACCGGAACGTTGTTGAGTGTCGTGACATTTCCGGTCAGTGGCGGCTCTTCCAGTCGTTTTTCTACTGGCACAACGCCGTCAGGCAGCAAATCTACCGCCACCAGCGGAATCGGTACGCACCCTCGCAGGCCGAGCAACAGCCACAAAAGCAGCAGCAGGAGCGGCAGCAGCAACAGCCACCACCAACGACGCCACCACGGACGAGCAACCACCGGCACAACGGGCGGAACAACAGGCGCTTCGACCTCGGGTGGCAGCGTGAACGCGGGTGGTACCTGATAGAGGCAGTGCAGGGGATCGCCATTGCCGGTGCCGGCATGCTCGAAACCCCAGAAAGTCAGCACCGGTTTGCCTTGCACCAGGTAGACGAAGTTTTCGTCCGGGAAATGAATCACGCGCTTGAGTAGCTTACCGAACACGGCTTTGTCGCCTTGCGGCTGTTCGGCGGAGTCCGTACCCAGGAAACGCTGGCTCAATTCTTCGAGCGCGGTCTTCAGCGCTTCAAGCTGGCGGCGGGCAGGGGCACGTTCTTCTTCGGTCGCGCTGCTCCACGGAATCACATCGCCGTCGAGAGCGCTGTACCAATCGATCTGGTTCCCGAGTTCATCGCTTTGAGGGATGGCCAGATGATCGACCAACTCGGGGTTCTTGCGGCGAATGGCTTCGCGCAATTGCAGGGCTGCTCGGTAGACCGGTTGACCTGTTTCGCCGAGGGCAGTGAATGACCCGCTCTTACCGCTGCGTAATAGTGCCCCGCGCATTCAAACTCCATACGATCCGTTGCGCAAAAATGACAGACAAATGTGTCTGTACTTGCTCCTGCATTTAGCGGGCGACATTAGTGTCATAATGATATCGCCGTCAATCTGCCGGAGGTTCAAACCTTATGAGACTAACGTAAGCGTGCGGAGGTTGCATAAGGTCAAATTTAATTAGCTTGGGAAGGCTCGGGCGTAAGCTTTTTTATGCTTGCTGAATCGTTTCATCAGCGCTATAAAAAATGCACAACTCCAAGAAAGGCTTTCCCCATGTCCCCGCTCAAACTCCTCGTTGTCCTTGGCGCGCTGTCCGCCTCCCACGCCATGGCCTGGGATTACGTCCTGCTCGACACCGACAAAGCCGCGCAAAACTGGCAGATCACCAGCCAGCAACTCGGTGTGAAAACCGACCAACCCTTCTCCGTGACACTTCGTACCTTGCACGGCGGTCGGCAAGAGGGCGTCAGCATCGTCGACATCGATAACGGCACGATGAAACTCTCGGTGGTGCCGACTCGCGGCATGAACGTCTTGCAGGCCTCGGTCGGCAATGTGCGCATGGGCTGGGATTCGCCGGTCAAGGAAGTGGTCAACCCGTCCTTCATCGAACTCAATGGTCGCGGTGGCTTGGGCTGGCTGGAAGGTTTCAATGAGCTGGTCACCCGCTGCGGCTACGAATGGGTCGGCCATCCCGGCATGGACAACGGTGAACTGCTGACCCTGCACGGCCGCGCCGCCAACATTCCGGCCAACAAAGTCACCCTGCACATCGATGAAAAACCGCCATACGCCATCAGCCTGCGTGGCGAGCTGAAAGAGCAGGCGTTCAAGAAAGTCGACTTCTCCGTGGCGACCGAATTGGTCACCGAACCCGGCAGCGTAACGTTCGCCCTCAACGACACCCTGACCAACAACGGTGACTATCCGAAGGAATACCAGGCGCTGTATCACAGCAACTTCAGCACGCCGTTCTTGGAACAGGGCGCCCGCTTCGCCGCGCCGGTGAAACAGGTCTCACCGTTCAACGACAAAGCCAAAGGCGATCTGCCGGACTGGCAAACCTACCGTGCACCGACCAAGGACTACGACGAGACGGTTTATAACGTGGTGCCGTATGCCGATGCCAAGGGCGATACGTTGACCGTGTTACATAACAAGGCCGGCAGCCTGGGGGTTTCGGTCGGCTTCAATACTCAAACACTGCCCGTGTTCTCCCTGTGGAAAAACACCGATACCCAGGGGCAGGGCTATGTCACGGGGCTGGAACCGGGGACGAGTTTTTCCTACAACCGCCGGTATCAGCGCCCATTGAACCTGGTGCCGACGATTGGCCCGAAGGAACACAAGCAGTTCCGCATCAGCTACAGCTTGTTGGCGGATAAGGCAGCTGTGGATAAGGCCTTGAAACAGGTGAGCGAGATTCAGGGTGGGCGGGAGACTGAGGTGCGGCAGACGCCGTTGGTTGACCTCAACAAGGGGTGATGCTGACTAGAGTGTTGTCGGCCGATATTGCAGCGCCTCGGCCAAGTGTTCACGGGTGATGCCATCGACTTGCTCAAGGTCCGCCAAGGTGCGAGCAACCTTGAGCAGTCGATGGGCCGCTCGCAGCGACAAGGTCAGCCGTTCACACGCCGTTTCCAGCCAGGTTTCGTCAACTGTGGACAACTTGCAATGTCTGCGCAGGCCCGGCAAATCGAGGAATGCATTGGCACAGCCTTGGCGCTTTTGTTGCCGTTCTCGTGCATCGGCAACCAACTCGGCGGCGGTGGCAGTATCGTCGCCGGGTTTCAACGCAGGATTTAACGCCGTGGCTTCGCGAGCAACCGTAAGGTGCAGATCGATACGATCCAGCAGCGGCCCCGACAATTTGTTGCGATAGCGCTGAACCATGTCCGGCGTACAGGAGCAACGGCCGCTCGGCTCGCCAAGATATCCACAGGGGCAGGGATTCATCGCTGCGACCAGTTGAAAGCGCGCCGGGAAGCGTACGCGGTCCTTGGCACGAGAGATCACGATGTGGCCGGATTCCAGTGGCTCCCGGAGCACCTCCAAAACCTTGCGATCAAACTCCGGTAGTTCGTCCAGAAACAGGACGCCGTGATGGGCGAGGGTGATTTCGCCGGGCTGCGGTTTCGAGCCGCCCCCCACCAGCGCGGGGCCGGACGCCGAGTGATGCGGTTGGCGAAACGGCCGCTGCGGCCAATGGCTCAACGGCGAGCAACTGACGACCGACTGAATCGCCGCCACTTCCAGCGCTTCATTTTCGGCCAGCGGCGGCAGCAATCCCGGCAAGCGGCTCGCCAACAGGGTTTTCCCCGTTCCCGGCGGCCCGCTGAACAACAGGTTGTGAGCACCAGCGGCAGCGATCAGCAGCGCACGCTTGGCCGCGAGTTGCCCCTGCACTTCATTCAAGTCGGGGTAGGGTTTGCTGGCGTAGAGCAGGCCATTGGAGACATAAGGCTCAATCGGTGTATGCCCATTGAAGTGCGCAACGGCCTCAAGCAGATGATCCACCGCAATTACTTTCAGTCCCGAGGCCAGGCACGCCTCTTCAGCGTTAGCTCGCGGCACCATCAACCAGCGCCCGGCCTTGCGCGCCGCCAGCGCCGCTGGCAAGACCCCACGAACCGCCCGCACGGCACCTGATAACGCCAACTCCCCAAGGCATTCCGCATCATCGAGCGTCAACGTAGGCACCTGCACACTGGCCGAGAGAATCCCCAGGGCAATCGCCAGATCGAACCGCCCGCCATCCTTGGGTAAATCCGCCGGCGCCAGATTCAACGTGATCCGCCGCGCCGGAAATTGCAGCCCCGAATTGATGATCGCGCTGCGCACCCGGTCCTTGCTTTCCTTTACCGCCGCCTCGGGCAGGCCGACCATCGTCAGCGACGGCAAACCATTGGCCAGGTGGACTTCAACGGTGACAGCGGGCGCATCCACGCCAATCTGGGCGCGGCTGTGGACGATGGAGAGGGACATGGTCGTTCCTTGAGATGACGGGAGCCGCTTCCTGCGGGTTTTTGAAGGGTAGTCGTGGAGTCCGGTCGGATAGGAGGGAAACTTTCGCAGAATGTTGCTGAAGCCACGCACTGTAACATCAGCCAAACGCTGAGTTCGGCTGCGCAGCTGTCGTAAAACCTGCTGGCAAAGTCAGCCTGACACACCCCTGCGCATTTATTTCGCGTGTAAATCAAGCAACTTATGTTGAGGCAGCTTGTTTGGAAGAGGTTGTGTCGTCAAACAAGCTATTATCGCCGTCCAGGATTTTGCTGGCGAAGATCTCGGCAATCATCTTCTTTTTACCTTCTGCGACATTCGTAAAGTAGTTGAAGTCTAAATCTATCCAGTGCTTAAGTTTGGCTTCATAGTTGTTTGGATACTGTGCTTGCAGCACCGGGGGCAAACCCTTGTAATGGTCAAGGACACTTTGGGAGAAGTTTGTGAGTTTTCCAGTGCTGTTATATTCAAACTCTGCTTCGGCCACCACTTTCTGTCGCCATGCAAATTCTTGTTTGGCTGACTCTTCCAGTGCTGCCCGCCTTTCATTCACGGTAAAGGTGCCGCTGTCATCGTAAGTAATTAAAGCCAGCTGATCCATGGGCATCCCCGAAAACGGATTTTTGCCGAGTCCGTTTGTATACTGTGTCGCACTTTTGGCGCGCGCTAGTAATGTGGCACTATCTGTGTCGGGAACTTCAGAGTCGTATTTTGATTTGTTGGTAGTATAATTAGTGCCCTCCAATTCGTTGAATGTGTTATTAGCCATCGAACTCAGTTCCGTTCTAGTTAGGCGTGCATCCCGGGCCTGTGCGCGTACTGAGGCTTCGCTCAATTGGCTCGCTAGCGTGGAAACGGTACTGCTATCTCGTGCGTTGCCAAATGGGACTTGGGGTGTGCTTTGGTTGACGCCTGGGTTTTTGCCGGGAGTCGCTGTCAATTTTTTTGTTTCAGCCAGCGCTTGGCCGCTGTTAGCTGCAAAATTGTTTAGTGAGTTAACCATTTTTTGCCACTCCCTGTTCGATGACATAAAATATAATATGTTGCCTAATAAATGTTGATGTTTTGGCAAGATCTTATAAGCCGATTAAGGCGCTACATGCTTTATTTCATGGTGATTACTATTGACCAGGCATAGGTGGACGGATTTGCTTTAGTTACCTTGATAGTGCAGGCGGCCCCACCACTAGGCGTGGCCGTATTATTCCATTTTGGAATTTTACTCGCACCAAAGCCAGGAGTAGTCACAAATGTAGCTAAATAAATACATTTCTTGTTGCCAATTTGATATCGCAAATTAGCATGATTGTAATCAGGTGATATCTGGCTTTGTATGACGTACGTATCTGAGCCATTTGCAATCACGGACGCTTGTGGAGTAGGTGATGCGTTTGCTTTCGTTATAGCTTCGTTGTTTGTTATGGGGGTATACGTAGCAGTCTGTGTTCCAAGGTTCTTGAATGTGACTGTAACAGACGGCCCAGCGACCGCTGAACTTATGTGAAATGCAGTCAATGCGGAAAGCGGCAATTAAAGACTTGGATATTTTCATGGGTGTTGCTCCTTGTGGTGTTGCTAACAGTATTCCATTTAAAAAGTTGTGCTCATCACAAACTATTATCTAAGCCATGTAACATGGGCTTAAACTTTTTCGAGCGAATTGGCGAACCGTAGCCTGCGGAAATACCGGCAGGCCCGAAGGTCTTCCATGCACGGCCGTAATTCGAGAAAGGAATAAATCTCTGGTTCGAACGTGGTCACGGTGCGTCGGGTGCTGTTCGAGTCGCTAAACCCATTGCTGGCTAATCAGTTGGGAGTGAGCTTAGGAACCGGAGCTTTGCGGCGCAATCGGAAGGGGAGTGAGATCTTCGTAGGAAGTTGCCGGGATTCTTGCGGGCTTGAAGAGCGCAGGTTGCGGCAATTCCTACAGGTGAGTCTGAAGGTCGTGGCGACCATTTCGCGAGCAGGCTCGCTCCCACAGTGGATTGGGTTCCACAGTGAGCATTTGCGGTGTTATTCGGTTGGTGGGTTCAGTTTCGCTTCCAGCTCGGCGACTTTCGCTTCGAGGCTTTCGAGGCGAGCGCGGGTGCGTGCCAGTACGACCATCTGGCTATCGAACTCTTCCCGACTCACCAGATCCAGTTTACTGAAGCCGCTCTGCAGCAACATTTTGAACTGGCTTTCGATTTCGGCTTTCGGCAGAGGCGTGTCGCCGCTGAAAAGGCGGGAGGCGGTGCCGGTGAGGGCGTCGAGGAAGTCTTTTGGCGCGAGCATGGGCAATGTCCTGGAAACAATGACGGGCAGTGTATCACGCAGTGTCTATAGTCATTTGCGCGGGCAAGGGATGCACGATTTTCGCGCATGGGGACGGACGCTGTCGCACCGTTGTAGTGCGTATCGCGTCGGGTATTGTTGCGAAGTAGCAGTCATTTGCGGGTAAAGGCTTGAAAACAGTAGTTTTTATGGAGATGGCAAGCTTTCTGCTTAGACCCTGATGACCCATGCACTGATGCAGTCACTGTGACGAACGCAGTGCGCCAAGCGAAGCGGGGGAGTGTTTCGTGAGGGGCGTCGGACGGGCAGGTCAGGGCCGACGATGCGTTACAAAGCCAGGCACTGCGCTTAGACTTGAGACGGGTTTGTTTTCCTGGGGCAAGTCCACCAAATTCGGGAGAGAGTTTTCATGAAGCTAGTCACTGCCATCATCAAGCCGTTCAAGCTGGACGACGTACGCGAGTCGCTGTCCGAGATCGGCGTGCAGGGCATTACCGTCACCGAAGTCAAAGGCTTTGGTCGGCAGAAGGGTCACACCGAGCTGTATCGCGGCGCGGAATACGTGGTCGATTTCCTGCCCAAGGTGAAGATCGACGTCGCCATCGACGACAAGGATCTGGACCGGGTAATCGAGGCCATCACCAAGGCTGCCAACACCGGCAAGATCGGTGACGGCAAGATCTTCGTGGTCAATCTGGAACAGGCGATTCGCATCCGTACCGGCGAAACCGATACCGACGCTATCTAAGCCGCCACAAACCCAACGCCCCAGGAGAAAACAATATGACTCTGCGTAAATTCGCAGGGCTAGGAGCCCTGTTGTCCATCGTAATGCCCAGCCTTGCTCTGGCGGCAGACGAAGTGGCGGCCCCAGTCCTCAACTCCGGCGACACCGCCTGGATGTTGACCTCGACAGCTCTCGTGCTGTTCATGACCATTCCCGGCCTCGCGCTGTTCTACGGCGGCATGGTTCGGTCGAAAAACATTCTTTCCGTGATGATGCAGTGCTTCGCCATTACCGGTCTGATCAGCGTCCTGTGGGTCATTTATGGCTACAGCATCGCGTTCGACACCACGGGCATGGAGCAGGGCGTCGTCAACTTCAACTCGTTCTTCGGCGGCATGGGCAAGGCGTTCCTTGCGGGTGTCACGCCAGCGAGCCTCACCGGCCCGGCAGCGCTGTTCCCCGAGGCGGTGTTCATCACCTTCCAGATGACTTTCGCGATCATCACCCCGGCGCTGATCGTCGGTGCGTTCGCCGAGCGGATGAAGTTCTCCGCGATGCTGATTTTCATGGGTATCTGGTTCACCCTGGTGTATGCGCCGATTGCGCACATGGTCTGGTCCGGCAACGGTGGCCTGATGTGGGACTGGGGCGTTCTGGACTTCGCCGGCGGCACCGTGGTGCACATCAACGCCGGTGTAGCAGGCCTGGTTGCTTGCCTGGTGCTGGGCAAGCGCAAGGGTTTCCCGACCACGCCGATGGCGCCGCACAACCTCGGTTACACCCTGATGGGCGCGGCCATGCTGTGGGTTGGCTGGTTCGGTTTCAACGCCGGTTCCGCCGCTGCGGCCAACGGTACCGCCGGCATGGCGATGCTGGTGACGCAAATCGCTACCGCTGCTGCTGCACTGGGCTGGATGTTTGCCGAGTGGCTCACCCACGGCAAGCCTAGCGCACTGGGCATCGCTTCGGGCGTGGTTGCCGGTCTGGTGGCAATCACCCCGGCTGCCGGCACCGTTGGCCCGATGGGCGCATTGGTAATCGGTCTGGCGGCTGGCGTGGTGTGCTTCTTCTGCGCCACCACCCTCAAGCGCAAGCTCGGCTATGACGATTCCCTGGACGCCTTCGGCGTGCACGGTATCGGCGGTATCCTCGGCGCAATCCTGACCGGTGTGTTCGCTGCTCCGTCCCTGGGTGGCTTCGGCACCGTGACCGACATCGCCGCACAAGTGTGGATTCAGTGCAAAGGCGTGGGCTTCACGGTGATCTACACCGCGATCGCTACATACATCATCCTCAAGGTGCTGGATGCGGTCATGGGCCTGCGTATCAACGAAGAAGAAGAAGCGGTCGGCATCGATCTGGCGCTTCACAACGAACGCGGCTACAACTTGTAAGCAAGCGCGTAAAAAACTGCCCGGCTTGCCGGGCATTTTTTTGTCTGGAATTTGTCGTTGAAGGCCGAGCTGAAAGGTTTTTTCCTACAGGTTTTATGATGTTTACGTCGGGTGTTTTTGTGCAGCCAAAGGCTTACAGGATTGAAGGAATATTAGGGCCTTTGTTTTTTCACAGAGCGCGCTAGAATGCGCCCCGAACGTGCGGAGAACTGTATGTGGCAACAGACTCTGATTACCTTGCGGGCGAGGCCCCGGGGCTTTCATCTGGTAACGGACGAGTTACTCGCCGGCCTGCCTGAACTCAAGGCGTGTCGGGTCGGTCTGTTGCACTTGTGGCTGCAGCATACCTCGGCGTCGTTGACTATCAACGAGAACGCCGATCCGGCGGTACGTCGCGACTTCGAACGATTTTTCAATCGTCTGATCCCACAAGGAACAGACGGCTATGAGCATAACGACGAAGGCCTGGACGACCTCCCGGCGCACTTCAAGGCCAGCGTGCTTGGCTGTCAGCTCAGTTTGCCGATTGCGGCAGGCCGGTTGGCGTTGGGGGCCTGGCAAGGCGTTTATCTGGGCGAGCACCGTGATCATGGCGGTGCCCGTAAAGTCCTCGCCACCGTGCACGGTGAAGGGGCATAACCGCTGGTCAGCAGCGGCTGTTGATTTTTTTCCGGCAGCCTTCGACAGAGGGCAAAGCTGGGCTATAACTAATCTGCTTTTCGCAAGTCATGAGGTAGAACATGAGCGACGATGATCTGGAAAACGACGACCTCGAAGTAGGCGACGACGACGAAACCGAAGAAGGTCTGGAAGCAGCGGCGGAAGACGTCGCTGAAGACGACGGTGGTGATGCGCCGGTTCCGACCGCCAAAGGCAAGGCCAAGGCAGCGGTATCGGTCGATGAGCTGCCGAGTGTCGAAGCCAAGAACAAGGAACGCGATGCCCTGGCCAAGGCCATGGAAGAGTTCCTGGCTCGTGGTGGCAAGGTGCAGGAAGTGGAGGCCAATGTGGTCGCAGATCCTCCCAAGAAGCCTGACAACAAGTACGGCAGCCGGCCTATCTGAGCCTGCTACCCGCTTGCTGAAAAAGCCCGCCGTCGCTGCGGGCTTTTTCATGCCTGAAAAAAAACATGAAACCTGTGGTGATCCCTGTGGGAGCGAGCTTGCTCGCGATGGCGGAGTGTCAGGCAACATTTATTTTGAATGTTAAGCCCTCATCGCGAGCAAGCTCGCTCCCACGGGTTTTTTGTCAGGTCGATACCGAATTCCACCGCGCCAGCAATGCCGGCAAATCGCTCAGGCTGCGAATCTCTGCATCCGGCAACCGTTCGGCTTCCCAGACCTTGCCCGCCGGGTTGAACCAGATCGCCCGCATTCCCGCCTGCTGCGCACCGGCAATGTCATCACCTGGATGATCGCCAATGTGCACCGCCGATTCAGCGGTCGCGCCACCGCGTTGCAAGGCCTCCTGGAACAATCGCGCATCGGGTTTGGCAATGCCGATGTCTTCGGCGCAAAGCGCAAACTTGAAGTAATCCGCCAGGCCCAGCCGACGCACATCGGCGTTGCCATTGGTGACCACGCCGAGGGCGTAATGATTGGCGAGGATTTCCAGGGTCGGTTCGACCTCCGGAAACACTTCGATCTGATGCCGGGCATGCAGGAATACTTCAAAACTCTTGTCCGCCAGGTCCGAGGCTTCGTCATGCCCATAACCGGACTCTTCCAGTGCGTGGAACAGCACCCGCCGACGCAGGGCGCTGATGCGGTGCTTGAGGCCAGGCTCGTTGCTCAATACGCGCTCACGAATGGCCCACAAATGTTCCACCGGCACTGCTCCCAGGTTGGGCGCGTGCTCGGTCAGCCATTCACGCAAAACGGCTTCGGCGCTGACGATCACCGGGGCGGTGTCCCACAGGGTGTCGTCGAGATCGAAGGTGATCAACTGAATACTCATGAATCGTCGCCTTTCATGCGTTTGGCCCGTGGGTGGGCGCTGTCGTAGACGGCTGCCAGATGCTGGAAGTCCAGGTGGGTGTAGATCTGTGTGGTCTTGATGTCCGAGTGTCCGAGCAGTTCCTGCACCGCGCGCAGGTCCTGGGACGATTCCAGCAAATGGCTGGCGAAGGAGTGTCGCAACATGTGCGGATGCAGGTTCTGCCCCAGTTCGCGCTCGCCGGCAGCCTTGACCCGCACCTGGATCGCCCGGGGGCCGAGGCGGCGGCCTTGCTGGCTGACGAACACCGCATCGTCCGCCGGGTTGGCCATGGCTCGCAATGGCAGCCACTGCTCCAGCGCTTCGCGGGCCTTTTTTCCTACCGGCAGCAGGCGGGTCTTGCTGCCTTTGCCGAGCACCTGGACCATGCCGTCAGCCAGATCGAGCTGATCGAGATTGAGCCCCGTCAGCTCCGAAAGCCGCAAGCCGGAGGAATAGAACAGCTCGAGAATCGCTTGGTCCCGACGTGCCAGAAAGTCATCCTCGACCCCACCTTCCAGCAGTTGCAGGGCGCGGTCGGTGTCGAGGGTTTTCGGCAGGCGGCGTTCGCCTTTGGGCGGCGCGAGGCCATTGGCCGGATCGTGGTCGCACAGGCCTTCGCGGTTCAGGTAGTGATAGAGCCCGCGAACGGCTGACAGTAATCGCGCCAGGCTGCGGGACGATTGGCCTTGGGCATGCAGACGGGCAACCAGGCTACGCAGGCGCTGGATATCCAGCGCCGCCCAGCTGCCGATATTCTGTTTGACGCACCAGCCCAGAACTTTATCGAGGTCGCGGCGGTAGGCCGACAGTGTGTGCGGCGACACCTGCCGCTCACTGCGCAGGTGTTCGCAGTAAGCGTCCAGTTGTCGTTCCATGTTCAGCGTACCGAGCGCAGGGAATTGTTGACCCGTGGCAGCACGCGACCCATGACTTCAGCGATGTAGCTCAGGAACAAGGTGCCCACCGAGCTTTTGTAGTGCTGCGGATCACGGCTGGCGATGGCCAGGATGCCGTGGATGCCTTGGTGGCTGATGGCGACAACTGCGGTGGAGCCGATCTGCTTGCGCTGTTCTTCGCCGAACAGGAAGTCCAGTTCATGCTCGCGCAGGCTGCCGCTGACGCTTTTGTCTTCCGAGAGCAAACCGCCGATGGCCACTTGAGCTTCGGCGTGGGTGACCCAGCGGCCCACCGGCATGGCGTTGTCGCCGAGCAGGATGAGGCTGACGAAGGGCACCTGGAACTCCTGGCGCAGGCTGTCTTCGACGCACATCACCACGTCTTCCAGGCTGGCAGCATCCATCAATGCCAGGATCAGGCGACGGGTCTTTTCGAACAGGCGGTCGTTGTCCCGGGCCACGTCCATCAAATGCGACAGGCGATGACGCAGTTCAATGTTGCGGTCGCGCAGGATGGTCATCTGACGCTCGACCAGCGACACGGTATCGCCGCGCCGATGGGGGATACGCAGGGACGGGAGCAGTTCTTCGTGCTCGACGAAGAAGTCCGGATGAGCCTCCAGGTACGCGGCTACAGCCGCCGCCTCGAGGCTTTCGGACGGTGATTCGTCAGCTTGTCGTGCGGGTACCTGAGGCTTGTCGGTCATGGATTTCGCTCACTCAAAGACGCACTTGTCCTTCATATACGCGCACTGCCGGGCCGGTCATCATCACCGGTTGGCCAGGGCCTGCCCATTCGATGGACAAGCGCCCGCCAGGCAGGTCGATCAATAGCGGCGAATCCATCCACCCCTGGCTGATCGCGGCCACTGCGGCGGCACAGGCGCCGGTTCCGCAAGCCTGGGTTTCCCCGGCTCCACGCTCCCAGACGCGCAATTGCGCGCGGCTCCGGTCGATGACCTGGAGAAAACCGACATTGACCCGTGCCGGGAAGCGCGGGTGATGTTCGATTTTCGGGCCCAGTTCATGCACCGGCGCGTTGTTGATATCGCTGACCCGCAGCACGGCATGGGGGTTGCCCATGGACACGGCGGCCAGATCGACCGGGGTGCCGTCGACGTCGACCTGATAACTCTTGGCCTGCTCCGGTGCCTGGAACGGAATATCCGCCGGCACCAGGCGTGGTGCGCCCATGTTGACGCTGATCTGGCCGTCGTTACGCACGTCGAGCTCGATGACGCCGCTTTTGGTCTCGACGCGAATCAGCCGCTTTGCGGTCAGGCGCTTGTCGAGCACGAAACGGGCGAAGCAGCGCGCACCGTTGCCGCACTGTTCCACTTCGGAACCGTCAGAGTTGAAGATCCGATAGCGGAAATCCACGTCCGGGTTGCTCGGCGCTTCAACGATCAGCAACTGGTCGAAACCGATGCCGGTGTGCCGGTCACCCCATTGCTTGGCATGCTTGGGCAGAATGTGCGCGTGCTGGCTGACCAGGTCGAGGACCATGAAATCATTGCCCAGGCCGTGCATCTTGGTAAAACGCAGCAGCATGGTTTTACTCCGGCAGCAGGCTTTCGCCAGCATACAACTCGGCTACCGTTTCACGGCGACGCACTTCAAATGCCTGATCACCGTCCACCAACACTTCTGCGGCACGGCCGCGGGTGTTGTAGTTGGAACTCATGACAAACCCGTAGGCACCGGCCGAATGCACGGCCAGCAGGTCGCCTTCCTCCAGCGCCAGCTGACGATCCTTGGCCAGGAAGTCGCCGGTCTCGCAGATCGGGCCGACGATGTCGTAGGCGCGGGCAGCGGAGGTGCGCGGGCTCACGGCAGTGACGTCCATCCAGGCCTGATACAGCGCCGGGCGGATCAGGTCGTTCATGGCGGCGTCGACGATGGCGAAGTCTTTGTGTTCGGTGTGCTTGAGGTATTCGACCTGAGTCAGCAGCACGCCGGCGTTGGCGACGATGAAGCGGCCCGGCTCGAACACCAGCGCGAGGTCACGACCGTCGAGACGCTCGCGCACGGCCTTGATGTAGTCGGCAGCCAGTGGTGGCTCCTCGTCCTTGTATCGTACGCCCAGGCCACCACCGAGATCGATGTGGCGCAGATAGATGCCGCAATCGCCAAGGCGATCGACCAGGCCCAGCAGGCGGTCGAGAGCGTCGATGAACGGCGGCAGGGTGGTCAGTTGCGAGCCGATGTGGCAATCGACGCCGACCACTTCCAGGTTCGGCAGCTGCGCGGCACGCACGTACACGTCTTCGGCGTCGGCGATGGCGATGCCGAACTTGTTCTCTTTGAGACCGGTGGAAATGTACGGGTGGGTGCCGGCATCGACGTCCGGGTTCACGCGCAGCGAAATCGGCGCGCGAACGCCCAGTTCGGCGGCGACCACCTGCAGGCGTTCCAGCTCGTCGGTGGATTCGACGTTGAAGCAGTGCACGCCGACTTCCAGGGCGCGACGCATGTCGTCACGAGTCTTGCCGACGCCGGAGAACACAATCTTGTCGGCGCTGCCGCCAGCGGCCAGTACGCGTTCCAGCTCGCCACGGGAGACGATGTCGAAACCGGCGCCAAGACGCGCCAGGACATTCAGGACGCCCAGGTTGGAGTTGGCCTTGACCGCGTAGCACACCAGGTGCGGTGTGCCGACCAGCGCATCGGCGTAAGCCAGGTATTGGGCTTCGATGTGTGCGCGCGAGTAAACGTAGGTGGGTGTACCAAAGCGCTCGGCGATGGCAGACAGGGCAACACCTTCCGCGAACAGTTCACCGTCACGGTAGTTAAAAGCGTCCATGAGGTTCCCTTATTATTGGTAGACGTCGTGCTTGTGTGCTTTGGAGGCAGGCTGCTGCTGCGACGACTTGGCTTGCTCCACAGGGTCCTGGTCTTCATCGGGCAGGTACAGCGGGCCTTTTTGACCGCAGGCCGACACAAGGCAGGCAACCGCGAGGAGCGCAGCAAGGGAAGAGATCAGGCGCTTCATGGCGAAATCCTTGAAAATGCATTAATTGCGCCGGAGTATACCGGCCACCCGGCAGCTTGCCTATGCAACGGACCGCCCGTCCGGCGGGGCTCGGCCCGATGCCGGTCGGTATCATGCAATCCTTGTGGAGGAGCGGGCTTGCTCGCGAAGGCGTCGTGTCAGTCGACATCAATGTTGAATGTCAGTCCGTATTCGCGAGCAAGCCCGCTCCCACAGGTCGTTATCCTTTGCAATCACCGGGACTCGCCCGTATCTTGCGGCGCTTGAGCCTGATCAGACACTTTTTGAGGTTGCCGTAATGAGTTTGTCCGAAGCGCGTTTCCATGACCTGGTCGATGCCACCCAGCAAACCCTGGAGGACATCTTTGACGAAAGCGACCTGGATATCGACCTCGAAAGCTCGGCCGGTGTGCTGACGGTCAAGTTCGAGAACGCCAGCCAGTTGATCTTCAGTCGCCAGGAGCCGCTGCGCCAGCTGTGGCTGGCGGCGGTGTCCGGTGGTTTCCACTTCGACTACGACGAAGAAAGCGAGCGCTGGATGTGCGACAAGAGCGAAGAGCAGTTGGGTGAAATGCTTGAGCGTATCGTCCAGCAGCAGGCCGGTGTCGAACTCGATTTCGAAGGCCTGTGAGATCGTGACCCAGCCTGCGCCTGTCCGTGCGCCCAAACCGCTCTACAGCAATGTCAGCCCGGCGGTACCGTCGCCCTGCAGCGGTGTGTGCCGGCTGGACGAGCAAAAAGTGTGTCTGGGCTGCTTCCGTCATGTCGAAGATATTCGTGAGTGGCGTTCGGCCGATGATCAGCGTCGGCGCGTCATTTGCGAGCAGGCTGCCCACCGCAAAGCTTCAGCCTGGTGAGTCATTGTGGCGAGGGGGCTTGCCCCCGTTGGGTCGCGTAGCGGGCCCAAGTTTTTACGGCTACTGCGCAGCCGAACGGGGGCAAGCCCCCTCGCCACAGGAGTTCTCTACAAGTCCATAGCGTCGGTTTGGCCATGACTTGTATATTTTTTGAGCTGTGATAGTGTCCAGAAACGCCTCAACCCATCGAGGCTTGTGAAAACCCCGCCTTTTTCTGGCGGGGTTTTGCTTTTTTCGTGCAGAAGAAAGGAGTCTGCCCAGATCATGACCGCACCTTCCATCACCCTTACCCGTCTGGACGTCCAGCGTCTGGAGCGTCTGATCGACAGCCTGGACGACACGCTGCCGGGCGTTATTGCGCTGCAAACCGAACTGGATCGCGCCGATACCGTGGTCGGCCACGATGAAGTGCCGGCGGATGTCGTGACCATGAATTCCCGAGTGCATTGCCGCGAAGAAGGCAGTGGCAAGGACTACCACCTGACCCTGGTGTACCCCAAGGATGCGAATGCCGACGAAGGCAAGGTCTCGATCCTGGCGCCGGTGGGCAGTGCGCTGCTCGGCCTGAAGGTTGGCCAGCACATCGATTGGCCGGCTCCGGGCGGCAAGACCCTGAAGCTGACACTGCTGGAAGTCGAATCGCAGCCGGCCAATGGCGGCGCGTTCCCGGAGTGACTCCCCCTCAGACCTGATCGAGCGCCTCGTTCAATGCGTGCTCCAGGTCGGCTTTGTAGCGCAGGTACAGATGGGTGGAACTCTGACCTTCACCGAGCAGGCCTGACAGGTCGAGGTCGGTGATGTAGCAGCGGTAGCGTTCGGTTTCCCGGCGCTGCCCGACGATTTCCCGGGCGACCACGCGGAACAACTGGTCGCCATGTTCCAGCTCGGAAAATTCCCGTTGATTGCAATACAGCGTCACCTGCACCTGACCCGGTGCGGCTTTGCCGACGATCGCCTGCACGTCGTAGAACGGCTTGTTCACTGGCGTCTGCGGCACTGGCCGGGCTTCGATGCGGCGTGCGCGGCCAGGGCCTGACGGCAGCAACTGGCAGTACAGGGTGTCGAGGTTCAGCGGGTGGGCTGCGTCCATCGGCAACAAGGCATCGCGACGGTACTGGATCGATTGCAGGAAACGCTGCAGCGGCACCAGCAGGCTTTGCTCATCGTGCCAGGGCAGGCGTTGCTGCCACAGGGCGTTGAACTCATCGAGCACGTACAGATCAGCCTGATCTTCGTTGACCCTATAGAACACTTGAATGCAGTCCGGTTGGCCCGTTGGCAGGAACAGTGCGAGGTCGTGGTCTTCCAGTGCCTTCGGATCGAGGTGCAACGGGCTGTAGCTCGCCATTTCTTCGCCCAGGTAATCGATCAGTGCCGACAGAGTGGCCAGCGCGATGTGCTGGACCTGGCCCGACACCAACTCCAGCACGTGGTAGTGCTGCTGGACCTGGATCAGGTAGCGATGATTGAGCCGGCTCAGCAGCAGGTTCTGCGCGGTATCGAGGATTTCCTCGACCCGTTGGGCAATGAACTGCGCGCGGTTATGGCAGAAGCAACGCACCCGCAGCTTCGGCTGTTGTGGTCCGGCCGGCAGGTTATTGAGGTAGTCGCGGATGCAGTCGAGCAGGGCGTGGGGACCGTCGTAACGGCCAACCAGCACTTCGTTCCAGCTATTGAGCGTGACCTGGTCCAGAGTCAGCACCAGATTTTCCCGGACACCCGCGTAACTCAGGGAGTCGGTGCGCTCGGTGGTCATGAGGATGTTCAGGTCGCGATGGTGCTTGAGCGGATCGATGCCGACATTCACCAGGATCAGCACTTCACTCGGCACACTGGCGCGCAACAGAGGTTCCTCGGCGACGGTGGGCAAGGGCAGGGCGATGGTCTGTTGCAGGCTGCCGAGCAGGTTGAACAGTTCGAATTCGCTCAAGTCGCTGGTGCCGGGGTGCAAGGCCAGGCGGGTACTGCTGTCGATCACGCCATTGCGGTGGCACCAGGTCAGCAGTTCGAGCAAGTGACGGCTGCGTTTGATCGGCGCGAAATGCTCCCACTCCAGTGCCGTCAGGCTGCCGTTGTACAAGCCCCACTGGCTTTGCCCCGGCTCTTTCCTGTTCGGTGCGTACACCAGCGTCAGGGTGTCTTCAGCCAGGTCCGGGGCGATGCCGGGATTGATGAATTCGACTTTACCGGCCTTGCGCTCGAAAGCGGCGTACAGGCGACGGCCGAGGACACTCAGGTCGCGCTTGTTGATGCGGCTGACCGTTTGTTCGTGACGGGCAAACTGCGTGAGGAAGCGGTAGCTGTAGTTCAGCTCGTTGACCAGTGCCCGCCGCTCGGAGCCGACCTGGCGGACTTTCCACTGGCTGCGGCTGTCGAGCAGGGTCAGTTGACGCTGGTCCCAGTGCCATTCATGGGCCAGGCGTTCAAGCAAGGAGCGCTGCCAGCTCTGGGTGCGGCTGTTGCCGGTGAGTTTGCGATTGACCTTCAGGTACAACGCGCGCCGCACCAGTTCCAGCCGTTCCGGTTCGTTGCGGGCGATCAGGTATTCCTCGATGCGCCGATACACCACGACATACGGATCCAGTTCGTCGAGGTCGAGGCGGTTGGCGAACACCGCTTGCTTGAAGCGCAGGCTCAGGCAATGGACCCTGGGGTGTTCACTGGCGTAAACCTCCGTCAGCAGCAGCTTGAGTACCGACTTGTAGGGCGACTCGATGCCCTTGAACAACTGCCAGAGCCCGGCACCGATAAATTCGCCGGGCGGGATGTAGGCCAGGTTGCCGAGGTCGAGGGTTTCATCGGCACGGATGAAGCGTTTGGAGATCAAGGCATGGGTGTAGCGGTCGTAGCTCGACTCTTCGTAGACCGGCACCAGCCACCAGATCGGTGTGCGCCCGGCGAGCCAGATCGCGGTGCGGTAAAACTCGTCCAGCAACAGGTAGTGCTGGGTGGTGCCGCAATCTTCCGAGCTCAGCTGGGTATCGCGCTCACCGCGGACGAAACGGCTCGGGTCGATCAGGAAAAAATGCGCTTCGGCGCCCTGGCTGGCGGCCCAGGCTTCCAGCAACTGGCATTTCTTGCGCAGCTCGGCGAGTTCGTTTTCGGTCAGGTCCGGCCCATGGCAGACCCACACATCCATGTCGCTCTGGTCGGCCTGGGCCAGGGTGCCGAGGCTGCCCATCAGGAACAATCCGTGAATCGGCCTCGGCGGGTTGCTGCCGTGGCGCGGCTTGTAGGAAAACGAGCGGGTCAGGCGCTGGGCTTCAGCGAGGACATTGGCATCCGGCTCGAAATTCGACAGCCCGGCCGGCGTACTGCCGGAAACGTAACCGGGCAACAGCGGGTGGTTAACGTGGAAAAACAGCGGCAGCAAGGTCAGGACCCCTTGCTGGCGGGTCGACAACCCTTCCATGGCGCGAGCCATGCGCCCTTCGTTGAGTTTCAGAAAACGTGCGCGCAGCTGGCTGAGAACCTTGCGGTCGATTCCCTCGTCCAGATCGGGGCGGATTTCGTGGATGCGCGTCATGTCAGCTCAAACCGGCTCGCAGGGCTCGGACGTGGGGCTCTTCGGATGAGGGGCAGTTTAGCGCCTTGAGGCGACGACTTTTAAGCTGATTTTGTTTTTCTGGCGTCAGATTTCTATCGGCTGCAGACAGAAATCAGGGGGATGTGCCCGCGGAAATCCCTGGATCGGGGTCTCCGTGGGCGATGCGGCAGAATTCAGGCTGTTACTTCGGCGTTAAGAATGGTCAGCACGGCTTGCACATTTTGCGCGGCGTCACGACCCAGGCTGGTCAGGTAACCGCCATCAGGCTGGTCGGTCAGTTCTTTTTCAAAGAGGCGTTTGGCGGCGGCAACGTGTTTCGGGGCAGCGGTCTGATGAATTTTCAGACCTTCCTGGGAACTGTCCAGGTTGAAGAGTGCGAGGACTTCCAGTTCGGCAACCAACTCAGGGGTAAGCGACATAAGGACTCCAGACTTTCTAGGAATTGGACGACAGCGCCCCTAAGGTGAACCCGCTTGTCCGGCATGTCCAGTGCTCGCGACAGGGTTTTTTTCCTCTGTAGGAGCGAGCTTGCTCGCGAAGGTCGTCAACGATGACGCGTAAAACCAGATGCCCAGCGGCGCTCTCGGGTTTTTCGCGAGCAAGCTCGCTCCTACAGGGATGTGTGGGCTTACTGCTTTTCCGGCGGCAACTCGGGCAAGGCGCGCAGGGCAGCTTCGTACCATTCGGTGTTGAACGCGCGGTCTTCTTCGAGGATCGCGTCGATTTCTACCGCCAAAACGTGGGCCATCAAGTTGAGGATTTCTTCCCGCTCGTAACCCACCAGCGTCAGCTTGTTGAACGTCGCCTTGGCAGCCGGCGGGTTGTCGCTTTCGATCTGGTTTTCGATGGCCTGGATCAGGGTGGTTTCGGCGAACTCTTCTTCGTCGTTGTCGATATCGGTTGGCTCGCTCATGGCAGGCTCCTCAGGGAAAGGCGGCCAGTTTACCCGCATTCAGCGGCGTGATGCTGCTGGCAAGAATCCCGGCAGCGTTCTATAAACAGGCACTGCCCACCCCGCATGGCCTGGAGGCTTTGTGATGATCAAGCTTTATGGATTCTCCGTCAGCAACTACTACAACATGGTCAAACTGGCGCTGCTGGAAAAAGGCCTGCCCTTCGAAGAAGTACCGTTTTACGCTGGCACCAGCCCCGAGGCACTGGCCATCAGCCCTCGCGGAAAGGTCCCGGTGCTGCAGGTAGAGCAGGGCTTCATCAATGAAACCAGCGTGATCCTCGAATACATCGAGCAAAGCCAGAAAGGCACGCCGCTGCTGCCGAGCGACCCGTTCGAGCGCGCGCAGGTGCTGGCACTGGCCAGGGAAATCGAGCTGTACATCGAATTGCCAGGCCGGGCCTGCTATCCCGAAGCCTTTTTCGGCATGACCCTGCCGGATGCGATCAAGGAAAAAACCAAAGCCGAATTGTTGCTGGGGATGGCTGCGCTGGGCCGGCATGCCAAATTCAGCCCTTACGTGGCTGGCGACAGCTTGAGCGTGGCGGATCTGTATTTCCTGTTCAGCGTGCCGCTGGCGTGTGGGGTCGCCAAGAAGTTGTTTGGCATCGATCTGTTGGCCGAGATGCCAAAGGCCAAGGCGCTGCTGGAGTTTTTGGGGGGGAATCCGAATGTGCAGCGTGTGGCGGCGGACCGGGAGGCCGCGATGCCGGCGTTCATGGCGATGATTGCTGCCAAAAAGTAGTTCTGTGGCGTTCTGAAGTCAGTCATCGCGGGCAAGTCGGATCGCCGCACCGCCGCTCCCACAGGTTTCTTTGTTTGCCATGGATTTTTGGCAAGTACTGGATCCTTGTGGGAGCGGGCTTGCCCGCGAAGCTTTTAGCGGCTGGCGAGGAGCGCCTGACCGCGAGCCACTGCAGCCTTCACCTGCGCCGGCGCGGTGCCGCCGATGTGGTTACGGGCATTGACCGAGCCTTCCAGGGTCAGCACGGCGAACACATCCTGGTCGATCTGATCGCTGAACTTGCGCAGTTCTTCCAAGCTCATTTCCGCCAGATCCTTGCCGCTGTCCACGCCGTACTTCACGGCATGGCCGACGATTTCGTGGCAGTCACGGAATGGCAGGCCGCGACGCACCAGGTAGTCGGCCAGGTCGGTGGCGGTGGAGAAGCCGCGCAGGGCCGCTTCACGCATCATCGCGTGCTTGGGCTTGATCGCCGGGACCATGTCGGCAAAGGCCCGCAGCGAGTCGCGCAGGGTGTCGGCGGCGTCGAACAGCGGTTCCTTGTCTTCCTGGTTGTCCTTGTTGTAGGCCAAAGGCTGGCCTTTCATCAGGGTCAGCAGGCCCATCAGCGCGCCGAACACGCGACCGGTCTTGCCACGCACGAGCTCCGGCACGTCCGGGTTTTTCTTTTGCGGCATGATCGAGCTGCCGGTGCAGAAACGGTCGGGCAGATCGATGAACTGGAACTGCGCGCTGGTCCACAGCACCAGCTCTTCGGAGAAACGCGACAGGTGCATCATCGCGATACTGGCCGCCGAGCAGAATTCGATGGCGAAATCACGATCGGAGACGTTGTCCAGCGAATTGCCGCCAACCGCGTCGAAACCCAGGAGTTGGGCGGTGTATTCGCGATCGATCGGGTAGGTGGTGCCGGCCAGTGCCGCGCTGCCCAGTGGCATGCGGTTGGTGCGCTTGCGGCAGTCGACCAGGCGTTCGTAGTCGCGGCTGAGCATTTCGAACCAGGCCAGCATGTGATGCCCGAACGTCACCGGTTGTGCGGTCTGCAGGTGGGTGAACCCCGGCATGATGCTGGCGGCTTCGCGCTCGGCCTGCTCCAGCAGGCCTTTTTGCAGGCGGGTGATTTCAGCCAGGATCAGGTCGATCTCGTCACGCAGCCACAGACGGATGTCGGTGGCGACCTGATCGTTACGGCTGCGGCCTGTGTGCAGTTTTTTACCGGTCACGCCGATGCGGTCGGTCAGGCGCGCCTCGATGTTCATGTGAACGTCTTCGAGGTCGATGCGCCAGTCGAACTGACCGGCCTCGATTTCACCCTGGATGGTGTTCAGGCCATCGATGATGCTGTCGCGCTCGGCATCGGTCAGCACGCCGACCTTGGCCAGCATGGTGGCGTGGGCGATCGAGCCCATGATGTCGTGGCGATACAGGCGCTGGTCGAAGGTGACGGAGGCGGTGAAGCGGGCGACGAAGGCGTCGACGGGTTCACTGAAGCGGCCGCCCCAGGACTGATTGGTCTTGTCAGTGCTCATGAATTCGCTCGTATCGGCTTGAAGTAAGAAGGCGTGGAACGCTGGCGCGGATAATAACAGGGTTGCCAATCCTGTCGCTGACACTGGTCGATACGTTTTTTTGGGGGAGGGAAAGTCCGGGCCGGGGCAAGAGCCGCGCATTTTTGCCGAACGATATTTTTCAATTGAGCAATATCGTCCCGGCAACCGTCTACAGTTGGACAGTAGGATCAGCGCATTTCTCGGTGCAGCCGCTGACTATAAGAAGAGTGGGGTGTTCATATTGCGTATCAGCAAACCCTGTGGCGATGCATCGCCAACGCGGGCCTGGGCCGCCAATCGCCCGGCAGATGAAAATTTAGCCGCCGGACCAGCGGCACTTTTTGACGCTCGCGCTAGTCTTAGCGTGGATCGCGGTGACGGACGTCACTTCACCTGTCTACGCTATCCTTGTGCGAGACTCACGCAGGAATCCAGCGCAATATGAATGTCCTGATCGTTGATGACGAACCCTTGGCCCGCGAGCGCCTGAGCCGAATGGTTGGCGAACTCGAGGGGTACAGTGTCCTGGAGCCTAGTGCCACGAATGGCGAAGAGGCGTTGGCACTGATCGACAGCCACAAGCCGGATATTGTGCTGCTCGATATCCGCATGCCTGGCCTGGATGGCCTGCAAGTGGCTGCTCGGTTGTGTGAACGCGAAACTCCCCCCGCCGTGGTGTTCTGCGCCGGGCCCGATGAATTTGCCGTGGAAGCCTTACAGGCCAGCGCCGTAGGCTATCTGGTGAAACCTGTGAGAACTGAACAATTACATGACGCATTAAAGAGAGCCGAGCGCCCCAATCGTGCCCAGCTCTCCGCCCTGACCCGCCCTGCTGCCGAAAGCGGCAACGGCCCGCGCAGCCATATCAGCGCCCGAACCCGTAAAGGGATCGAGCTGATTCCGCTGGATCAGGTGGTGTATTTCATTGCCGACCACAAATACGTGACCTTGCGCCACGAAAGCGGCGAAGTGTTGCTCGATGAGCCGCTCAAGGCCCTCGAAGATGAATTCGGTGACCGTTTCGTGCGTATCCATCGCAATGCACTGGTTGCCCGCGAGCGTATCGAGCGATTGCAACGCACACCCCTGGGGCATTTTCAGCTGTTCCTCAAAGGCCTCAACGGTGATGCGCTGATCGTCAGCCGTCGTCATGTGGCTGGGGTACGAAAAATGATGCAACAGCTTTAAAAAGCTGTTCGCAGGCCAATTTCACACCCGATTGCCGGACATCCGGGGCCAGGGAGGCCGAGTAGTATCTGATACAAGTCAAAGTGGATTTGGCTGAGCTGTTATTATCCGTCATATCTATTCAGTACGGATTGATCCATGTCCTCTCGCCAGATCCGCATCGCCACCCGCAAAAGCGCTCTCGCCCTGTGGCAGGCCGAATACGTAAAGGCCCGTCTTGAAGCGGCTCATCCGGGCCTGCTGGTGACCCTCGTCCCCATGGTCAGCCGTGGTGACAAGCTGCTTGACTCTCCGCTGTCGAAAATCGGCGGCAAGGGCCTGTTCGTCAAGGAACTTGAAACCGCGCTGCTGGAAAATGAAGCCGACATCGCCGTGCACTCCATGAAAGACGTGCCGATGGACTTCCCCGAAGGCCTCGGTCTGTTCTGTATCTGCGAGCGGGAAGACCCGCGCGATGCCTTCGTTTCCAACACCTACACCAACCTGGATGAGTTGCCCCAGGGCAGCATCGTCGGTACCTCCAGCCTGCGCCGCCAGGCTCAATTGCTGACCCGTCGCCCGGATCTGGAAATCCGCTTCCTGCGCGGCAACGTCAACACCCGCCTGGCCAAGCTCGACGCCGGCGAATACGACGCCATCATCCTCGCCGCTGCCGGCCTGATCCGCTTGGGATTCGAAGACCGCATCACCTCGGCCATCAGCGTCGACGACAGCCTTCCGGCCGGTGGCCAGGGCGCGGTGGGTATCGAATGCCGCAGCGCCGACAGTGAAATCCATGCGTTGCTGACACCCCTGCATCACCAGGACACCGCCACCCGCGTGACCGCCGAACGAGCCCTCAACAAGCACCTCAATGGCGGCTGTCAGGTGCCGATTGCCTGCTACGCCGTGCTGGAGGGTGAGCAGGTCTGGTTGCGCGGACTGGTGGGCGATCCAGGCGGTGGCCTGCTGCTCAGCGCACAAGCCCGCGCCCCTCGCGGCGATGCCGAGGCACTGGGTGTACGAGTCGCCGAAGACCTGCTCAGCCAGGGTGCCGACGCCATCCTCAAAGCGGTCTATGGCGAGGCTGGTCACGAGTGATCGGCTGGCGCTTGCTGCTGACGCGTCCCGCCGAAGAAGCGGCGGCGCTGAGCGGTTTTTTGGCCGAGCAGGGGATATTCAGTAACAGTCTGCCGCTTTTGGACATCATGCCCATTGAGGCCACTGACACAATGCGCCAGGTGATTCTGGCGCTGGATCAGTTCTGCGCCGTCATTGTGGTCAGCAAGCCGGCCGCCCGGATCGGCGTCGAACTGCTCGAGCGGTATTGGCCAACACCGCCCGGTGTGAAGTGGTTCAGCGTCGGCGCGGCGACCGCGCAGATCCTCGGGGATCACGGGCTGGACGTGAGCTTCCCGGCAGAAGGCGATGACAGTGAAGCCTTGCTCGAACTTTCCCGACTGCGCGAGGCTATCGCACAACCCGATGCACGAGTGCTGATCCTGCGCGGGGAGGGCGGGCGCGAGTTGCTGGCTGAGCGTTTGCGTGAGCTTGGTGCTAGTGTCGAGTATCTGGAGCTGTACCGCCGGGGATTGCCGATTTACCCGCCGACACTGCTGCCGCAACGGATCCAGGCGGAACGCCTGAACGGGCTGGTGGTCAGCAGTGGACAAGGTTTTGAGCACCTGCATCAACTGGCCGGCGATGCCTGGCCGCAGTTGGCGCGGTTGCCGTTGTTTGTACCGAGCCCCAGGGTTGCCGAGCTGGCGCGTGCCGCCGGGGCCAAAACAGTTGTGGATTGTCGTGGCGCCAGTGCCGCGGCCTTGCTGACGGCGTTACGGGAGCATCCCGTACCCGTTTTCTAATGCAAAGGATGGATACGTGAGCGAAACAGCCTTGCCTAAAGATGACTCGCGACCGGTGCTTGATGCACCTGTTGATGAAGTGCCGCCACCGCCACCTGCTGCCGAGCAGCGTCGAGGCAATGGTCTGGCAATCATCGCGCTGCTGTTGGGCGCGGCCGGTGTAGCGGTGGGCGGTTGGGGTGTCTGGCAGGTGCGTCACCTGCAGGCCAATAATCAGCAGCAACTGAGCCAGGTGCAGGCGCTGAATGACCAGGCGCAAAACCTCAAGCTCAATGAGGAGCGCCTGAGCGCACGCCTGGCGCAATTGCCTCCCGCCGATGAACTGGAAGCACGCAGTCGTTTGGTGATTCAGCTGCAAGGTGATCAGCAGCGGTTGAACCAGCGGCTGGAAACCGTTCTCGGTGCCAGCCGCAAAGACTGGCGTCTGGCCGAGGCCGAGCACCTGCTGCGTCTGGCCAGCCTGCGACTGTCCGCCTTGCAGGACATCAGCAGTGCCCAGGCACTGGTCCAGGGTGCCGACGAGATACTGCGTGAGCAAAACGATCCGGGCTCCTTTGCCGCTCGCGAGCAGGTGGCCAAGACCCTGATCGCCTTGCGCAGCACCGAACAACCGGACCGCACCGGGTTGTTTCTGCGTCTGGGCGCACTGCGCGATCAAGTGGCCAGCCTCACCGAACTGGCACCGGAGTACAAGGACCGTGGCGATTCGCTGCTGGGCCTGACTGCCGATGGCGACGGTGCCAGTCGCTGGGCGCAATGGTGGGACCAGATTTCGCGCTACATCCGCATCGACTTCAATGCCGACAAGAACGTTCGCCCATTGCTGGCCGGCCAGAGCCTGAGCCAGGTACGCCTGGCCCTGAGTCTGGCGCTGGAGCAGGCACAGTGGGCCGCACTCAATGGCCAGCCGGCGGTTTACTCCCAAGTGCTGGACGAGGCGCGGGACATCCTCAAGGGCAACTTCAATCCGGACAACGCACAAAGCAAAGTCATGCTTGAACAGGTGGCCGAGTTGAGCGTGCAACCTGTCACCGTCGTCACGCCGGATATGACCGGCACCCTGAGCGCGGTGCAGGGGTATCTGGAACGGCGCAACGTCAACGCCGAGGATTCGGTCAAGCCACTGGTCAGGCCTGCCGCGAGCGCCGCGCCGGAGGCCACGCCATGAGACGCCTCTATGTGATCGTGTTCCTCGTGATCGCCGCTGCCGCTGCGCTGGGACTGGCGATTGCCGAGCATTCCGGCTACGTGCTGATTGCCTACAAGACCTTCCGTTATGAGTCGAGCCTGTGGGCTACTTTGGCGCTGGTGGCTGTGCTCTGGCTGGTGATCTGGGGCATCAGGTCGCTGGTCGAACTGGTGTTGGCTTCCAGTGGCGTGGTCAATCCGTGGTCACGGCGTAACCGCAGCCGTCGAGTGCAGGTGGCGATCGAGCACGGTCAACTGGACCTGGCCGAGGGTCGCTGGGCCAGCGCGCAGCGTCACTTGCATCGAGCTGCCGAAGCCGAGCGTCAGCCGCTGCTTTACTACCTCGGCGCTGCCCGTGCAGCGAACGAACTCGGCAATCACGAAGAAAGCGACAACTTGCTGGAGCGCGCCCTCGAGCGTCAGCCCCAGGCCGAGTTGGCGATCGCCTTGAGCCACGCCCAGTTACAGACCGATCGCGGTGATACCGCAGGCGCCCTGGCCACCCTGCAAGCCATGCGTGAACGCCATCCTCATAACGCACAGACCCTGCGTCAATTGCAGCGCCTGCTTCAGCAGCGTGGTGACTGGTCGGCAGTGATTCGCCTGCTGCCGGAGCTGCGCAAGGACAAAATCCTGCCGGCGGCGGAGCTCGCCGAGCTGGAGCGTCGGGCCTGGGGGGCGAACCTGTCCCTGGCGGCGCAACGGGAAGAAGACGGAACGGTGGGGCTGCAATCGCTGGAACGTGCCTGGCAGCAACTGACTTCGGCACAGCGTCAGGAGCCGCAACTGGTGCTGGCGTATGCCGAGCAGTTGCGGCAACTGGGGGCTCAGGTCGAGGCTGAAGAAGTGCTGCGCACCGCGATCAAGCGCAGCTACGACAGTCATCTGGCACGTCTCTACGGACTGGTTCGCGGCAATGATCCGGCCCGCCAGCTGCAGGCAGCCGAAGGCTGGCTCAAGGAGCATCCGGCCGATCCGGGCCTGCTGCTGACACTGGGTCGTCTATGCCTGCAAAACAGTTTGTGGGGCAAGGCCCGGGACTATCTGGAAAGCAGCCTGCGTGTACAGCGCAATCCGGAAGCCTGTGCCGAGCTGGCACGCTTGCTGGCGCAAATGGGCGATGCCGAGCGCAGCAACCAGCTGTTTCAGGAAGGCCTGGGGTTGTTGGATGAGCGCTTGCTCGCGGCCCCTCTGCCAACGCCAGTCGGCGCTTGACCTACTCGCAGGCACCGGGCTCCGGCGCCTGAGCGATGACCTGCGACGAGGGAGCAATCACCCTCGCCGCAGTGCGATGATTAGTTGAAATTCAGTCGCGAAATTTCATCGCAGACAAAGTCCTACAGAGGACTACATTTTATCCTCTCGCCTGCGTCGGGATTTCCCTACACCTGCGCTGAAGTCTCTGTGGGCACTTGCCTTGAAAGGCTGTCGCGCTTTCCTCTACCGTAATGGTCTGTCACTACTTTTACGGAAAAGCCATGTCTTTGGCCTGCTCACGCTCCTTGTTTTTCATGGCTTTCATTGCGGGTGCCCTGGCGATGGGTGTTTCCTACTACCTGGAATATGCAGTCGGCCTGCGGCCTTGTGGCTTGTGTCTTGTGCAGCGGTTTTGCCTGGCGCTCCTTACCGGCGTCTGCCTGATGGCTTCGGTCCATGGCCCCGGTCGCATCGGAAACGTTCTCTATTGGCTGTTCAGTCTTTGTTGCAGCCTGGCCGGCACTGTCACTGCATGGCGACAGGTCCTGCTGCAAAGCCTTCCTGCGGAACAGGTAGCGGCGTGCTCGACTCATCTGGCGGACCTGTTGGCCAACTCTCCGTGGCTTTCGGTCGTACAGCAAATGTTCAAGGGCGCTGCCGATTGTGTGGAAATTTCCTGGACGCTGTTCGATCTGAGTCTCACCGAGTGGAGCCTGCTGCTCTTCGTCGCAATGATGATTCTGGCCGTTTACCAGTCGCTGCGACTGGTCTGGACCGGCTATCAGCGACCACTCAGCGGCGAGTCGTCGCACCGGGCCTTTGCGGGTGATTAAACACTTGTATGAACTTTATCGCCTGCGTACCTTGAAGCCAGTGTCGTGCGGGCATAATCTGGCCCGCACGTGTCATTGGAATTATGTTGCTCGATGACGCTCTGCCTGACCGCCCACCGACGTTACAAGAGGCGAGCGGGCATAGAGCAGCTGACCCACAAGGGAAGAGAGATCACCATGCTCGAAAGTTGTCAGAATGCTCAGGAACGCTGGGGCGGAGTGCACCTGCTGATCGATCGCTGGTTGCAGGAACGACACGAACTGATCGGGGCCTATGACGCGCTCGGCGCAAAGCCTGAGGCGCTGGGTGAGAACCGCAAGCCCTTGCAGGAATTCTGCGGCGTGCTGGTCGATTATGTATCGGCCGGGCACTTCGAGATCTACGAGCAGCTGACGGGGGAGGCCAAGGCCTTCAACGACAAGCGTGGCCTGGAGCTCGCCGAGACCATCTACCCGCGGATCGACGTCATCACCGAAAAGCTGCTCGCCTTCAATGACCTGTGTGACGCAGGTAAGTGTGTCGCCGAAGAGTTCAAGACACTCGGCGGACTATTGCACGAGCGCTTTGAACTGGAAGACTGCCTGATCGAAGTGCTGCACACCGCCCACAAGGAAGCCGACTCGGTTCAGGCCTGAAGCACTTCTCTGCAAGATCCGGAAACGGCGTGCCAAGGCACGCCGTTTTTCGTTTGCATCGTCAGCTGGTGGCGCCGCGCAGTTCGACTTCGAACACCAGTGGTGTGAATGGTGCGATCACGTCACCGGCACCGTCGGCGCCATAGGCCTGAGCCGATGGAATCACCAGTCGCCATTTCGCCCCGACCGGCATGTTTTGCAGCGCACTGCGCCATCCGGCGATCACGCTGTCGAGACTGAACCACTGCGGCTGACTGTTCTGATCGAACACAGTGCCGTCGGGCAATCGACCGATGTACAGCACCTGCACCTTGCCGTTCGGTCCGGCCTTGGCGCCGGTACCTGGCGTCAACTCGGTCAGCAACACGCCATCAGCCAGTTCGCGCACGCCGGGCCTGGCTTTTTCTGTGGCGAGAAAACGCTGTTCTTTTTCCAGTGCCATTTCGCTTTGCGGCTCGTCGGACTGCATGGCGATGCGGGCTTCATGCTCGGTCAGTATCTGTTGGATCTGCTCGTCCTTCAGCGCCAGCGGTTTGCCCTGATAGGCTTGCTGCAAACCTTCGACCAATGCCTGGAGTTGCAGGTCGGGAACCTCCTGGCGCAAGCGTTCGCCAAGGCTTGCACCCAGGCTGTAAGCGAGATCGTGGGCTTCATTTTCCTGCGTTGTTTCGCCGGCTTGGGCCACCGAAAAAAACACGCACAGCGATAAAAAAAGGTAGCGCGACATGGGCACTCTCCGACCTGAATTGCGGGCGATTATGCCAGCGAGAATGCGCGCAACGGTGAACTGCTTTTGCGCCGAGGCAGAAGTTTTTCAATCCTTTGCAACACAGCGCTTTCGATAGTGTCAACATGCCCTAGCGGCGGTTGCAGCAGAGGTCTAGTATGAGCCGCACTCACTTCAGCCAGGAGGTAAACCATGTCGGCCACCAAGAAGCCAGTAAACACTCCGTTGCACTTGCTCCAACAACTCTCGAGCAGCCTGCTCGAGCATCTGGAAACCGCTTGTTCCGAAGCCTTGGCTGATGCTGAAAAACTGCTCGCCAAGCTGGAAAAGCAGCGCGGAAAAGCGCAAGAAAAACTGCACAAATCCCGCACCAAATTGCAGGACGCTGCGGCGGCCGGAAAAGCCAAGGCTCAAGCCAAGGCCAAGGGCGCAGTGGCCGATCTTGAGGAGCTGCTCGATGCCCTCAAGGATCGTCAGTCGGAAACCCGCGGCTACATTCTGCAACTCAAGCGCGATGCTCAGGAAAGCCTGAAACTGGCCCAGGGCGTCGGTCGTGTACAAGAGGCTGTCGGCAAGGTGTTGTCCTTGCGTGCGGCCAAGCCTGCTGCGGCACCTGCGAAGAAAGCCGCTGCCAAACCGGCTGCTGCAAAAGCACCGGCCAAACCTGCCGCAAAACCTGCAGCTGCCAAGCCAGCAGCTAAAACTGCCGCAGCCAAACCTGCAGCCAAACCGGCTGCGAGAAAACCGGCTGCTGCCAGCGCTGCAAAACCTGCGGCTAAAACCACGGCTGCCAAACCAGCCGCCGCACGACCTACCGCTGCAAGAGCCGCTGCTGCCAAACCAGCCGTGGCTAAAACCGCCGCCGCGAAACCGGCTGCAAAACCAGCCGCTAAACCCGCAGCAAAACCAGCAGCCAAAACTGCAGCAGCGAAACCTGCTGCGAAGCCGGCCGCCAAATCTGTCGCGGCTAAAACCGCTGCAAAACCAGCTGCGAAAACTGCGGCCAAACCCGCTGTAAAAGCAGCGGCCAAGCCGGCCGCTAAACCGGCAGCCAAACCTGCTGCGGCTAAACCTGCCGCTGCTGCCAAACCGGCCACCGCCAAGCCCGCTGCCAAGCCCGCGGCGGCGAAGCCAGCTGCAAAACCAGCTGCAAAACCAGTAGTGAAACCTGTTGCCGCCAAGCCGGCCGCCGCGCCAGTTGCCAAGCCAGCCAATCCGGCTCCGGGTGCACCGTCTGCTTTAGCAGCAGCCACCTCGACAGGCACGCCAGCGCCAACGCCGGCCGCCGCATCGATCGCAGCAACCACCCCAACCAGCGCTTCCTAAGTGCCGGTTACCGCGACGCGCAGCTGATGCAGCGCGTCGCGGTCCAGGTGGGCGGCGCCTGCCGCCACACCATTGAGCCAGGCCGATAGATCGGTCGCCTCACCTTGCGGCCAACTCAACGCCGTTCGTTCCAGTCGTACCAACAGATGTCGCTCGGCTTCCAGTTCGAGTGCCTTCACTTGCTCGCGCAAAGCATTCAGTTCGCCATCGTCGGCGGCAACGACTTTCCAATTCACCCGCAAGGCTCGCAACGGTCGCACCACGTCTGCGTCCCACGGCTCGGCCACGCTACGCAGTTGCTGCAATCGGTGTTCGTTAAAGGCGACGCCACGTTCTCCCAGCCACAGTCCGCAGAGGAGCAAGCACACATTGATGCCCGCCGACTGCAATTGCAGGCATGCGGGTTCAACGCCGGGCTGTGCATAAGTACTTAGGGAAAAGCTCCACAGGTCAGAGGACATAGTGCTACTCGCGCCAGTTGCGAGCGAAGCTGGTAGACTCCGCCGCCATTATGATTCGACTTCAGAACCTGACTTTACAGCGTGGCCCGCAACGTCTGCTAGAAGACGCCGAGCTGACCCTGCACGCCGGCCAGAAAGCCGGCCTCATCGGTGCCAACGGCGCTGGCAAATCGAGCCTGTTCGCCTTGCTTCGGGGTGAGCTGCACCCGGACTCGGGTGATTGCTTCCTGCCGGCCGACTGGCGTATCGCCCACATGCGCCAGGAGGTCGACACCCTCGAACGCCTGGCGGTCGACTACGTGCTCGATGGCGACCTGCGCCTGCGCCAGGTGCAACGCGACCTGGCGGCAGCCGAAGCGGCCCATGACGGTGCCGCTCAGGCCCGACTGCACTCGGAACTCGACAGCGCCGACGGTTACACCGCCGATGCCCGGGCGCGCAAGCTGCTGGCCGGGCTTGGATTCACCAACGAGCAGATGGATCGCCAGGTCGGGGATTTCTCCGGTGGCTGGCGGATGCGCCTGAACCTGGCGCAGGCCTTGATGTGCCCATCGGACCTGCTGCTGCTCGACGAACCGACCAACCACCTGGACCTCGACGCCATCATCTGGCTCGAAGAGTGGCTCAAGAGTTATCCCGGCACCTTGATGCTGATTTCCCACGACCGGGACTTCCTCGATGCCGTGGTCGACCACGTGGCCCACGTCGATCAGCGCAAGATCACCCTGTACCGCGGTGGCTACAGCGCTTTCGAGCGTGCCCGTGCCGAACGCCTGGCCCAGCAACAGCAGGCGTACGAGAAGCAGCAGGTGCAACGTGCGCACATGGAAAGCTACATCGCCCGCTTCAAGGCCCAGGCTACCAAGGCCCGCCAGGCCCAGAGCCGGATCAAGGCACTGGAGCGGATGGAAGAGCTGACCGCTGCCCACGTCGACTCGCCATTCGACTTTGTCTTCCGTGAATCGCAGAAGATTTCCAGCCCGCTGATCGACCTGTCCGATGCCCGCCTGGGTTACGGCGACAAGGCCGTGCTGGAGAAGGTCAAGCTGCAACTGACCCCGGGTGCGCGAATCGGTCTGCTCGGCCCGAATGGCGCCGGTAAGTCGACCCTGATCAAGAACCTTGCCGGTGAGCTCTCGCCATTGGCCGGCCGCTTGACCCGTGGCGAGAACACCGTTGTCGGTTACTTCGCCCAGCATCAGCTGGATTCGCTGGACTCCAAGGCCAGCCCGTTGCTGCACCTGCAACGCCTGGCACCGACCGAGCGTGAGCAGGCCCTGCGCGACTTCCTCGGCGGTTTCGACTTCCGTGGTGCGCGAATCGACGAGCCGGTACTGAATTTCTCCGGTGGCGAAAAGGCGCGCCTGGCGTTGGCCTTGATCGCCTGGGACCGACCGAACCTGTTGCTGCTCGACGAACCGACCAACCACCTGGACCTGGAAATGCGTCTGGCGCTGACCATGGCCCTGCAGGAATTCAGTGGTGCGGTATTGGTGGTCTCTCACGATCGCCACTTGCTCAAAAGCACCACCGACAATTTCTATCTGGTGGCGGACGGCAAGGTCGAGGAATTCGACGGCGACCTGGAGGACTACACCCGCTGGCTGGTGGAGTATCGCCAGCGCAACGCCCCGGTCAGCAATACGCCGGTCAACCCGGACAAGACCGACAAGAAAGCCCAGCGTCAGGCCGCTGCTGCGTTGCGTCAGCAACTGGCGCCGCACAAGCGCGAAGCTGACAAGCTTGAAGCCGAACTCGGCAAGCTCCACGAAAAGCTGGCGAAGATCGATGCCAGCCTCGGCGACAGCGACATCTACGAGCCGGCGCGCAAGAACGAATTGCGGGATCTGCTGGCCGAACAGGCCAAGCTGAAGGTGCGTGAGGCGGAGCTGGAAGAAGCCTGGATGGAAGCCCTGGAGTTGCTGGAAAACATGCAGGCGGAGCTGGAGGAGCTGTCCTGATGGACGCCTTCAAGCTGCCGCTGCCGGCGGTGTGGGTCGAGCCGATCTGGCTCGGCGTGCAAATCCTGCTGATCCTGCTGGCCGGATACATCGCCCAGCGTTTCGTCGCCAAATGCCTGACCCGTCTCGGTGAGCGCTACCCGTTTCCGCCGCAGTTGCTGATGCCGCTGCGCGGTGGTCTGCGCTGGCTCATCATGGGCAGTGCATTGATTTTCGTGCTGGAGCGCCTCGGTGTTTCGGCCACGGTGCTCTGGACCGCGTTGTCCGGTTTCGTCGCAGTCGCGGCGGTGGCGTTTTTCGCCATGTGGAGCGTGCTCTCGAACCTGCTGTGCGCGATCCTGATCTTTACCGTCGGCCCGTTTCGCATAGGTGACGTAGTCGAGTTGGTGGACACCACCGACAAGCCCGGCGTCAAAGGCCGGGTGGTGGCGATCAATCTTCTTTACACCACGCTGATCGAGGCCGAAGAACTCGGCACTGGCAGCGCCATGGTGCAGGTGCCCAACAGTTTGTTCTTCCAGCGTTCGGTACGGCGCTGGCGCGGGACGGATGTGTTTCCTTCCAGCGGGTTTGAAAAGTAAGCGTTCTGCTGTCTGATAGATTGCCTTCGCGAGCAAGCCCGCTCCCACATTTGCTCTTCGGTGGACACAAAACTTTGTGAGCAGCGTAGATCCAGTGTGGGAGCGGGCTTGCTCGCGAAGGGGTCATAACGCCGAGCACGCTGGTCGGCCGTCGCCATGTCCTACAAAAAATCGGTAGTCATCCAATCAAAGCCGCATTAGCTTAGACATCTGTCACGAGTCTGAGTCGAGGTGTGCAATGGAGCTTCAAACATGGCTGGCGTTTTTTGCCGCCTGCTGGGTGATCAGCTTGTCCCCCGGTGCCGGCGCCATTGCGTCGATGTCCAGCGGCTTGCAATACGGTTTCTGGCGCGGCTACTGGAACGCCCTGGGCTTGCAACTGGGCCTGGCTTTGCAGATCGCCATCGTCGGCGCCGGTGTCGGCGCCATTCTCACGGCGTCGGCCACGGCCTTCTACGCCATCAAATGGTTTGGCGTGGCGTATCTGGTTTACCTCGCGATCAAGCAATGGCGTGCGCTGCCCAGCGATATGAGCGATGACGCGGCGCTGCGCCAGATCGGCAAGCCGATGGCCTTGGTGTTCCGTGGTTTTCTGGTGAACATCAGCAACCCCAAGGCGCTGGTGTTCATGCTGGCGGTGTTGCCGCAGTTCATCGACCCCCATGCGCCACTGCTGATTCAGTATCTGATAATCGGTGTGACCATGGTTTGCGTCGACCTGATCGTCATGGCCGGCTACACCGGTCTGGCGTCCAAAGTGCTGCGTCTGTTGCGCACACCGAAACAGCAAAAGCGCATGAACCGGACCTTTGCCGGGCTGTTCATTGGGGCGGCGGCGTTCATGGCGACGTTGCGCAAAGCTGCTGTGTAAAACGGCGATATAAAAAAAGGCGACCCTGGAGGTCGCCTTTTTTGTTTGGAGGAGCCGCTCTCGAAACTGATGCAATTACGAAGAGATATCAACAAAGCTTGAGCGAAACCCGTCTGGCGTTAACAATATGTAACTTCGTATTTCCAATTGAGATTCATTCATGATTGCCCCCTCCCGTTTCCTGGCCTGGCTGTTGCTGCCGCTGTTGGCTGCGTGCAGTTTTCAGCTACTGGCCGCTCCCGCCGAAGGTGCGCCGCAGGCGCTGCACTTGCTCGATTACATCGGCGCGGATTACTCGGACACGGTGCAGGCGGGCAGCATCACGGACCAGGCCGGATTTCGCGTGCAGCAAGACTCGGTCAAGACGCTGGGAAGTCTGATTGCAGCCATGCCGGCCAAGCCGGAAAAAGCCGCTCTGGAGCAAAGCCTCGCCGCGCTGGGAAATTCCATTGACACCCATCAGGACGGTGCCGACGTCGCGCGCCAGGCCCGGCAACTGGGTGCGAAGCTGGCCGTGGCCTATGAAGTCAGTCAGGCCCCGGTCATTACGCCGGACCCGGTGCGTGGTGCGCCGCTGTACGCTCAGCAATGCTCGGTCTGCCATGGCGATACAGGGGCCGGCGACGGCCCGGCAGGTGTCGGCATGGCGCCGCCGCCATCCAATCTGCGTGATACCACACGACTGGACCGACTGAGCCTCTACGCGATCTACAGCACCCTGGGCCTGGGGGTCGAAGGGACTGACATGCCGGCCTTTGCCGATCAACTGGATGATCGTCAGCGTTGGGACCTGGCCACCTATATCGCCAGCTTCAGTGTCGACCCGGCGACGGCCAAGGCTGAAAAGACCTACAACATCGCCGACCTCGCTCGTCAGACCCCGGCCGAAGTACAGGCTGTCGAAGGCCCGCAAGCCGCCGCGACCTTCCGTGCCCAGCGGGCGCAGCCGCCACAGGTCAAGCGTGGCCCGGCGCAACTGCTCGACTACACCGCGGCCACTTTGGACAAGAGCATCGCGGCGTATCGTGCCGGTGAGCATGACCAGGCCTATGACTTATCGGTAGCGGCGTATCTGGAAGGCTTCGAGCTGGTTGAGAGCTCGCTGGATAACATTGACGCCAACGTGCGTAAAGACACTGAAAAATCCCTGATGGCCTACCGTCAGTCGTTGCAGGACGGCTTGCCGGTGAGCGAGGTCGAGCAGCGCCTGGACGTGGCCAAGGACAAGTTGAAGGCATCGGCCGGCCTGTTGG
The DNA here is from genome assembly GCF_019956305.1 of Pseudomonas sp. BF-B-30. Lineage (NCBI taxonomy): Bacteria > Pseudomonadati > Pseudomonadota > Gammaproteobacteria > Pseudomonadales > Pseudomonadaceae > Pseudomonas > Pseudomonas sp. BF-B-30. The sequence goes on along the minus strand of NZ_JAHBDG010000044.1, from coordinate 112,674 downwards.
GCAACGAGGGTTTGAGCTGGTCGCTGAGTTACATTTCCGGCCTGCTGATTCTGCTGCGCGAAGGTCTGGAAGCGATTCTGGTGCTGGCGGCGATCCTTGCTTTCCTGCGTAACACGGATCAACAGGCGGCGGTGCGCAGCGTTAACGTCGGCTGGGGCCTGGCGTTTGTGGCGGGGCTGGGCACCTGGGCGCTGGCAGCCTATGTGATTGATGTCAGTGGTTCACAACGCGAATTGCTGGAAGGTGCGACGGCGCTGTTTGCCAGCGTCATGGTGCTGTGGCTGGGCGTGTGGATGCATGACCGTCGTCACGCCGCGGCCTGGCAGGATTACATCAAGACCAGCCTGGTGGGCGGTGGCGGGCGCTTCGGTTTTGCGACCCTGGCGTTCTTCTCGGTGTATCGCGAACTGTTCGAAGTGATCCTGTTCTACGAAACCCTGTGGTTGCAGGCAGGTCCCGCGGGGCACAACGCGGTGCTGGCCGGTGGTGCCACGGCGGTGGTGCTGCTGGTCGGCCTGGCCTGGGTGATTTTGCGCGGTTCGGCGAAGTTGCCGCTGGCGTTGTTCTTCAGCATCAACGCCGGTCTTTTGTGCGCCTTGTCGGTGGTGTTTGCCGGGCATGGCGTGAAAGCGCTGCAGGAAGCCGGGATCTTCGGTACGCGGCCGGTGCCGTTCTTTGACTTTGAATGGCTGGGGATCCATGCCGATGCCTATTCGTTGAGCGCCCAGGCTGTGGCGATCATTTCGATTGTCGTGTTGTACGGTCGTAGCCGGGTGGTTGAGAGGCAGCGGGTGCAGGTTTCTTAAACGGCATTCGCTTCGCTCACTTTCGCGGGCAAGCCACGCTCCCACAGGTTTCGCGTTAACCTGTGGGAGCGTGGCTTGCCCGCGATGCTTTTCAACAGAGGAAAATTCAATGCGTGTGTGGATCGATGCCGACGCCTGTCCTCGGGCAGCCAAGGATCTGGTGGTGAAGTTCGCTCTCAAGCGCCAGTTCGAAGTGGTGCTGGTGGCCGGGCAGCCGCAGACCAAACCGGGGCTGGCACTGGTCAAGCTGATCGTGGTGCCGAGCGGCCCGGATGCGGCCGATGACTACCTGGTGGAACACGCGGTGCCTGGTGAACTGGTGATCTGCAGCGATGTGCCACTGGCCGATCGTCTGGTGAAGAAGGGCGTGGCAGCGCTCGACCCACGGGGCAAGGAGTTTGATGCGCAGAACATGGGCGAGCGGCTGGCGGTTCGCAACCTGTTCACCGATTTGCGCGAACAAGGGCAAATGGGCGGAGGGCCAGCGCCGTTTGGCGACCGTGAGAAGCAGGCGTTTGCCAATGCGCTGGACCGGATTCTCACACGTTTGGCACGCAGTTCTTAAGACCAGTGGCGAACCCTGTGGGAGCGAGCTTGCTCGCGATAGCGGACTTACAGACAACATCGATGTTGAATGTGCTGGCCCCATCGCGAGCAAGCTCGCTCCCACAGTTTTGGAGGGTGTCAGGCGTCGTTTTCGTGGGTCAGTTCCAGTACCCGGTCTACCAGTTTGTTGATGCCTGAAGCCGCTTCACTGATCGATTGCGCCAGCATGTAAGCCGGTGTGCTCACCAGTTTGCGCGCCTTGTCCTCGACGATGTCACTGACCGCGCAATCGGTATGGGTCGCGCCCATCTTGTTCATCGCAGCTGCCGTGTCGGTGTCGTTGCCTATGGTGCAGGTGACGCCAGGGCCGTAGATCTTTGCCGCCAGGGCAGGGGAGATGCACATCAACCCCACCGGTTTGCCGGCCTCGGCAAAGGCTTCGGTCAGTGCCAGGACATCCGGTTGAACGGTGCAGGCGGCGCCTTCGATGGCGAAGCTGGACAGGTTCTTGGCCGAGCCGAAGCCGCCGGGCACGATCAGCGCATCGAACTCATCGACGTTCGCGTCTCGGATATCCTTGATGTTGCCCCGGGCAATCCGCGCCGACTCCACCAGCACGTTGCGCGATTCGGGCATTTCTTCGCCGGTCAGGTGGTTGATCACATGCAACTGCGCGATGTCAGGTGCGAAACACTGCACCTGGGCTCCGCGCTGGTCCAGGCGCAGCAGGGTGATGACGCTCTCGTGGAGCTCGGCGCCGTCGTACACGCCACAACCGGAAAGGATCACTGCAACTTTTTTGCTCATGGGCTTTTCTCCAGATTCATGGCGTTAAATGTCCACTAATTTGTCCTGCGTTGCCATAGGGTTAATTCACGGCTGCACATAGCATCTGTCCTCAAGATTCCGATCAGGGCGCGTCATGGACTTCATTCTGTATGCGGTGCCGTTTTTCTTTGTGCTGATCGCCGCCGAGCTGCTGGCCGACCGTTGGCGCGGGGTGAGCAATTATCGGGTGGCAGACGCGATCAACAGCATCAGCACCGGCGTGCTGTCGACCACCACGGGGCTGTTGACCAAGGGGGTGGGGCTGGTGACCTACGCCTTTGCCCTCAAGCACTTGGCGTTGTTCGAGTTGTCGGCCGACAGCATCTGGACCTGGGTGTTTGCCTTTGTCTTCTACGATTTCTGCTACTACTGGCTGCATCGCATGGGTCACGAGCGCAACATCCTCTGGGCCGCCCATTCGGTGCATCACCAGAGCGAGGACTACAACCTGTCCACGGCCTTGCGCCAGACCAGTACCGGCTTCCTGCTGGGCTGGATCTTCTATCTGCCGATGGCGGTGTCCGGCGTGCCGCTGCTGGTGTTCGTCAGCGTCGCGGCGCTGAACCTGCTGTACCAGTTCTGGGTGCACACGCGGCACATTCCCAAGCTTGGCTGGTTCGAATGGTTCTTTGTCACGCCGTCCAATCATCGGGCTCACCATGCACAGAATGCTCTCTACATGGATCGCAACTACGGCGGCGTGTTCATTATTTGGGACCGTCTGTTCGGCTCGTTCCAGGAAGAAGACGACAACGAGCCGGTGATCTTCGGCGTGACCACGCCACTGGCGAGCTGGAACCCCGTGTGGGCGAACGTGCAGTTCTACGCGCAGTTGTGGGCAGATGCGCGTCGTGCCGAAAGCACCTGGGACAAGCTGCGGATCTGGTTCATGCGCACCGGCTGGCGCCCGGCGGAGGTAGCTGCCAGATACCCGATGAACAAGCCGGACCTGAGCCAGTTTCGCAAATTCGAGGTGGCGCTGGACGGGCGTCAGCAGCTCTACGTCCTCCTGCAGTTCTGCGTCTATATTGCGCTGGGCAGTTACTTGATGAATCTTGAGCCGAAGCTGTCCGTCGTCGCCCTGGCGTTGGGCTGGGGAGCGGTGGCGTTCGGTCTGTTTGTGCTGGGCGTGGCTCTGGAGAATCGCCCGTGGGCGTTGAAGCTGGAGCTGGTGCGGCTGGCGTCGAATCTGCCATTGGTATGGCTGGCCCCGATGGTGGGGCTGTGGCCGGCCAGCGCCGTGGGCTGGGTCGGCCTGTTCAGTTACAGTCTGTTGAGCGGCATCGGTCTCTACTGTTGCAGAAACCGCATCACTCGGCTGGCGTAGTAGGGCCTTCGGCTTTGGTTCGTTCGGCCTTCAGGGCTTGTTCGTCGGCGTAGACCTGCTTGGCCAGGCGGGCATTCTTGAAGCGCCGACGCAGCCACAGCACGAAGCCCAGGACCAGCAGCGCACCGAGCACCCAGAGTTCATACTTCTTCACACTGCCGAGCATGCCTTCGAGCACCGCACCGAAATGGTACGCGGCCGCTGCCAGGGCTGTGGCCCAGATCGCTGCGCCAATGCCGTTGAGCAACAGGTACCGGCCCGGCGGATAGCCCGACAGCCCGATGGCCACCGGCATGACCGTGCGCAAACCGTAGACGAAGCGGAAGCTCAATACCCAGATGTCCGGATGCTTGCGAATATGTTCCAGCGCCCGGTCACCCATCATCTGCCAGCGGGGTTTGCGCGCCAGGAGCTTGCGGCCGTGTTTGCGTCCCAGGAAATACCACAGTTGGTCGCCGGCATAGCTGCCGAAGAAGGCCACGACCACCACCAGGTTGATGTCCATGTATCCACGGAACGCGAGGAAGCCCGCGAGTACCAGGATGGTTTCGCCTTCGAAGAACGTGCCTAGAAAAAGGGCAAAGTAGCCGAAGTCATGCAGAAATTGTTGGAGCATTGTCTGGGTGCTGGCGAAATGAACGCGCAGCCTAACCCTTCGGACACATTCAGGAAAGTGTCCAAATGTGTCTCGACGTGAACATTTCCTACAACGACAATGGAATGCGGCTACCTGTCACAGGGGTGCACACAACTGTAATACGTTCGTCATAATGGCCGCTTATAACTGTCACGCTCGCCCGTAAGCGCGGGCTCAGGAGTCTGCCGTGAGCTTTACCCCCGCCAACCGTTTGTTCCCTGCAACCCGCCTGCGCCGCAATCGTCGTGACGACTTCTCGCGTCGTCTGGTCCGTGAAAACGTCCTGACCGTCGATGACCTGATCCTGCCGGTGTTCGTTCTGGACGGCGAAAACCGTCGCGAAGCGGTGGCTTCGATGCCGGGCGTCGAACGCCTGACCATCGACCTGTTGCTGGAAGAAGCGGCCAAGTGGGTCGAGTTGGGGATTCCGGCGCTTGCGCTGTTCCCGGTGACACCAGCGGAACTCAAGTCGCTGGACGCAGCCGAGGCGTGGAACCCCGAAGGCATCGCCCAACGCGCGACCCGTGCGCTGCGTGCGCAATTCCCGGAGCTGGGCGTGATCACCGACGTTGCCCTGGACCCATTCACTACCCATGGCCAGGACGGCATTCTTGATGAAGAAGGCTACGTGCAGAACGACATCACCGTCGACGCACTGGTCAGGCAAGCCCTGTCCCACGCTGAGGCCGGCGCTCAGGTCGTGGCCCCATCGGACATGATGGACGGTCGCATCCAGGCGATCCGCGAAGCTCTCGAAGTGGCCGGTCACGTCAATGTGCGGATCATGGCCTACTCGGCCAAGTACGCCAGTGCCTATTACGGCCCGTTCCGTGATGCCGTCGGTTCGGCGCTGAATCTGGGCAAGGCCAACAAGGCCTCCTATCAGATGGACCCGGCCAACAGCAACGAAGCCCTGCACGAAGTGGCGGCGGACTTGTCAGAAGGTGCAGACATGGTCATGGTCAAGCCAGGCATGCCGTACCTGGACATCCTGTGCCGGGTAAAAGAAGAATTCAAAGTGCCGACTTTTGTTTATCAAGTCAGCGGCGAATACGCCATGCACATGGCGGCGATCCAGAATGGCTGGTTGGGCGAAGGGGTTATCCTCGAGTCCCTGACCGCTTTCAAACGTGCAGGGGCTGATGGCATCCTGACGTACTTCGCCGTTCGTGCCGCTCAATTGTTACGAGAGCAAAAATAGCCCTCCCAGGAACATTCGATGAATACCGAAGTGCTCACTGAAGTTGCCGTAAAAGACGCTCAACCTGTGGTGGAGCAAGTCGACGAGACCCCGCCGGAGCTGGAGCCAGCTCCGCCCGCGGCGGTCGTCGAAACCGCCGTGACAGCGCCGGCGCCAGCGCTGGCCATTCCCGGCCTGGATGACAGCAGCCTGTACATCCACCGCGAGCTCTCGCAACTGCAGTTCAACATCCGCGTGCTGGAGCAGGCGCTGGACGAGTCCTATCCATTGCTGGAACGGCTGAAGTTTCTGTTGATCTTCTCCAGCAACCTGGACGAGTTCTTCGAAATTCGTGTCGCCGGCCTCAAGAAGCAGATCACCTTCGCCCGTGAACAGGCCGGCGCGGATGGTCTGCAACCGCATCAGGCCCTGGCGCGCATCAGCGAACTGGTCCATGGTCACGTCGATCGCCAGTACGCGATCCTCAACGACATACTGTTGCCGGAACTGGAAAAGCATCAGGTCCGCTTCATCCGTCGCCGTAACTGGACGGCCAAGCTCAAGACCTGGGTCCGTCGCTATTTCCGTGACGAGATCGCGCCGATCATCACCCCGATCGGCCTGGACCCGACGCACCCGTTCCCGTTGCTGGTGAACAAGAGCCTGAACTTCATCGTCGAGCTCGAAGGCATCGACGCCTTTGGCCGCGATTCCGGTCTGGCGATCATCCCGGCGCCACGCCTGTTGCCGCGCATCATCAAGGTGCCGGAAGAAGTCGGCGGCGCCGGCGACAACTATGTCTTCCTGTCGTCGATGATCCACGCCCACGCCGATGACCTGTTCCAGGGGATGAAGGTCAAGGGCTGCTACCAGTTCCGCCTGACCCGTAACGCCGACCTGGCGCTGGACTCCGAAGACGTCGAAGACCTGGCCCGTGCCTTGCGCGGCGAACTGTTCTCCCGTCGCTATGGCGATGCGGTGCGTCTGGAAGTGGCCGACACCTGCCCGAAACACCTGTCCGACTACCTGCTCAAGCAATTCAACCTGAGCGAGACGGAGTTGTATCAGGTCAACGGTCCGGTGAACCTGACGCGGCTGTTCAGCATTACCGGCCTGGACAGCCAGCGCGAGCTGCAATACCTGCCGTTCACTCCGCAGATTCCAAAACTGCTGCAGAACAGCGAGAACATTTTCAGCGTGATCAGCAAGCAGGACATCCTGTTGCTGCACCCGTTCGAGTCGTTTACCCCGGTGGTCGACCTGCTGCGCCAGGCCGCCAAGGACCCGCACGTGCTGGCGGTGCGCCAGACCCTGTACCGCTCCGGTGCGAACTCGGAAATCGTCGATGCGCTGGTGGATGCGGCGCGTAACGGCAAAGAGGTCACTGCGGTGATCGAACTGCGCGCACGGTTCGACGAAGAGTCCAACCTGCAACTGGCCAGCCGTCTGCAAGCGGCCGGTGCGGTGGTGATCTATGGTGTGGTCGGCTTCAAGACCCACGCCAAGATGATGCTGATTTTGCGGCGCGAAGCGGGTGAAATCGTGCGTTATGCGCACCTCGGTACGGGTAACTACCACGCCGGCAACGCCCGCCTGTATACCGATTACAGCCTGCTGACTTCCGACGACGCCTTGTGCGAAGACGTCGGTAAACTGTTCAGCCAGTTGATCGGCATGGGTAAGACGCTGCGCATGAAGAAACTGCTGCACGCGCCGTTCACCCTGAAAAAGGGCATGCTCGACATGATTGCCCGCGAAACCCAGTTCGCCCTCGACGGCAAACCGGCGCACATCATTGCCAAGTTCAACTCGCTGACCGATCCGAAGATCATCCGCGCACTGTACAAGGCCAGCCAGTCGGGCGTGCGCATCGATCTGGTGGTGCGTGGCATGTGCTGCCTGCGACCGGGCATCGCCGGGGTTTCCCACAACATCCACGTGCGTTCGATCATCGGCCGCTTCCTGGAACACACCCGGGTCTTCTATTTCCTCAACGGTGGCGACGAGCAGATGTTCCTGTCCAGTGCCGACTGGATGGAACGCAACCTCGACAAGCGCGTCGAGACTTGCTTCCCGGTGGAGGGCAAGAAGCTGATCATGCGGGTCAAGAAAGAACTGGAGTTGTATCTGACCGATAACACCCACAGTTGGAGCCTGCAGTCGGACGGCCGTTACATCCGTAACACTCCAACCGGCAACCAGAACCCGCGCAGCGCCCAGGCGACATTGCTGGAGCGTTTGGGCAGTCCGATCCTGGCCGTCCGGTAACGACTGCAACCTGTGGGAGCGAGCTTGCTCGCGATGACGGTGTGTCAGGCAACGATGTGTTGATTGACCATCCCCCATCGCGAGCAAGCTCGCTCCCACAGGGGATAGTGGCGTTTGCAGAATCGCATACAAAAAAAGGCCTTCCGAAGAAGGCCTTTTTTCAATTTCAGCGAGCGCTCAACACGATGTCGACCCGGGTCAGCCATTGCGCTTCGATTTCGAAGTCGGCCTGGGTCAGCTGGTTTTCGTCCAGCCAGTTCTCCGGGAACACCACTTCCAGGCTGTTGCCATAGGCATTCAGTTCCACCTGGGGCATTTGCTGGGTGCCACGGATGTGGTGGAACAGGATCGCAAAGCGCAGCAGTACGCACAGGCGAATCAGCTTGGTGCCGTCATCGCCGAACTCGGCGAACTTGTCCTTGGGAATGTTGCGTCGGTGACCGCGTACCAGCAGCGCGAGCATCAACTGGTCTTCGCGGGAGAACCCGGCGAGGTCCGAGTGTTCGATCAGGTAGGCGCCGTGCTTGTGGTACTGGTAGTGAGCGATGTCCAGGCCAACTTCATGGACCTTGGCCGCCCAGCCGAGCAGTTCGCGCCAGACGCCGTCTTCCAGATCCCAGTCCGCGGCCACCTGGTCGAACGCATGCAGTGCCTTGCGTTCGACCCGTACCGCCTGTTCCTGATCGACGTGGTAGCGTTCCATTAGCGAAGTGAGGGTACGTTCGCGCACGTCTTCGTGATGATGGCGGCCCAGCAAGTCATAGAGCACGCCTTCGCGTAGGGCACCTTCGCAGTGATCCATGCGTTGCAGTTCCAGGGAGTCGAAGATCGCTTCGAGGATCGCCAGGCCGGCCGGGAAAATCGCCCGGCGATCCGGCTTGATACCTTCGAAATCGATTTTTTCGACGTCGCCCAGCTTGATCAGTTTGCGCTTGAGCCAGGCCAGGCCCTCGGCGTTGACCTCCCCGGTGCCGTAGCCGCCAGCCTTCAGCGCCAGGCCGATGGCGCGGATGGTGCCCGAGGAGCCGATGGCTTCATCCCAGGTCAGGCGATGCAGGGCATGCTCGATGCTCATGATCTCCAGCCGTGCTGCCGTGTACGCCTGGGCGTAACGGGCCGGGGTGATCTTGCCGTCCTTGAAATAGCGCTGGGTGTAGCTGACGCAACCCATCTGCAGGCTTTCGCGCAGCAGCGGTTCGAAGCGCTGGCCAATGATGAACTCGGTACTGCCGCCACCGATGTCGGCCACCAGGCGCTTGCCCGGGGTGTCGGCGAGGGTGTGGGACACGCCGAGATAGATCAGGCGCGCTTCTTCACGACCGGAAATGACTTCCACCGGGTGGCCGAGAATTTCTTCGGCGCGACGGATGAATTCGGCGCGGTTGCGGGCTTCACGCAAGGCGTTGGTGCCCACGATTCGCACGGCGCCGGTGGGCATACCGCTGATCAGTTGGGCGAAACGCTTGAGGCAATCGAGCCCGCGTTGCATCGATTCTTCGTTGAGGTGGCGCTCTTCGTCGATGCCGGCGGCCAGCTGAACCTTCTCCCCGAGACGCTCGAGAATACGGATCTCGCCGTTCTGGGCCTTGGCCACGACCATGTGAAAACTGTTGGAGCCCAGGTCGATTGCGGCGATCAGGGACAGATTCTTGGCTTTGGATTGCGGCATGGTCAGGGGTCTCGGTCGATAACCTCGACATCGTGCCACGATCAAAGGCTGGCGCCAACGCGTAGGAGCTGTCGAAGGCTGCGATCTTCTGCCGCGGGAATATTTGCGGTGCTGCTAATGGCCTCTTCGCGAGCAAGCCCGCTCCCACATTTAACCGCGTACCTCAGTAACAACGCGGTCAACTGTGGGAGCGGGCTTGCTCGCGAAGGCGGCCTTCCGGTCAACAAAGATCTATCAGCCCGCCGCCTCAACCGTCCCAATAAAATTCGCCAGCTCCGCCGTCTGCGGATTCGCGAACAGAATCTTCGGATCCCCAACCTCATGCACCTTGCCCTGGTGCATGAACACCAACTTATCCCCAACCTCCCGGGCGAAGCGCATTTCGTGGGTGACCATGATCAGCGTCATGCCTTCCCTGGCCAGTTGCCGGACCACGCTCAGTACTTCATTGACCAGTTCCGGGTCCAGTGCCGAGGTGATTTCGTCGCATAGCAAAACCTTCGGCGACATCGCCAGTGCCCGGGCAATCGCTACCCGCTGTTGCTGCCCGCCGGACAGCCGATCAGGGAAGGCATCGAACTTTTCCCCCAGCCCGACTCTTTCCAGCATCTGCCGTGCCAGTTCGGCAGCTTTGGCTTTTGGCACTTTCTGCACCACTTGCGGCGCGAGCATGACGTTCTCGCCGACGGTCAGGTGCGGGAACAGATTGAACTGCTGGAACACCATGCCGACTTTCTGCCGCAGGCTGCGCAGGTCGGCGCGGGCGGCGTCGAGGTACTCGCCGTCAACTTCTATCACGCCGTCGTTGATCGACTCCAGGCCGTTGAGGGTGCGCAGCAAGGTGGACTTGCCCGAGCCACTACGGCCGATGATTGCCACCACCTGGCCTTCCTCGATGCTCAGGTCGATGCCTTTGAGCACATGGTGATCGCCGTAGTATTTATGCAGGGCGGAAATTCTAAGCAGAGGCATGCAGTCTCCTTTCCAGGTATCGCGCACTGAGCGACAAGGGGTAGCAGAGCAGGAAGTAGCCGAGGGCGACGAGGCCGTAGACCATGAACGGTTCGAAGGTGGCGTTGGCGAGCATGCCGCCGGTCTTGGTCAGCTCGGTGAAGCCGATGATCGAGGTGACGGCGGTGCCTTTGACCACTTGCACCGAAAACCCCACTGTCGGCGCCACGGCGATGCGCAGGGCCTGGGGCAGGATCACATGGCGCAATTGTTCCAGCGGGTTCAGCGCCAGGCTCGATGAGGCTTCCCACTGGCCGTTTGGAATCGAATCGACGCAACCGCGCCAGATCTCCGCCAGATAAGCACTGGTGAACAACGTCAGTGCAATCGCCGCGGCCATCCACGGCGAAATCTCGATCCCGGCCAACGCCACGCCGAAAAACACCAGGAACAGTTGCATCAATAGCGGTGTGCCCTGGAACAGTTCGATGTAAGTGCGGGCGAAACTGCGCGGCAGGGATTTTTTCGAGATGCGCATGACCATGATCAGTAAGCCAATCAGTCCGCCGCCAATGAACGCCACCAGCGACAGCGCCAGCGTCCATTGCAGGCCCGTGAGCAGGTTGCGCACGATGTCCCAGAAAGTGAAGTCGCTCATCGGCTGCTCCTTGCGATGAAGCGGTGGCCAAGCCAGTTCAGCAACTGGCGGATCAGCAGCGCCATGCACAGGTACAGCAGTGTGGTCAGGGCGTAGGTTTCAAAGGCGCGGAAGTTGCGCGACTGAATGAAGTTGGCGGCGAAACTCAGCTCTTCCGTCGCGATTTGCGAACACACCGCCGAGCCGAGCATCACGATGATGATCTGGCTGCTCAGGGCCGGCCAGACTTTGCCCAGTGCCGGCAGCAGCACCACATGACGGAACGCTTCGAAGCGCGTCATCGCCAGTGCCGCTGCGGCTTCCAGCTGACCCCGGTGGATCGACTGGATGCCGGCGCGGATGATCTCGGTGGAATAGGCGCCGAGGTTGATGACCATCGCCAGCACCGCCGCCTGCCATTCGGAAATCTGCACGCCCAGGGACGGCAAGCCGAAGAAGATGAAAAACAACTGCACCAGAAATGGCGTGTTGCGGATCAACTCGACGTAGACCGCGAAAATCCCCGCGAAAGGCCGGATGTTCCACGCCCGCACCAGCGCCCCGACGATGCCCAGCCCCACGCCGAGCACAGCGCCGATGGCGGTCAGCTCAAGGGTGAACAACGCACCGCGCAGCAACAGATCGGTGTTGTTCACCACCGGCAGGAAATCGAACTGATAAGCCATAAAACGTCTCCAGCGCGCCGAATCAGAGATCGGCCGGCAGCGGTTCTTTCAGCCAGGTCAGGGCGTTCTTTTCCAGCGCGCCGTCGCTCTTGGCGGTCACAAGAATCTGGTTGACCTTGTCCAGCAGCGCCGACTCGTTCTTGTTCACGCCGACGTAGACCGGTGAGTCCTTGAGCTTCACTTTCAGCGCCGGCACGCGTTTCGGGCTCTTCTCGCTGATGGCGACCATCACCACGTTGCCGCTGGCGATCAGGTCGACTTGCCCGGCCAGGTACGCGGCAATGGTCGAGTTGTTGTCTTCGAAACGCTTGATGGTCACGCCTTCGGGGGCGACCTTGGTCAGCTCGATATCTTCGATGGCACCACGGGTGACGCTGATGGTCTTGCCCTTGAGATCGTCCAGGCCCTTGATGTCGGCGTCTGGCGGACCGAACACGGCAAGGTAGAACGGCGCGTAGGCGCGGGAGAAGTCGATGACTTTTTCGCGCTCCGGGTTCTTGCCGAGGCTGGAGATCACCAGGTCGACCTTGCCGGTGGTGAGGAACGGGATGCGGTTGGTGCTGTTGACCGGCGTCAGTTCGAGTTTGACCTTGAGCTGGTCGGCCAGCAGTTTCGCGGTGTCGATATCGAGGCCGCGGGGTTTCATGTCCGGGCCGACCGAGCCGAATGGCGGGAAGTCCTGGGGCACGGCCACCTTGAGGACGCCGCGCTTGACCACATCCTCCAGACCATCGGCGTGGGCGGGTGCCAGGCTCAGCATCAGGCTGGCGAACAAGGCTGCGAGGAGGGCGCTGTAACGCTGGGTCATGGCAAATCTCCGGATCGGCAAGAAGTGATTTCTGCGGATCGACAGAGCATGGGCCATGCCAACATGGGGTTTTGAGGGCGCCAGGGCACGGTTTTGCTGGCGTCGCACGGTCTTACTGGTCTGAACAGTCAGGTTGCTTTTCGCACCCCGATGGCGCAGCCGTGAAAATCTCCGAACCCCCATGGGGCACGACTTGCCGGACGTCGCGAATAGCTTTACAACTGAGCGCACATTGGCTGGTTCGTCTGGAAAACCATGAACTCGATCTCCCGCGCCGTACCTGAAGTGGCGCTGCAAGCCATCCGCAAACTGATTACCGAACAGGGCTTCGGGCCGGGGGATGCCTTGCCCTCGCAACGGGACCTGGCGGTGCAATTGGGGGTCAGTCGGGCGTCGTTGCGCGAGGCGTTGTCATCGCTGAGTGCGCTGGGGGTCATCAGTATCCAGCCGGGCAAAGGCGTATTCGTGCAATCGCCCGTGGAGCTACCGCGGGGCGATGCGGCGCCGGGCTGGCCGTTCGCGGCGCAGGCTTCGCCGTTGGACATCTTTCAGTTGCGCTATGCGCTGGAGGGTTTTGCTGCGGGGTTGGCGGCCGGAACCTTGAGCACCGACGAACTCGATGCGCTGGAAGACAATGTCGCCGCCATGCGCAATGAGCTGAAGTCCGGCGACTTCGAAGCCGCGGCCCGGCTGGATTTCGAATTCCACCGCCGCATCCTGCTGGCCAGCGGCAATCAGGCGATGCTGAGCATCCTGACCGCCAGCGCCGACATCTTCCTGGAAAGCCAGAAGCTACCGTTCATCCGGGTTGAGCGGGCCATGGAAACCTGGCAGGAACACCGCAAAATCCTTCGTGCGCTGGCTCGCCGAGCGTCTGGCGCCGCGCAAAAGGCCATGCAAGAGCACGTACGTAACGCCGCGTTGCGCACCGGAATCGCGTTCATCGCTCCCGCCACTTCATGACCTGAGCTATACCCAAACTCATGGATCACCATAGCGAGACTCAATCATCTGCACCTTCCTGAACGAGGGAAGGACCGCTATGATGGGCCACGTTTTTTTGCTTACAACCTGGAGAATTCCATGAGCAGCGATCTTATCAAACACGTTAGCGACGCTAGCTTCGAGGCCGACGTACTCAAGGCCGAAGGCGCTGTACTGGTCGATTACTGGGCTGAATGGTGCGGCCCTTGCAAAATGATCGCTCCTGTTCTGGACGAGATTGCCGAGACTTACAAAGGCAAGCTGACCGTTGCCAAGCTGAACATCGACGAAAACCAGGAAACCCCGGCCAAGCATGGCGTGCGCGGTATCCCGACCCTGATGCTGTTCAAGAACGGCAACGTTGAAGCGACCAAGGTCGGCGCACTGTCGAAGTCGCAACTGGCTGCATTCCTCGACGCCAACATCTAAGCGTCGTTGCAAAGTGTCCTGAAAAAGCCCCGCAAATAGCGGGGCTTTTTGCGTATTCAGGGCTAGACGCTCCTAAACTCAGATGGTACATTCGGCCCCGCACTGGTTTCTCCATTGCCCCCTGCTAGCCGTCGCCGACGCACTCCTTTTCGAATAAGTACGCGATCCTGTCGCCTTCTCCGCGGCGCGGCCTCATTAAGCCAAAAGCTTAATTTCCCCCCTCCATAAATGATTACGTCATTCCTATATGAATCTGACTGAACTCAAGCAAAAGCCGATTACCGAACTGCTCGAATTGGCCGAACAGATGGGCATAGAAAATATGGCCCGTTCGCGCAAGCAGGACGTGATTTTCTCCCTGCTCAAGAAGCACGCGAAAAGCGGTGAGGAAATCTCCGGTGATGGCGTGCTGGAGATTCTCCAGGACGGCTTCGGCTTCCTGCGCTCCGCTGACGCTTCCTATCTCGCAGGTCCAGACGATATCTACGTCTCGCCGAGCCAGATCCGTCGTTTCAACTTGCGCACCGGTGACACCATCGTTGGCAAGATCCGCCCTCCAAAGGAAGGCGAGCGTTATTTCGCGCTGCTCAAGGTCGACACGATCAACTTCGACCGTCCGGAAAACGCGAAGAACAAGATTCTCTTCGAGAACCTGACCCCGCTGTTCCCGACCGTGCGCATGAAGATGGAAGCCGGCAACGGTTCCACCGAAGACTTGACCGGTCGTGTCATCGACCTGTGCGCCCCGATCGGTAAAGGCCAGCGCGGTCTGATCGTTGCACCGCCGAAAGCCGGCAAGACGATCATGCTGCAGAACATTGCCGCGAACATCGCGCGTAACAATCCTGAAGTTCACCTGATCGTGCTGCTGATCGACGAACGTCCGGAAGAAGTAACCGAAATGCAGCGCACCGTGCGCGGTGAAGTGGTTGCCTCGACGTTCGACGAGCCGCCAACCCGTCACGTGCAGGTTGCCGAAATGGTGATCGAGAAGGCCAAGCGCCTGGTCGAGCACAAGAAAGACGTGGTGATCCTGCTCGACTCCATCACTCGTCTGGCTCGCGCCTACAACACCGTGATCCCGAGCTCCGGCAAGGTACTGACCGGTGGTGTCGATGCTCACGCCCTGGAGAAACCGAAGCGTTTCTTCGGCGCCGCGCGGAACATCGAAGAAGGCGGCTCGCTGACCATCATCGCCACCGCGCTGGTTGAAACCGGCTCGAAGATGGACGAAGTGATCTACGAGGAATTCAAAGGCACCGGCAACATGGAGCTGCCTCTGGATCGCCGCATCGCTGAAAAACGCGTGTTCCCGGCCATCAACATCAACCGTTCCGGCACCCGCCGCGAAGAGTTGCTGACCGCCGACGACGAGCTGCAGCGCATGTGGATTCTGCGCAAACTGCTGCACCCGATGGATGAAATTGCTGCCATCGAGTTCCTGGTCGACAAGCTGAAAACGACCAAGACCAACGACGAATTCTTCCTGTCGATGAAGCGCAAGTAACATCGCCCGTTGAGTTCAAGAGAATGGCGCCCCGGTGGGGCGCCTTTTTTTTACCTGGGCCATGGGAGGTTTTTGATTGGCCAAGGTCAGTTGGTTAGCACTTCAACCAGCCGCGTTTGCAGTCATCTCCGGGGGCGATGCTCAAGCGCGCTGAAAATAACGATCTGACTGGTTTAATGCTTATGAGCTCACTGGCTTATCGAAGGGATATCGACGGCTTGCGCGCAGTGGCGGTGATTGCCGTCGTGCTGTTTCACTTTGGCGTTCCTGGGTTTACCGGCGGCTTTGTCGGCGTGGACGTGTTTTTCGTGATTTCCGGTTACCTGATCACGTCGATCATCTGGAATCAGCGCCAGGCCGGGCAATTCAGCTTCGTCGATTTCTGGGCCCGGCGTGCGCGGCGGATTTTGCCGGCGTTGTTCGCGATGATCATTGCGGTGCTGGCGGTCGGCTGGTTTTTGCTGGCACCGAAGGATTACGAAGAGCTGGGGCGATCGGTGCGTTACCAAGTGATGTTCGTCTCCAACATCCTGTTCATGCGCCAGGACGGCTATTTCGATGTCGCCTCCGATCTCAAGCCCCTGCTGCACACCTGGTCGCTGGCGGTGGAGGAGCAGTTTTACATCGTCTTCCCGTTGCTGCTGACACTGCTGTCGAGCCGTCTCAAGCATTGGCGACTGGCACTGTTCAGCGTATTGCTGCTGTCCTTTGGTTTGAGCGTGTGGGCTGTCGCCCATCATCCGGAAAAAGCTTTCTTCCTGTTGCCTATGCGTGCGTGGGAGCTATTGGCCGGTGCGATGCTGGCGGTAGCACCCAAGTCTGCATGGCGTCTCAAGCCGATGGCGGCGCAGTGGCTGAGCCTGCTCGGTATGTTGCTGATCCTGTTGGCGGTGTTCGGTTATGACAAGGCCACGCCATTCCCGGGTGTCGCGGCGTTGCTGCCGGTGCCGGGTGTGGTGCTGCTGATTCTGGCCAACGGTCATCGTGAAACCTGGGTTGGTCAGTTTTTGAGCAGTCGGATAATGGTCGGCCTCGGTCTGATTTCATATTCCTGGTACCTGTGGCACTGGCCGGTGTTCGTATTCTCCAGCTATGCCAGCGTCGGTGAAACGAGTGTTTTCGACAGTGTCGGGTTGATTTTACTGACGCTGTTGCTGGGTTATCTGTCCTGGAAATTCGTCGAAACCCCGTTTCGTGAGCGTCGCCTGCTCGCCGGGCGCCGGCAGATTCTGCTCGCTGGTGCCTGCGGCGTCCTGGTGCTCGGCCTGGCCGGACAAGCCTTGCGATGGACCGACGGCCTGCCATGGCGTCTGTCTGACCAGGCCCTGCAATACGCCAAGGGTCGCGAATGGCGGCCAGAGCTGATGGCCTGCCTGGCCGATGACAAGACGCCGGATGACAAGTTGTTCTGCCGTTATGGCGCGCAAAACCGCCTGCCCCCAGCGCTTGTCTGGGGCGATAGCCATGCCACGGCGTTGATTCCGGTTTTCGACGAGGGTGCCAAGGCCCATGGCGTCAATGTGATGCTCGCCAGTTCTGCCGGCTGTTTGCCTGTCGCAGGCCTGGAGCACGATGCGCGTTGTGCGCGGTTCAATCGACGTGTTGAACAGGCCCTGAAGCCGCAAGCTGTCAGCGATGTGGTGCTGGTTGCGCACTGGAGCCTATACCTCTACGGCGATGCCAAAGGTGATCTGGGCCACGCTCTGAAAAACCCTGACGGGCATTACGATCGCGCAATTGCCGAACAACGTCTGGCCGATGGCTTGCGTACCCGAGTCGCGCAATTGCGTGCCGGCGGGCATCGGGTCTGGCTGGTAAAAGAGGCGCCGTTGCAGGCCTTCAGCCCACCGTATCGCCTCACCCGTCTGGCAATGCTGGCCCGTCCGGTCGACGATGTCGGGCTGGCGCTCGCAGAGCATCACAAGCGCCAGGCATTCATCAGTCAATTGTTCGCACAACTGGCGCAGGACCCGGCGGTACAGGTGGTGGACCCGGCGCCAAGACTGTGTGATGCCAGCGGTCTGTGCCGCGCCGAACGCGGCGGTTACTCGTTGTACACCGATGACAATCACCTCTCGGAAGTCGGTGCGCGGTTCGTGGCGCCGATCCTCGAACCGCTGTTTGTCAGTCTGCAAGCCAGGGCAAACCCGGGGAAACCGCAGGTGAATGCATCCAGATAAGCAGCGATAAGCTGCCAGCGGCCGGCAGAGCAGGTAGGATGTACGCCTATTTTTCGGGTGCCATCATCAATGAAATTCAAGGATCTTCGGGATTTCGTGCAGCAGCTTGAGCAGCGCGGAGAGTTGAAACGCATCCAGATCCCCGTCTCTCCAGTGCTGGAGATGACCGAGGTGTGTGATCGCACGCTGCGTGCCAAAGGCCCGGCGCTGTTGTTTGAAAAGCCGACAGGCTATGACATCCCGGTACTCGGCAACCTGTTCGGTACCCCCGAGCGGGTCGCCATGGGCATGGGTGCCGAGTCGGTCAGCGAGCTGCGCGAGATCGGCAAGCTGCTGGCGTTCCTAAAGGAACCTGAGCCGCCCAAAGGCTTGAAGGATGCCTGGTCCAAGCTGCCGATCTTCCGCAAGATCATTTCGATGGCGCCCAAAGTCGTCAAGGACGCGGTGTGCCAGGAAGTGGTCATCGAAGGCGACGACGTCGACCTGGCCATGCTGCCGGTGCAGACCTGCTGGCCGGGCGATGTCGGTCCGCTGATCACCTGGGGCCTGACCGTCACCAAAGGCCCGAACAAGGATCGCCAGAACCTCGGTATCTACCGTCAGCAAGTGATCGGTCGCAACAAGGTCATCATGCGCTGGCTGAGCCACCGTGGCGGCGCGCTGGATTACCGCGAGTGGTGCGAAAAGCATCCGGGCCAGCCGTTCCCGGTTTCCGTGGCCCTGGGCGCTGACCCGGCGACTATCCTCGGTGCCGTGACCCCGGTGCCCGACAGCCTTTCCGAATACGCCTTCGCAGGCCTCTTGCGCGGTAACCGCACTGAGTTGGTGAAGTGCCGCGGCAACGATCTGCAAGTGCCGGCCACCGCCGAAATCATCCTCGAAGGCGTGATCCATCCGGGCGAGATGGCCGATGAAGGCCCATACGGCGACCACACCGGTTACTACAACGAAGTCGACAGCTTCCCGGTGTTCACCGTCGAGCGCATTACCCATCGGATCAAGCCGATCTACCACAGTACCTACACCGGCCGTCCGCCGGATGAGCCGGCAATCCTCGGCGTGGCATTGAACGAAGTGTTCGTGCCGATCCTGCAGAAGCAGTTCCCGGAGATCACCGATTTCTACCTGCCGCCCGAAGGTTGCTCGTACCGCATGGCCATCGTGACCATGAAAAAGTCGTATCCGGGCCACGCCAAGCGGGTAATGCTGGGTGTCTGGTCGTTTTTGCGACAGTTCATGTACACCAAGTTCGTTATCGTCACCGACGACGATATCAACGCCCGGGACTGGAACGACGTGATCTGGGCCATCACCACGCGCATGGACCCCAAGCGCGACACCGTGATGATCGATAACACGCCGATCGACTACCTCGACTTCGCCTCGCCGGTTTCCGGCCTGGGGTCGAAAATGGGCCTCGATGCCACGCATAAATGGCCGGGCGAAACTACTCGCGAATGGGGCCGGGTCATCGTCAAGGATGATGCCGTGACCCAGCGGATCGATGCCATTTGGAATCAGTTAGGAATAGATTGATGCGTGTAACCTTGCAGCCCTCCGGAGCAGTACTTGAGATATTGCCCGGCGAGCGGATTCTCGATGGCGCACGACGTCTGGGCTACGAATGCCCGCAAAGCTGCCGCAACGGCAATTGCCACGTGTGCGCGGCGCTGCTGGTGGAAGGCCGGGTCGAGCAGGCTGGCAATGTGCGTGACCATGGCGAGTTCTACACTTGCATAGCGGAGCCGCTGGAAGACTGCATCGTGCTGTGGGATGGCGTGCTCGCGCTGGGAGAACTGCCGGTGCGCAGCGTGTCGTGTCAGGTCATTGAGTGCAAGGAGGTGGGCGGCGACACCTGGCGCGTGCGTCTGCGGGCTCCGGCCGGCAAACCGCCGCGCTACCACGCTGGCCAGTACCTGATGATCGAACGGGAGAACGGCGAAAAGTCCGCATTCTCCCTCGCCTCGGCACCGCATGCGGGGCGCGACCTGGAAATCCACGTACTGGCGCGCGAATCCAGTGCGCTGAGCCTGATCGAACAGCTCCAGCGCAACAGTATGGTGCGGGTCGAATTGCCGTTCGGCGATACCCACCTGGAGGAGTTGCCGGAAGGTTCTCTCGTGCTGATCGCCGCGGGTACCGGCATGGGCCAGATCCACAGTCTGATCGAGCATTGCCGGGCTTCGGGTTTCAAGCACCCGGTGCATCTGTATTGGGGCGTGCGTCGTCCTGAAGATTTTTATCAGATCGAGCATTGGGACGAATGGCTGAAGTTGCCCAACCTATTCCTGCACAAGGTCGTCAGCGATCAATGCGGTTGGGAAGGGCGGTGCGGCATGTTGCATGAAGCGGTCTGTGAAGACTTCCCTGACCTCAAGCCGCTACACGTGTACGCCAGCGGCTCTCCGGCCATGGTCTACGGCACGCTGGATGCTCTGGTGGAAGCGGGAATGGATGCTCATCAAATGCGCGCCGATGTGTTTGCGTACGCGCCGCGGTCTTGATCTGCCCCGACCACCTTGTAGGAGCGAGCCTGCTCGCGATGGTCGTTAACGATTACTCGGGCAGTCAGGCTACCCGCAGCGTTCTTGATTCCATCGCGAGCAGGCTCGCTCCTACAGGTATATAACTCCACATATAGCCAATCGGCATTTATAAATTTTTATAAATATCGGTAGGTTATATGTTGTCCAGGCAATTCATTAAGAACTGTGCCATGGCATTTAAATTGCCTTAAAACTTATGTGCCTTATTGTTACAGCCGTGCGTTCTATTAAGTAATTCTTCACCCGCGGGGAGCTGAACGCTATTCGCCATGAGCGCCATTGAATCTGCTTTTTTGAATCTGGCTTACCCTCCGCGGCTCGATCTGGGGCCGCAGCTCACTCACGAACAACTGCTCAGCTCGATGCAATCGACCATGGCGCGCCACAAGGGCGGGCCGGTGTGGCTGTTTGCGTATGGCTCGCTGATCTGGCGCCCTGAATGCACGGCGGTTGAGCGGGTTCGCGGCCGGGTGCATGGCTACCATCGCGGGTTGTACCTGTGGTCCCACGAACATCGCGGCACACCGGAAATGCCCGGCCTGGTGTTTGGCCTGGATCGCGGCGGTTCTTGCAGCGGTTTCGCCTATCGCTTGCCCGAAGAGCAACTCGAAGCCTCGCTCTACGCACTTTGGCAGCGCGAGATGCCTTTCCCTTCCTACCGCCCGCACTGGCTCAACTGCCGCCTCGACGATGGCAGCCAGGTTCAGGCATTGGGCTTTGTGCTGGAGCGACACCTGCCCAGCTATGCCGGTAACTTGCCGGACCATGTGCTGAGCCATGTGTTCGAAAACGCCTGCGGGCGCTACGGCACCACTCGCGATTATGTCGAGCAGACCGCGCACGCCCTTCGTAGCCACGCCATGCCAGACCGGAATCTGGAGGCGCGGCTCAAGCGCTGTAAATCAAAGGCCGATCAAGCGAGTGCTTCGCGGCCCTGACTGGCGATTTGTTTGTGCCGTAGTGTCGGGGCCAGGAAGGCCATCGCCAACAGGCAGGCACCGACCAGCAGAACGAAACCGCCGTCCCAACCGAAATGGTCCACGGTGTAGCCCATCGCTGCACTGGCCGCGACCGAACCGCCCAAGTAACCGAACAGACCGGTAAAGCCCGCCGCCGTACCGGCAGCTTTCTTCGGTGCCAGTTCCAGCGCCTGCAGGCCGATCAGCATCACCGGGCCGTAGATCAGGAAGCCAATGGACAGCAGCGCGATCATGTCGACCATCGGATTGCCGGCCGGGTTGAGCCAGTAAACCAGCGTCGCGACCGTCACCAACGCCATGAACACCATGCCGGTCAGGCCACGGTTGCCACGGAAGATCTTGTCCGACATCCAGCCGCACAGCAGCGTGCCCGGGATACCTGCCCACTCGTAGAAGAAGTACGCCCACGAGGTTTTATCCACAGTGAAACCCTTGGCTTCCTTGAGGTAGGTCGGTGCCCAGTCCAGCACGCCGTAGCGCAGCAGATAGACAAAGACGTTGGCCAAGGCGATGTACCAGAGCATTTTGTTGCGCAGCACGTATTTGACGAAGATTTCCTTGGCGCTGAATTCCTCTTCGTGGCTGGCGTCGTAGCCTTCCGGGTAGTCGTTCTTGTATTGCTCGATCGGCGGCAGGCCAACCGATTGCGGGGTGTCGCGCATGGTCACAAAGGCAAACACCGCTACTGCCAGCGCCACGGCTGCCGGTACGTAGAACGCGGCGTGCCAGTCATTGAACAGCCCCATGCCGATCAGGAACAACGGGCCGATCAGGCCACCGCCGACGTTGTGCGCCACGTTCCAGACGGACACCACGCCGCCACGTTCCTTCTGCGACCACCAGTGCACCATGGTCCGGCCACTCGGCGGCCAACCCATGCCCTGCGCCCAGCCGTTGATGAACAGCAAAATGAACATCATGGTCACGCTGGACGTCGCCCAGGGCGCGAAACCGAAAATGAACATCACCCCAGCCGACACCAGAAGACCGAATGGCAGGAAGAAGCGCGGGTTGGAACGGTCGGACACCAGGCCCATGAGAAACTTCGACAGACCGTAGGCAATCGCGATGGCGGACATCGCCAGACCCAACTGGCCACGGGAGTAGCCCTCATCGATCAGATACGGCATGGCCAGGGAGAAGTTCTTGCGCAGCAGGTAGTAACCGGCATAGCCAATGAAAATGCCGGCGAAAATCTGCCAGCGAAGGCGTCGGTAGGTGCTGTCTATTTTTTCTTCAGGCAATGGAGCCTGATGTGCGGCAGGACGAAAGAAAGCAAACATTCAAGAGCTCCAGATTTCTTGTTTTGACTGCGGATACGAATGTTACAGTTTCGTTACCGAAAATAGCACCGGTTCTCATCGGCAAAACAGCGGAAATGTTGGAAGTCGCGCGTTCCTTTATGAACATGTCGCTCAGATGTAAGTGAAGGGCGTTGTAGGAAGCGTTACCTGCTTTCGGTTTTCAGCTGGACCCGCAGTTACCTGACCCACTCGCTTTCACCGACTCAATTGCCGGAAGAGAAACGTCTGGCTCTGATTGCCAAGCTCAATGCCAGCGTCCGTTCGATTGTGCAGCGGTGTAGCGCACATCCGGCGAGTCGGTATGTGCGGTTTTTGCCGGAGGAGATTCGGGTGTTGCTTTGACGGCAATAAAAGCGCGGCTACGTGGCCGCGCTTGTTTGCAGAGAGATTCAGCGAACCTGCACCACCACTTTCCCCACCGCTTTACGCTGGCCAAGGTCATTGATCGCCTGCGCCGCATTGCTCAGCGGATACACCCGGGACACCAGAGGCTTGAGCTTGCCTTCGGCAAACCAGCCAAACAACTGCTGGAAGTTCGCCGCGTTGTCCTGCGGCTGGCGTTGGGCGAACGAGCCCCAGAACACGCCGAGCACTGCCGCACCTTTAAGCAAGGCCAGGTTGACCGGCAATTCGGGAATGCGACCGCTGGCGAAGCCGACCACCAGCAAGCGGCCGTTCCAGGCGATGGCGCGGATGGCCTGGTCGAACAGGTCGCCGCCGACCGGGTCGTAGATCACGTCGGCACCCTGGCCGTCGGTCAGACGCTTGATTTCGTCCTTCAGGCTGGTTTCGCTGTAGTTGATCAGTTCGTCGGCGCCGGCGGCCTTGGCCACGGCGAGTTTCTCTGCGCTGCTGGCCGCCGCGATCACCCGGGCGCCCATGGCTTTGCCGATTTCCACCGCCGCCAGGCCGACACCGCCGGAAGC
This sequence comes from Pseudomonas sp. BF-B-30, assembly GCF_019956305.1. Classification (NCBI taxonomy): domain Bacteria; kingdom Pseudomonadati; phylum Pseudomonadota; class Gammaproteobacteria; order Pseudomonadales; family Pseudomonadaceae; genus Pseudomonas; species Pseudomonas sp. BF-B-30. Next base: position 89,475 of record NZ_JAHBDG010000044.1, on the reverse strand, counting down.
ACCCAGTACCAGCAGGGTTTCGCCCGGTTGCAGGTTGCCGCGCTGCTTGAGGGCATGCATCGAGGTGCCGTAGGTCATGCTGAAGGCGGCGGCGGTGTTGAAGTCCATCGATGGCGGGATCGGCAGTGCGTTGTAGCCCGGCACGGCGACCTGCTCGGCAAAGCTGCCCCAGCCGGTCAGGGCCATGACCCGGTCACCGACTTTCAAGTGACTGACTTTTTCACCCACTGCGCTGACCACGCCAGCCGCTTCACCACCCGGCGAAAACGGGAAGGGCGGCTTGAACTGGTATTTGCCCTCGATGATCAACGTATCGGGGAAGTTCACCCCGGCGGCGTGCACGTCCAGCAGGATTTCATTCTTCTTCGCGACAGGACTGGCGACGTCTTCCAGCACCAGCGATTCGGCAGGGCCGAAGGCTTTGCACAGCACGGCTTTCATCAGGGCTATTCCTTTGGGAGTGATGGCCGATAAGTGTAGGTGTGTGGGTCGATGGGTCAACGAGCATGCCCGGCCCTGATAGTCAGCCATAAGCTTGTGCTTGCGCGGCGGGTCGTTATGCTAGGCCGCAAACCGGATAAGGAGCGAATTTTGAAAGCGTGGATCATGTTGATGCTGGCCCTGTCTCTGCCTGTGGCAGCGGTGGCCGAAGAAGCCAAAGAAGATGCAGCTCCGAAGGTCAGTTACATCACCCTGAGCCCGCCGTTCGTGGGTAACTACGGGCTGGACGGCACGCCGAAACTCAAGGTCTACAAGGCCGATGTGGCGTTGCGGGTGACCGGTGACGAGGCCGCCAAGGCGGTGAAGGCCAATGAACCCTTGATCCGCAATCAATTGGTCGCACTGTTCGCCCAGCAGACCACCGAGACGATGAACAACGTCGAGGCCAAGGAAAAGCTGCGTCAGGAAGCCCTGAAACAGACCCAGCAGGTGATGAACGACGAAACCGGTAAGCCGGTGGTTGAGGATTTGTTGTTCAACAACCTGATCATTCAGTAAGAACTCTGCTGTCCGGGCCGGCCTCTTCGCGGGCAAGCCCGCTCCCACAGGTTTCTTTGGTGTATACGTGATCGTGTTCCAACACAAATCCATTGTGGGAGCGGGCTTGCCCGCGAAGAGGCCGGTACAGGCAATAAATGACTCAAGGCTTTAAAGCAATCACCGCCGCCCACTGCTCCGGGGTTACGGGCATCACCGACAGTCGCGAGCCTTTCTGCACCAGTGGCAACTCGGCCAGCGCCGTCTGCTGTTTCAGATAATCCAGTTTCAGCACTCGGGCAAACGTCTCGACATGCGCGACATCGATCGCACTCCAGGCGTTTTTCTCCGGAGTGGCCTTCGGGTCAAAATAATGGCTCTCTGGCTCCAGCGCCGTCGGGTCCGGATACGCGGCTTCGACAATCTTGCCGATTCCGGCAATCCCCGGCTCGGGGCAGCTGGAATGATAGAAAAAGAACTCATCCCCCACCGCCATGGCCCGCAGGAAATTGCGTGCCTGATAGTTGCGAACCCCGTCCCAGCGCGCTTTGCCGAGCTTTTCCAGCCCTTTGATCGAGAGTTCGTCGGGCTCGGATTTCATCAGCCAATAGGCCATGTCTTTTGCTCCTTGCGTGGTGATTGAGCAGCTTGTCGGCGATTTTATGACAAACCGACAGTCGGTTGACGTCAGCATTTGCGCAGCGGTTCACGTTGTCGCAAAATGCCGGCCTTTAAAGCTTGACGCTGCTGCACGGCCTACAAACGGAAACCGCTGCTGTCATCGTGTTGATGTGCCTTTGGGGGGCAATCGATGAAACGCAAACCGGATTTACTATGGATTTTGGTCATTTTGTTTGGCCTTGGCGTCGTGACCACTGGCTATGCCCAAAGCCTATGGGCCAACAAGACCGATGCGCCGGTCGAACTCGCCCAATTGCAGCAACAGTCGACAGCCTTCAAGCGCTGATCCTGTTGCCTCGGCGCCACTGATCGAAGTGGCGCCTAGCCTGCGTAATACCAGGCCTTGTCCGTCACCGTTCCTTGCAGCGGCACATCCCAGCTCGCCTGAGCCAATCGCGCCACTTTCTGACATTCATGGGCCAGCCCCAACAGCGTCGGCTTGCGCCAGCCATTTCGTCGCGCCAGGTAGGCCAGGCTCCGGTCGTAGAAACCACCGCCCATTCCCAGGCGTCCGCCGACATCGTCAAAACCCACCAATGGCAACAGCACCAGATCCAGCGCCCAGATCTTGCGCTGCCGGGCGAGGTTGGCCCGTGGTTCGAGAATACGGAAGCGGTTGGGTTTGAGTTTTTCCCCGGGACGGATGCGCTGGAACACCATTTTGGTTCGCGGCCAGGCGCTCAGCACCGGTAGATAGGTGGCTTTGCCCCGGCGTTGCGCGGCGCGCAGCAACAGACGCGGATCGATTTCACCGTCGGTGGGCAGGTAGAGGGAGATGTGCCGGGCGCGGCGGAACAGCGGTTGCTGGGCCAATTGCTTGTACAGCCCGCGAGCGGCCTGGCGTTGCTGGCTGGGTGTCAGTGCGCGGCGGGCCTTGCGCAGCATGCGTCGAAGTTGCGGGCGGGGGAGCAGCGCAGGTTCGGTCATGTATTCGGGCTTCAACAATGCGGATACGTGAAGCGTACCCGTAAAAACGCCAATGCCGGTATCAAAACCGGCATTGGACTGAAATCAGGCTCCCCGAATGTGCCGCTGTCGACTTAGCCCTTGAACCCGAAAGTTCAAGGTGGAAGATGCAGTAGGCTTTAAGGCTTTCCGTCTAGCGGACATGCACACCAGCCCAACGTGCAACCTCCAGGGTATAGCAAATCGGCTCAGGGACATCGCCAACTGGCAAGCACCCCAGGGAGTGAGGGGATTATACCGCAAGCGGCGGCGCGAATCAGCCTTTGGTGACATCCGGATCGGTGGCGAGCGCCAGATCGACGCGATCGAGCAGGTCACGCACTTGTTCGCGGGTCGAGCCGCTGGCCTGGATATCCGGCCGTTCTTCCTTGTGCAACAGGTCGTGGGTGATGTTCAGCGCGGCCATCACGGCGATACGGTCGGCGCCGATGACTTTGCCGCTGCTGCGGATCTCGCGCATCTTGCCGTCCAGATAACGGGCGGCGCTGATCAGATTACTGCGCTCTTCCTGAGGGCAGATGATCGAATACTCTTTGTCGAGGATCTGCACGGTGACGCTATTGCTTGAACTCATGAGTCTTGCTCCAGGGCCTTGAGGCGCGAAATCATCGATTCGACCTTACGCCGGGCGATTTCGTTTTTTTCAATGAGGTGCGCGCGTTCCTCGCGCCAGGTCTTTTCCTGAGCTAGTAAGAGTCCGTTTTGACTCTTAAGTTGCTCGACTCGGGTAATCAGCAGTTCGAGTCTGGCCATCAGCGCTTGCAGGTCGGTGTCTTCCATTGTCTTCACTGTCTGATGGGTGTCGGACTGCAGGAGCGAGCTCGCTCGCGATGAACCCGAGAACGCCGCGGGGTGTCAGGTACCCAACGTTATCGTTGGCGACCATCGCGAGCAAGCTCGCTCCTACAGGGGTAGTCGATGTAGGATACAAGGCCTTCATTCTAGACATAGCGCCGTCTGGCGCCTAGCTGCCCATGACCATTCAGAATTCCCCGTACCAAGCCTTCGCCACCCTGCTGACTTCCAGCGGTCATAACGTCTCGCCTGCCGAACTGCATGGCCTGCTGCTCGGCCGCAGCTGTGCCGGCGCCGGTTTCAATGCCGAAGAGTGGTTGATCGACGCCGCCGAACTGCTCGAAAGCGAGCCGCAGGACAACGTTCGCAACGCCTTGATCGGCTTGCAAGAGATGGTCAAGGGCGAGCTAACGGGCGATGACGTGACCGTCGTTCTGCTGTTGCCGACCGATGACGCCCCCCTCACCGACCGTGCTGTCGCACTGGGCCAGTGGTGCCAGGGTTTCCTCAGCGGCTTCGGCCTGAACTGCCGTGACAGCAGCGCCCTGAGCACCGAGGCCACCGAGGTGCTGCAGGATCTGGCGGCCATTTCCCAGGTGCAGGATGCCCTGGAAGAGTCCGACGACGGCGAAAACGACTACATGGAAGTCATGGAATACCTGCGCGTCGCACCGCTGCTGCTGTTCTCCGAGACCAAAAAAGACGTACCGGTCGCCGCCAAACCGTCGCTGCACTAATCGTTTGCCAGGGAACGCCATCTGCCCATGATCCATATCCCGAAATCGGAATACAGCCGTCGCCGCAAGGCCCTGATGGCGCAGATGGAACCCAACAGCATCGCCATCCTGCCCGCCGCCGCGGTGGCCATTCGTAACCGCGACGTCGAGCACGTTTACCGCCAGGACAGCGACTTCCAGTACCTCAGCGGCTTTCCCGAGCCCCAGGCCGTATTAGTGTTGATGCCGGGGCGCGTACATGGCGAATACATCCTGTTCTGCCGCGAACGCAATGCCGAGCGCGAGCTGTGGGATGGCCTGCGTGCCGGGCAGGAAGGCGCGATTCGCGACTTCGGCGCCGACGATGCCTTTCCGATCACTGATATCGACGACATCCTGCCGGGCCTGATCGAAGGCCGTGACCGGGTATATTCGGCCATGGGCAGCAACCCCGAATTCGATCGCCACCTGATGGAGTGGATCAACGTGATCCGCTCCAAGGCCAACCTCGGTGCCCAGCCGCCGAACGAATTCGTTGCCCTGGATCATCTGTTGCACGACATGCGCCTGTATAAATCGGCGGCAGAAGTGAAAGTGATGCGCGAGGCGGCGCGGATTTCCGCCCAGGCGCACGTACGGGCAATGCAGGCCTGTCGCGCCGGATTGCACGAATTCAGCCTGGAAGCCGAGCTCGATTACGAATTCCGCAAGGGCGGGGCGAAGATGCCGGCCTACGGGTCGATCGTCGCGGCGGGGCGCAACAGCTGCATCCTGCATTACCAGCAGAATGACGCGCTGCTCAAGGACGGGGATCTGGTGCTGATCGATGCCGGTTGCGAGATCGACTGCTACGCCAGCGACATCACCCGGACCTTTCCGGTCAGCGGCAAATATTCAGCGGAACAGAAAGCGATCTACGAATTGGTGCTGGCCTCCCAGGAAGCCGCCTTTGCCGAAATCGCCCCGAACAAGCACTGGAATCAGGCGCACGAGGCCACGGTCCGGGTCATCACGGCCGGGCTGGTCAAGCTGGGTCTGCTGCGTGGTGACGTTGACGAACTGATCGCCAGTGAAGCCTACAAGGCGTTTTACATGCACCGCGCCGGCCATTGGTTGGGCATGGATGTGCATGACGTCGGCGAATACAAGGTCGGCGGCGAGTGGCGCGTGCTGGAAGTCGGCATGGCGCTGACCGTGGAACCGGGGATCTATATCGCCCCGGACAACCAGAATGTTGCGAAGAAATGGCGCGGCATCGGCGTGCGCATCGAGGACGACGTAGTGGTTACCAAAACCGGCTGTGAAATATTGACGAGCGGCGTGCCTAAAACCGTCGCCGAGATCGAGGCCCTGATGGCCGCCGCGCGGACACAGGCAGCATGAGTCGAGTCAACCTGGCAATCATCGGTGGCGGGCTGGTCGGTGCAAGTCTGGCACTGGCGCTTCAGGCTGGGGCCAAGGCCCGAGGCTGGAAGATCGTGTTGATCGAACCGTTCGCTCCTGGCGACACCTGGCAACCGAGTTACGATGCCCGTTCCTCGGCGTTGTCCTTCGGCTCGCGGCAAATCTATCAACGGTTGGGTGTCTGGCAGGAAGTCTCGCGCCGCGCCGAGCCGATCAAGCAGATTCATGTTTCCGACCGTGGTCGATTCTCGACGGCGCGGTTGTCGGCAATGGAAGAGGGTGTTCCAGCGCTGGGTTATGTCGTTGAAAACGCCTGGCTCGGCCAATGCCTGTGGCAAGGCCTGGACAAGGACGTGATCAGATGGCACTGCCCGGCGGAAGTCACCCGCATGGAGCCGCTGACCGACGGCTACCGCCTGACCCTCAATGATGAAACCACCCTGGAATGCGACCTCGCGGTGCTCGCCGATGGTGGCCGCTCCGGCCTGCGCGAGCAACTTGGGATCGGCATCCGCAAGCGTCCATACAACCAGAGCGCGCTGATCGCCAACATCACCCCGAGCGAAGCCCACAACGGCATGGCTTTCGAGCGCTTCACCGACGAAGGCCCGATGGCGTTGCTGCCGCTTCCGGATAATCGCTGCGCATTGGTCTGGACCCGCCTGGGCATGGACGCGCAACGCCTGGCAGCCCTCGACGAGCGCAGCTTCCTCAGCGAGTTGCAGGGTGTGTTCGGTTATCGCCTTGGCACATTGAAGCAGGTGGGGGCGCGGCATCTGTATCCGCTGACACTGGTCGAGGCCGAAGAACAGGTGCGCCCGCATCTGGCGGTGCTCGGCAACGCGGCGCACAGCCTGCATCCGATTGCCGGCCAGGGATTCAACCTGTCCCTGCGCGACGCTCAGGCCCTGGCCAATGCCTTGCTCGCCAGTGAAAAACCATTGGGCGACTTCGCCACGTTGCAGGCCTATCGCGAACACCAGCGTCTCGATCAGGACCTCACCGTGGGCTTCTCCGATCAGGTTACGCGCCTGTTCGGCAGTACCCAGCCGCTGGTGTCCCTGGGGCGCAACATCGGCTTGCTCGGCCTCGATCTGCTGCCACCGGCCAAACGCTGGTTTGCCCGGCAGGCGATGGGGCTGGGTACGCGTCCAGATGCGTAACTGGCTGATCCGCCGATTCGGCAAGGCGCGATTGATAAAATGCCTGCCTTGCAGGTTCGACATTCATGACAGCGCCGGCCACTGGGTGGCGCGGGTCGGGAAAACCCTTTACGTGCGGCTCAAGCCGCAAGAGAGACAGGCTTAAAGCATGGAAATGCGCGCAGATCTGCTGATTGTCGGGGCCGGAATGGTCGGCAGCGCCCTGGCGCTGGCGTTGCAGGACAGCGGGCTGGAAGTCCTGCTGCTGGACGGCAGCCCCATGAGCGTCAAACCGTTCAACGCTCAGGCAGCGTTTGAGCCACGGGTGAGCGCCTTGTCGACTGCCAGCCAGCGGATTCTCGAGCGCCTGGGCGTGTGGGACGGCATCGCCGGGCGGCGCAGCAGCCCCTACACCGACATGCAGGTCTGGGATGGCAGCGGCACCGGGCAAATCCACTTCTCGGCGGCCAGCGCGCATGCCGAGGTGCTGGGGCATATCGTCGAGAACCGCGTGGTCCAGGATGCCTTGCTTGAGCGTCTGCACGATTGCGACCTGGGGTTGCTGGCCAATGCTCGCCTGGAGCAGATGCGCCGCTCCGGCGATGACTGGCTGCTGACCCTGGCCGATGGCCGCACCCTGCGCGCGCCACTGGTGATCGCGGCAGATGGCGCCAACTCGGCGGTGCGACGCCTGGCCGGAGTGGCGACCCGCGAATGGGATTATTTGCACCATGCCATCGTCACCAGCGTGCGTTGCGCCAAACCGCATCAGATGACGGCGTGGCAGCGTTTCACCGACACCGGCCCGTTGGCGTTTCTACCCCTTGAGCGGGACGGCCAACAGGATTGGTGTTCGATCGTCTGGTCGACCACACCCGGCGAAGCCGAACGTCTGATGGCGATGGATGAACAAGGTTTCTGCAAGGCATTGGAGCGGGCCTTTGAAGGTCGGCTCGGTGAAGTGCTGAGCGCCGATCCGCGCCTGTGTGTGCCCCTGCGTCAGCGGCATGCCAAGCGGTATGTGGCTGAAGGCCTGGCATTGATCGGCGACGCGGCCCACACCATTCACCCGTTGGCCGGGCAGGGGGTGAATCTCGGATTCCTCGATGCCGCCGTGCTGGCCGAAGTGTTGCTGCAAGCGGCAACACGTGGCGAACGCCTGGCGGATGTGAAAGTCCTCAGCCGTTACGAGCGTCGACGCATGCCCCACAACCTGGCGCTGATGGCGGCGATGGAAGGCTTCGAGCGGTTGTTCCAGGCCGATCCGTTGCCGGTGCGCTGGTTGCGTAATACCGGGTTGAAAATGGTGGAGAAGATGCCGGAAGCCAAGGCGTTGTTCGTGCGTGAAGCGCTGGGGTTGACCGGGGATTTACCGGCACTCGCCAAGGCCTGAGATTTTTGTTGAGGTTAAGGGCCCCTTCGCGAGCAAGCTCGCTCCCACAGGAATTCAGGTGTTAATGCAATTTGTGTGAACGCTGGAGAACCCTGTGGGAGCGAGCTTGCTCGCGATGTCGGCAGTTCGGCCACCCAATATTCCAGCTTGTGCAACATCTGGTAACTCCTCCGCAAGCGGGTTCGATTGAGAAGCTAAATGTGAGTCCTTATCATTTGTCCTCATTTTTCAATCGAGAGACCGCTCCCATGTTGGCACCGAAGCGTCTACTGACTGCACTGGCCTTGACCCTGATCGGCAGCACCGCCGCCCAGGCCGCTGACGAAGTGGTGGTCTACTCCTCGCGAATCGACGAGCTGATCAAGCCAGTATTCGATGCCTACACCGCCAAGACCGGCGTGAAGGTGAAGTTCATCACCGACAAGGAAGCGCCGCTGATGCAGCGGCTCAAGGCCGAGGGCGCGAATACGCCGGCCGACCTGCTGCTCACCGTCGATGCCGGCAACCTCTGGCAAGCCGAGCAGATGGGCATCCTCCAACCGTTCACCTCGAAAACCATCGACACCAATATTCCGCTGCAATACCGGGCAGCCTCCCACGCCTGGACCGGCCTGAGCCTGCGGGCGCGGACCATTGCCTACTCCACAGATCGGGTGAAGCCGGGTGAACTGACCACCTACGAAGCGCTGGCCGACAAGCAATGGGAAGGCCGCCTGTGCCTGCGCACGGCGAAGAAGGTCTACAACCAGTCCCTGACCGCGACCATGATCGAAGTGCACGGCGCCGGGAAGACCGAGGAAATCCTCAAGGGCTGGGTCAGGAACCTGTCCACTGACGTGTTCTCCGACGACACCGCCGTGCTGGAAGCGATCAACGCCGGTCAGTGCGATGTCGGTATCGTTAACACCTACTACTACGGCCGCCTGCACAAGCAGAAGCCAGACCTGCCGGTGAAACTGTTCTGGCCGAACCAGGCTGACCGTGGCGTACACATCAACCTGTCGGGTATCGGCCTGACACAACACGCGCCACACCCGGAAGCGGCCAAGGCTCTGGTGGAGTGGATGACCACCCCTGAAGCGCAGAAAATCTTTGCCGACGTGAACCAGGAGTTCCCGGCGAATCCGGCCGTGCAGCCATCGGCTGAAGTCGCCGCATGGGGCAAGTTCATTGCTGATACCTTGCCCGTGGAAATCGCCGGCAAGCGCCAGGCTGAGGCGATTCGCATGATGGACAAGGCTGGCTGGAACTGAGCCAGCTGTTATGCTGCGCCCCGCCTAGGCGGGGCGTTTGTTTTTGCGTTACGCACCCCTGACGCTGTAGGAGCGAGCTTGCTCGCGATGAACGTCAGGGCGCCGCGGACCGTCAGGCTTCCCGCATTATCGTTGACGTTTTTCGCGAGCGAGCTCGCTCCTACCAGTGTCGATCTCATCCATTAGATAGTAGAGAACCAAGCCTGTGGCCCATCCCGCCCAACGCCGCTGGTATCCAGTCGTCTTCGCCATTGCTGCGCTGGTCCTGTTGCCCCTGAGCGTGTTGCTGCTGTCCTGGCAAACCATCGATCAACAGATCTGGTCTCATCTCTGGGACACGCAGATGCCGCGTTTGCTGGGCAATACCCTGACCCTGGTGCTAGGCGTCGGTGTCGGCGTGACAGTCCTGGGTGTCAGCCTGGCCTGGCTCACCAGCCTTTGCGAATTCCCCGGTCGGCGCTGGCTGGACTGGGCATTGATGCTGCCCTTCGCGATCCCGGCCTATGTGCTGGCCTTCGTCTTCGTCGGCCTGCTGGATTTTGCCGGGCCCGTGCAAACCCTGCTGCGCGAGTGGTTTGGCAGTGGCCTGCGGCTGCCGCGCGTGCGCTCCACGGGTGGCGTGATCGTCGTGCTCGTGCTGGTTTTCTATCCCTATGTTTACCTGCTGGCCCGCACAGCCTTCCTTGCCCAGGGCAAAGGCCTGATGGAAGCCGCGCGGGTCCTTGGCCAATCGCCCTGGCAAGCGTTCTGGCGGGTGGCATTGCCCATGGCGCGGCCAGCCATCGGTGCGGGCGTGGCATTGGCACTGATGGAAACCCTGGCGGACTTCGGCGCAGTGTCGGTGTTTAACTTCGATACCTTCACCACGGCCATCTACAAGACCTGGTACGGTTTTTTCAGCCTGTCGTCCGCCGCGCAACTGGCCAGCCTGTTACTGCTGGTGGTGATGCTCGTGCTCTACGGCGAACGACGTGCCCGTGGGGCGAACCGGGCGAGTAACGAGCGACCACGGGTCAAGGCGCTGTATCACCTGCGAGGCGTCAAGGCACTGGCGGCCACGATGTGGTGCTGCCTGGTGTTCGCCTGTGCTTTCGTTATCCCGATGCTGCAATTGGTGGTGTGGTTCTGGCTGCGTGGGCGCTTCGATCTCGACGAGCGCTACACCGGGTTGATCGTCCATACCTTGTACCTGGGGGCGATGGCGGCGTTGATCACCGTCAGCGTCGCCTTGTTACTGGCGTTTGCCCGACGACTGGCGCCCACCCGGGTCATTCGTTCCGGGGTCAGTCTGGCCAACCTGGGCTACGCCTTGCCCGGTTCGGTTTTGGCGGTGTCGATCATGCTCGCGTTCAGTTACCTGGACCGCGAACTGGTGATCCCGCTCTCGAGTTGGCTCGGTGGTGCGGGCAAGCCGCTGCTGCTGGGCAGCCTGTCGGCATTGTTGCTGGCCTATCTGGTGCGCTTCATTGCGGTGGCTTACGGACCGCTGGAAAGCAGCCTGGCGCGTATACGGCCATCTTTGCCCGAAGCGGCACGTAGCCTTGGCGTCAGTGGGCCACGACTGTTTTTCAAAGTGTATCTGCCATTATTACTACCCGGCACGTTGAGCGCCGCGCTGCTGGTGTTCGTCGATGTGCTCAAGGAAATGCCCGCAACCTTGCTGATGCGCCCGTTTGGCTGGGACACGCTGGCGGTGCGAATCTTCGAAATGACCAGCGAAGGCGAATGGGCGCGGGCGTCTTTGCCGGCATTGACTCTGGTACTGGTCGGGCTGTTACCGGTCATCGGATTGATCCGACGCTCAGCACATCGAAACAGCTAGGTGTCAGTCCTACACCTTGCGGCTACAATGCGCGGCATTCGGTGCGGTCCGTCTGACAGACCAGGTAGCTGAAATCGGTTGAAGGCCCTTTATTTCAAGGCATTCAGTCCGTGCAGCACCAGCCCGCACCTTCGCCACGCCCGGAAGGAGAAACCCATGGGACAGCGTACGCCTCTGTATGACCTTCATCTCGCACTCGGCGCGAAGATGGTCGATTTTGGCGGTTGGGACATGCCTCTGCATTATGGATCGCAGGTCGAGGAACACCATCAGGTGCGCCGCGATTGCGGTGTCTTCGATGTATCCCACATGACCGTAATCGATGTCGGTGGCGCCCAGGCAAAGGCCTGGCTCCGGCATTTACTGGCCAATGATGTCGAACGCCTGCACAGCCCAGGCCGTGCGTTGTACAGCACCATGCTCAACGAGCAGGGCGGGATTGTCGACGACATGATCGTCTACCGTCTCGATGAGGGTTATCGCCTGGTGGTCAACGCCTCCACCCGCGATCAGGACATGGCCTGGATGCAAGCGCATCTCGACGGTTTCGATGTGCAACTTCGCGAGCGTTCCGAGTTGGCGATGCTGGCCATCCAGGGCCCCCACGCCCGGCAGAAAATTGCCGAACTGGTCAGTCAGTCCCGCGGCAACCTGATCCAGCTCCTCAAGCCTTTCGAAGGCCTGTCCGATGGTGACTGGTTCATCGCACGCACCGGTTATACCGGCGAAGACGGCCTGGAAATCATTCTGCCGGCCGATCAGGCGCCAGGCTTTTTCAACGATCTGGTCGGCGCCGGGATTTCTCCCATCGGTCTTGGCGCGCGGGATACCTTGCGGGTCGAAGCCGGCATGAATCTTTACGGTCAGGATATCCAGCAGGATATTTCACCCTTGGCCTCCAATATGGCCTGGACCATTGCCTGGGAACCTGCCACCCGGCAGTTCATCGGGCGCAAGGCGCTGGAAGCCGAGCAGGCTGCCGGTGTACAGCAAAAACTGGTCGGTCTGGTCCTTGAGGAACGCGGTGTTTTGCGCGCTCATCAGGTGGTCCGCATCGCCGATGTTGGCGAAGGGGAGATCACCAGTGGTAGTTTCTCTCCTACGCTAAGCAAGTCGATTGCACTGGCGCGCGTGCCGATGGCAACAGCCGACCGCGCTGAAGTGGAAATCCGTGGCAAGTGGTACCCGGTCCGGGTGGTCAAACCGACCTTCGTACGCCACGGCAAAACCTTGATCTAATCTTTTCTGGCGGACATGACCGCCGACCATTTCCTGAGGACACAGAACATGAGCGATATCCCTGCCGACCTGCGTTTTGCCGAAAGTCACGAATGGGCACGTCTGGAAGCCGATGGCACCGTCACCGTGGGCATCAGCGATCACGCGCAGGAAGCGCTGGGTGACGTGGTGTTTGTCGAGCTGACTGAGGTCGGCAACGTGTTTGCTGCCGGTGATCAGTCGGGTGTCGTTGAATCGGTCAAAGCCGCTTCCGACATTTATGCACCGATCAGCGGTGAAGTGATCGCGGTCAATGAAGCGTTGAGCGCTGAGCCTGAGCTGCTCAACTCCGATCCGTACGGCGCGTGGATCTTCAAGCTCAAGCCAAGCGACACCGCCGAGCTGGAAAAACTGCTGGATGCCGCCGGCTACAAGGCCGCCATCGGCGAGTAAGCCTTCAGCGTCATCCAAAGCCCCGACTCGTCGGGGCTTTTTGTTGTCTGGCGAATTTCCCTTATAGGAGCGAGCTTGCTCGCGATGGTCGTTAACGATAACGCTGCAACCTGAGACCCCGCGGCGCGCTCGGGGTCATCGCGAGCAAGCTCGCTCCTACAGAGTGGCTGCTATGCTGGTTTGATCGTGTTGCATCGACGCTGAGCGCCAGTCAAGAGAGAGCCCGTCATGTCCCAATTGCCGTCCCTGAGCCAGTTACGCGACCCCAATGCCTTTCTACGCCGCCACCTCGGGCCCGATGCCGCCGAGCAACAGGCGATGCTCGACAGCCTCGGCCTGGGCAGTCGGGTCGAATTGATCGAGCAGACGGTGCCGCCGGGCATCCGTCTCAACCGGGCGCTGGACCTGCCCCCGGCACTCGATGAAGAGGCCGCGCTGGCCAAGCTGCGCGGTTATGCCGAGCAGAACCAGGTCTGGACCAGCCTGATCGGCATGGGCTATCACGGCACCCTCACACCGGCGGTCATTCTGCGTAATGTGCTGGAAAATCCCGGCTGGTACACCGCGTACACCCCCTATCAGCCAGAGATCGCCCAAGGGCGACTCGAAGCGCTGCTGAACTTCCAGCAACTGACCATCGACCTGACCGGCCTGGAACTGGCCAATGCCTCGCTGCTTGATGAAGCCACCGCCGCGGCGGAGGCCATGGCCTTGGCCAAGCGGGTCGCCAAGTCCAAAAGCAACCTGTTCTTTGTCGACGAAAACTGCCACCCGCAAACCATTTCCGTGGTGCAGACCCGCGCTGAAGGTTTCGGCTTCGATCTGATCGTCGACACTGTGGATAACTTGAAGCGGCACCAGGTGTTCGGCGCGCTGCTGCAATACCCTGACACCCATGGTGAAATCCACGACCTGCGACCGCTGATTGATCACCTGCACGCGCAACAGGCCCTGGCCTGTGTCGCCACGGATTTGCTGAGCCTGTTGTTGTTGACTCCGCCGGGTGAACTGGGTGCCGATGTGGTGTTCGGCTCGTCCCAGCGATTTGGCGTGCCCATGGGCTACGGCGGGCCTCATGCAGCATTTTTTGCCAGCCGCGATGAATACAAGCGCGCGATTCCCGGGCGGATCATCGGTGTTTCGAAAGATGCGCGGGGCAACACCGCCCTGCGCATGGCCCTGCAAACCCGCGAGCAACACATCCGCCGGGAGAAGGCCAACTCCAACATCTGCACGGCCCAGGTGCTGCTGGCCAATATCGCCAGTTTCTATGCGGTCTACCACGGCCCCGAAGGGCTCAAGCGAATTGCCCAGCGGGTTCATCGGCTGACCTGCATCCTTGCCGCCGGGCTTGAACGCAACGGTATCACCCGGGTCAACCGGCACTTCTTCGACACCTTGACGCTGGAAGTCGGCGGGACCCAGACCGCGATCATCGAAAGTGCCCGGGCTGCGCAGATCAACCTGCGCATTCTCGGGCGCGGCCAACTGGGCTTGAGTCTCGACGAGACCTGCGACGAAGGCACCGTGGCGAAGCTGTTCGACGTGTTCCTGGGGGCCGATCACGGGCTCAGCATCGACGACCTGGATGCCGAAGTCTTGCCTGGCGGAATTCCCCAAGGGCTGGCGCGAACTTCACCTTATCTGCGTCACCCCGTGTTCAGCGCCCATCACAGCGAAACCGAGATGCTGCGCTACCTCAAGCAGCTGGAAAACAAGGACCTGGCGCTTAATCAATCGATGATCCCGTTGGGCTCCTGCACCATGAAGCTCAACGCCACCAGCGAGATGATCCCGATTACCTGGCCGCAGTTCGCCAACCTGCACCCGTTCGTGCCCAAGGAACAGGCCGCCGGTTATGGGCTGATGATCGAAGAACTGGAGCGCTGGTTGTGCGCGATCACCGGTTTCGATGCGATCTGCATGCAACCCAACTCCGGCGCCCAGGGCGAATACGCCGGGCTGCTGGCGATCCGCAAATACCATGAGAGCCGGCAACAGGGCGGCCGTGATATCTGCCTGATTCCTTCGTCGGCTCACGGCACCAATCCCGCGTCGGCGCAAATGGCCGGGATGCGCGTGGTGATCGTCGAGTGCGACGAGGCGGGCAACGTCGACCTGGATGACCTCAAGGAAAAAGCCGCGCAGGCCGCCGAAAAACTCGCCTGCCTGATGGCGACCTATCCTTCGACCCATGGGGTGTATGAGGAAGGCATCAGCGAAATCTGTGAGGTGATCCACCAGCACGGGGGGCAGGTGTACATGGATGGCGCCAACCTCAACGCTCAGGTGGGGTTGGCGCGGCCGGCCGATATTGGTGCCGATGTCTCGCACATGAACCTGCACAAGACCTTCTGCATTCCCCATGGTGGCGGTGGGCCGGGCATGGGGCCGATTGGTGTTCGGGCACATCTGGCGCCGTTCGTGGCCAACCATCCGGTGGTACCAATCGACGGGCCGCACCCGCAAAATGGCGCCGTCAGCGCAGCGCCTTGGGGCAGCGCAAGCATTCTGCCGATCAGCTGGATGTACATCGCCATGATGGGGCCGCAACTGGCGGACGCCAGCGAAGTGGCGATCCTGGCCGCGAATTACCTGGCGCTGCATTTGTCCGGTGCTTTCCCGGTGCTCTACACCGGGCGCAACGAGCGGGTGGCCCACGAATGCATCCTCGACCTGCGACCGCTCAAGGCGTTGACCGGCATTACCGAGGAGGACGTGGCCAAGCGTCTGATGGATTACGGCTTCCATGCCCCGACCATGTCGTTTCCCGTGCCGGGGACGCTGATGGTCGAACCGACCGAAAGTGAATCGAAGGCGGAGCTGGACCGGTTCATCGGGGCGATGCTGAGCATCCGCGCGGAAATCAATGAGGTGCAGAACGGTAATTGGCCGGCTGAAGAAAATCCGTTGAAAGGTGCGCCGCATACGTTGGCCGATATCACCGGCGTGTGGGAACGACCGTACAGCATCGTGCAAGCGGTCACGCCGGACGCGCACACCAAGGCTCACAAATATTGGCCGGTGGTGAACCGGGTGGACAATGTGTATGGGGACCGGAACCTGTTTTGTGCGTGTGTGCCGGTGGATGATTACCGCTGACTTCCCAGGTTGTACATAACCCCTGTGGGAGCGAGCTTGCTCGCGATTGCGGTGTGACAGTCAATGAAGTTTTTACTGATCCACCGCTATCGCGAGCAAGCTCGCTCCCACAGGGGGGCTCGGTGAACATGAGATTTGCGTTCGCCAGGTAAAAAAATGCCGCTCAATTGAGCGGCATTTTTTGTTCGCAACGCTTATTCCGAAGCCACGGCATTCTTCGCCAGGATCGCGTTCGCCAGTTCCATGTCCGTGGCTTGCAGGCCCGGGTTTTCGGCGCGGACCTTCTGCATGGCCGCTTCCAGGTACGGACCGCGGATACCGCCGTCACTGGCGACGAAGCTGCTGGCATCGTCCTGGGCCGCGACGACCAGCTTGTTATCCTTGGATGTCAGATAGCTCGAACCGGTGGTTGCACCGGACGTAAGAACGTTACGCCAAAAAGTATCGGCCATCGCCGAACCGACAGGCAGGGACAACAGCGCGACGGTAGCGACAGCAAGTTTGAAACGCATGACAAGGTGACTCCACTGGGTTGAGTACGCGGTTGGATTGCCAACCCCCAATCGAGTTCCGTGGTCGCTTAATCCGCCGCTTCGACCAGCAGGATGGCGCCTTGCTGGCCGACCACCCGCACGCGGTTGCCAGTGGCTGTGTCCGGCCCGCGGGCCATCCATACACCGTCAGCCACCTTGATCTTGCCGCGACCGTCGACAATCGCTTCATGCACCACGAAGGTTTTGCCGATGAGTTCCTGGCCGCGCAGATTCAGGTGCGGCTGATCACTCGGACGCATTGCCGTGCGCTGACGCCGCCACCAGTACAACGCGGTGGTGATCGACAGCAGGCCGAACAACAGAAACTGCCATTCCCAGGACAGGTCCGGCAGAAGGAAGGTCAAGACGCCCACGGATGCCGCGGCCATGCCGATCCACAGCAGATAACCGCCGGCGCCGAACACTTCGAGAATCAACAGCACCGTGCCCAGCGCCAACCAGTCCCAGAATGAAAGGTGCTGCAAAAATGCCCACATGGCGTGCCTCAGGCTTTCTTGTTATCGAAAGTGGCCTTGACGATTTCGCCAATGCCGCCCACCGCGCCGATCATCGAACTGGCTTCCAGCGGCATCAGGATCACCTTGCTGTTGTTGGCCGAGGACAACTTGCCCAGCGCATCGATGTACTTCTGCGCCACGAAGTAGTTCACCGCCTGCACGTTGCCGCTGGCGATGGCTTCGGACACGACTTTAGTGGCCTGGGCTTCTGCCGCGGCTTGCCGCTCGCGGGCTTCGGCTTCCAGGAATGCGGCCTGGCGACTGCCTTCGGCTTCGAGGATCTGCGCCTGCTTCTTGCCTTCGGCGGTCAGGATCGCTGCGGCGCGCAGGCCCTCGGCCTCGAGGATCTGCGCACGCTTGATTCGCTCGGCTTTCATCTGCCCCGACATCGCCGCCATCAGGTCGGCGGGCGGGCTGATGTCCTTGATCTCGATCCGGGTGATCTTGATGCCCCAAGGCGCGGTCGCTTCGTCGACGGTGCGCAGCAGTTTTTCGTTGATCCCGTCACGCTGGCTGAGCATGGCGTCGAGCTCCATCGAGCCGAGCACGGTGCGGATGTTGGTTTGCAGCAGATTGCGGATGGCGTGTTCGAGGTTGTTGACCTCGTAGGCCGCCTGGGCGGTGTTGACCACCTGGAAGAAGCACACGGCGTCGATTTGCACCGTGGCGTTGTCGGCGGTAATGACTTCCTGTGGCGGAATATCCAGCACGCTTTCCATCACATTCATCTTGCGGCCGATGCGGTCCATGACCGGAATGATGACGTTCAGCCCCGGCTTGAGCGTGTTGGTGTAGCGACCGAAACGCTCGACGGTCCATTCAAAGCCTTGGGGCACGACCTTGAAACCCATGAACAGAATGGCGACCACCAGGCCGACAAAAAGCAAAAGCACACTACCGATCTGCATAACGATTCCTTGTTGATGTGTGGATCTGTGGAGTTGCAATGGCTGAAGTGTAGCTGTGCCGATGCCGGATCAGTACAGCCAGGCTCAGTTCTGCTCGCTCTGGGGAGTCACGCGCAGAATCTCCTCGATAGTCGTCAGCCCGGCGGCGACCTTTTGCGCTCCTGACAACCGCAGGCTGCGCATGCCCTCCTTGAATGCCTGGCGCCGCACGGCCAGCAGATCGGTGTCGGGACTGATCAACGCCTTGATGCCATCGCTCAGTTGCATGATTTCGTAGACCCCGGCGCGACCGCGATAACCGGTGTCGCGGCATTCCACGCAACCGATGGCACGCTGGGCATTGGCCGGCAACGGTGCTTGCCAGGGACGGGTCAGGGTTTGCCAGTCGTCTTCGCCCAGCGTCAGCGGCGCCTTGCAGTGCGGGCACAGGGTTCGTACCAGTCGCTGGGCCATGACGCCAAGCACTGTGGCCTTGATCAGGTAATGCGGCACGCCGAGCTCCAGAAGACGGCTGATGGCGCTGGGCGCGTCGTTGGTGTGCAGGGTCGACAGCACCAGGTGCCCGGTGAGCGCCGCCTGGATCGCCATTTCCGCGGTTTCGAGGTCGCGGATCTCGCCGATCATGATGATGTCCGGGTCTTGCCGCATCAACGCGCGCACGCCGGCGGCGAAGGTCAGGTCGATGTTGTGCTGGACCTGCATCTGGTTGAACGCCGGCTCGACCATTTCAATCGGGTCTTCGATGGTGCAGAGGTTGACCTCCGGCGTCGCCAGTTTTTTCAGGGTGGTGTAGAGGGTGGTGGTCTTGCCCGAGCCCGTCGGCCCGGTGACGAGGATGATGCCGTGGGGCTGGCGGGTCATGTCTTGCCAGCGGCGCAGGTCGTCGGCGGAGAAACCAAGCTGGTCGAAGTCCTTGAGCAATACTTCCGGATCGAAGATCCGCATGACCATTTTTTCGCCGAAGGCCGTGGGCAGTGTCGACAAGCGCAATTCGACTTCACCGCCATCCGGAGTCTTGGTTTTCACCCGGCCGTCCTGGGGTTTGCGTTTCTCCGCGACGTTCATGCGCCCCAGGGTTTTCAGGCGACTGACGATGGCCATGGTGACCTGGGGCGGGAATTGATAGACGTTGTGCAGCACGCCGTCGATGCGAAAGCGCACCGTGCCTTGCTCGCGCCGGGGCTCGATATGGATGTCGCTGGCGCGTTGCTGGAACGCGTACTGGAACAGCCAGTCGACGATATTGACGATGTGTGCGTCGTTGGCGTCCGGCTCCTGGTCGCTGGCGCCGAGGTTGAGCAGCTGTTCGAAATTGCCGAGGGTACTGACTTGCGGGTCGGCGCTGTTCGCCCCGGTGACCGACTTGGCCAGGCGGAAGAATTCGACGCTCAAGCGCTGGATGTCCACGGGGTTGGCCACCACACGCTTGATCGGCAATTTGAGCACGTGGGTCAGGTCAGCCTCCCAGCCGCTGACATAAGGCTGGGCGCTGGCCACGGTTACCGCCTCGCGGTCGATGGCTACCGCGAGGATCTTGTGGCGCTGGGCGAAGGCATAGGACATCAGCGGGGTCACGGCCGCGACATTGATTTTCAGTGGGTCGATGCGCAGGTAAGGCTGGCCGGCCTGCCGGGACAGCCACAGGGTCAGGCTCTCGAGGTCCAGCGGTTTGCCGGGGCGGCTGAGATCGTCCAGCTGTTGGCTGGCAATGAACTCCAGCGGATGCATCTGCCCAAGGGAGGCGTTGCGGCGGCGGGCATTGAGTGCGTGTTCGGCCGAATCCTGGCTGATAAAGCCCTGGGCGACGAGTTCGCGCAGTAGATCATTGAGATCCAGCCAGCGGTCCTGAAGGGCGATTTGTACGGACATGCGGGCTCCTTTTGAACGACAGTGCGCAAAGGATAGCCGTGGCCCGGCTGACCGCTGGGCCACTACCCGACAAAGCCGTTTCGGAGTTTTTCAGCCCGCCGCTTGAACCGCTTCGGTCCATGGGGCATCAGCTTCTTGCAGCTCCACCGAGCAGACGCTGATCAGGTTGCGAAGTTTTTCCGCAATCACTTGCGCGCGGTGCCAGCTCAAACCGTCGATGACAACTTCGATGGTCAGCCAGTCGTCCTGGCGCTGCGCGCTGACCTGCTCCGGCGTGAGCAATTGCAGGGCGAACAGATTGAGGGCGCGACACAGCAGGTCCGGTTCAGCCTCGGCCGTCATTTGATAGCGAACCCGGCAATGGGCGTTGCCGACGTTCCAGACATCGGCGCGGGCAGGTGGGGTGTTCACGGCTTCGAGATACGGCATGGTCAGGCTCCAGAATCATTGGAGAAATGTTTACATCCTGTGCCGGGTATTTCTTCTCTATGATTGGCTGTATTGCAGGAATGAAGAATAATTCAATTCATTTATTACGCGGTTAAGGGTTTTTTTATGCATAGCGAACTGGACAGCTACGACCGCAAGATCCTCGCCTTGCTGCAAGAGGACGCTTCGCTTTCCAGCGCACAGATCGCCGAGCAGGTGGGGCTCTCGCAATCGCCGTGCTGGCGGCGGATTCAGCGGATGAAAGAGGAGGGCATCATTCGCGGCCAGGTGACCTTGCTCGACCGCAAGAAAATCGGCCTGAACACGCAGATCTTCGCGGAGGTGAAACTCAATGCCCACGGGCGTTCGAACTTCACCGAATTCACCGAGGCGATTCGCGGCTTTCCGGAGGTGCTGGAGTGTTACGTGCTGATGGGGGCGGTGGATTTCTTGCTGCGGATTGTCACGGCGGACATCGAAGCGTACGAGCGCTTCTTCTTCGAGAAGCTGTCGATGGTGCCGGGGATTCAGGAGGTCAATTCGATCGTGGCGTTGTCGGAGATCAAGTCGACCACCAGTTTGCCGGTCTGAAATTTTGCGGTGACTGTGCCGGCCTCATCGCGAGCAAGCTCGCTCCCACAAGGACCGCATAAATCCTGTGGGAGCGAGCTTGCTCGCGATGGCGGTATTACAGGCGCAGCAACATTTTCCAGGCGCGGTTCTGATACACCGCAATCGCCTGCTGCTTACGTGCATCCAGGACTTCGTCGGTGATCGACTCGTTGGCCAGTTGCGCCAGCTTGTTCAACTCGCCGTACAGGCGATCCATTTCCGGGATCTCCAGCACGTTGCGCGCATGGTGCAGCCAGACCTGGATGCGTTCGATGCGCGGCAGTTGCTCGGCCAGGTCTTCCGGTTGTTGCTGGTAACGTTGCAGTTGCAACGAAGTGGCTTCTTCGCCCAGCAGGCGCGGCAACCAGCTGCCCAGTTGCGCAGCGCCCTGGCGATTGCCACGGGTGTTGCGGTCGGCGGCCCAGGTGCGGGCCAGCAGCCAGCGCGAGGTGGTCAGGGAGAACAGGCCCCAGCGCGGGTCTTCGAGTTCTTCGAGGAACTGCTCGGGCGCGGCTTTGCGCACGTCTTCATCGTCCAGGCCGGCTTGTACCAGCGGACGCCAGTCTTCCAGCAAGGCATCGAGGGCGATACGCAGATCGTGGGTCGACTGACGCGGAGCGGCCTGGCCCAGGCTGCTGATCAGCGCGCGCATTTCCGCGAGGCACTCGACCCAGTCCTGCAACAGGCGCCAGTGACCGTTGAAGCGATACTGCTCGGCCAGACGCTGGCTGCTGCCCAGCAAATGCCAGCTCAGCGCGGCGAACGCGTCGTCCAGCGGCGTTTCAGCGGTGATCTGCGGTGCCGGCAGGCTCAACGAATAGCTGTGGGCGTCGTACAGGCGATAACCGCGCTCGGCCTTGCTGATATCGCATGGCATCAGGGCCAGTTTCTCGGCCAGCTCGGCGGCCAGTTCCAGCAGGGCTGCCGGTTCGCCTTCGCGCAGTTCCAGTTCCAGCTCGCAGATTTCTTCTTTCTGCTTGCCGACCACGACGTGACCCAGGTCCAGCGCGGCTTCGATGACCACTTTGGTCTTGCCGCGACCCCAGGCGATTTCCGCGCGTTCACGGACGAAATCGGTGGTGAAGATCGGCTTCAGGGTCTTCTTGTCCAGCTCGGCCAGTTCCTCGGGCCAGCATTCGCCGTCGAGTTTCTTCAAGTCGAGCTTGGCCTTGGGCAGGTTCCAGTCGTATTCGTTACGAACGGACAGGCCGGCGACGCTCTGGCCGCGGGTCTTGAGGGTCTGAATCACTTCTTCGCCATCCTTGCGCAGGCGCAGGGCGACTTTTGCCTGGGCCAGGTCACGCTCGGGCGTGTCGAAGTACTGATTCATCAACTCACGGCGTTCCCAGCCACTTTTGTTGCGTTTTTTCAGTAACGGGTGCTCGCGCAGTGCGGCGAGGGTTTCGCGGCTGACGCGGAGTTTGATTTCGGTTTCTTTCTGCATGGCCGGAAAATCCAGGATCGGGAGCGCAGCCGGGGGAATGTGTGGCTGCCAAGGTCGTGCAGTGTACAGGACTCAAGGTTAGTACGCGCCGAGACGGTTTATTCCTGTCATCGGTTGGTTCTATGATGGACTTCAATTCAGGTGCCGGGAGTCAGCGATGCCATTGCCGTCGATGAAAGAACAATTCGCTGCGTTGATCGCTGCACCGTCCGTCAGTTGCACCCAACCCAGTCTCGATCAAACCAACCGCCCGGTCATCGATCTGCTGGCGACGTGGCTCGGTGAGCTGGGTTTTACTTGCGATATCCAGCAAGTCAGCCCCGGCAAGTTCAACCTGCTGGCCAGTTTCGGCTCCGGCCCCGGCGGCCTGGTCCTGGCCGGGCACAGCGACACCGTGCCGTTCGACGGTGCGCTGTGGCAAACCGATCCGCTGAAGCTCACTGAAGTCGACGGTCGTTGGGTCGGCCTGGGCAGTTGCGACATGAAGGGCTTTTTCGCCCTGGCCATCGAGGCGGTCATACCGCTGCTCGATCAGCCGTTCAAACAGCCGTTGCTGATTCTCGCCACTTGCGATGAAGAAAGTTCGATGTCCGGTGCCCGCGCGCTGGCCGAAGCGGGGCGACCGCTGGGGCGGGCGGCGGTGATCGGCGAGCCGACAGGGCTCAAGCCGATCCGCATGCACAAGGGCATCATGATGGAGCGCATCGACATCCTTGGTCAGAGCGGTCATTCCTCCGACCCGCGCCTGGGCCACAGCGCCCTGGAAGCCATGCACGATGCCATCGGTGAACTGCGTGGCTTGCGTTTGTTATGGCAACGCGAATTCCGCAATCCACAGTTTGGCGTGCCGACGCCAACGATGAATTTCGGCTGTATCCATGGCGGCGACAACCCCAACCGCATCTGCGGCCAGTGTTCGCTGGAATTCGATTTGCGGCCGCTGCCCGGCATGGACCCCAAGGTCCTGCGCGCCGAGATCCTGCAGAAGCTCAAGCCGGTTGCCGAGCGGCATCAGGTCAAGATCGATTACGCGCCGTTGTTCCCCGAAGTGCCGCCGTTCGAGCAGGCCGAGGACGCAGAGTTGGTGCGCATTGCCGAAAAGCTCACCGGCCACAGCGCCGAAGCAGTGGCGTTCGGCACCGAAGCACCTTATCTTCAGCGTCTTGGCTGTGAAACGCTGGTGCTTGGCCCGGGTGATATCGCCTGCGCCCACCAGCCGGGGGAATACCTCGAAATGTCACGTTTGCAGCCTACGGTGCATCTATTAAGGCAACTGATCGAACACTATTGCCTGACACCGGTGGCTTGACCCTGTGGGAGCGGGCTTGCTCGCGAAGGCGGTGTCTCAGGCGCCCAGCGTCGACTGACACTCCGCTTTCGCGAGCAAGCCCGCTCCCACAGGGGTCTGTGATTTACCTGACAAGCCGTATAAATTGCCGGTACCCAAACCCGTATTCATGAGGAGAGCGCGCGTGTCGCCAAGCCTGTTCCGACGATAACCATCAGCCCGCTGTGCGTTTTCAGTTTCGCCCTTTTTTCGGCTGCTATTTATTACAGGCCCAGGTTCATGCCCGAATACGTCAATTGGCTTCGTCACGCTTCGCCTTACATCAACGCCCACCGCGATTGCACCTTTGTCGTCATGCTGCCCGGCGACGGCGTTGAACACCCGAATTTCGGCAATATCGTCCATGACCTGGTGCTGTTGCACAGCCTGGGCGTGCGTCTGGTGCTGGTTCACGGTTCCCGCCCGCAAATCGAAGCGCGCCTCGCCGCCCGTGGCCTGACCCCGCATTACCACCACGGCATGCGCATCACCGATGCCGCGACCCTGGAGTGCGTGATCGACGCGGTTGGCCAGTTGCGCATTGCCATTGAGGCTCGCCTGTCGATGGACATGGCTTCGTCGCCGATGCAGGGTTCGCGCCTGCGGGTGGCCAGCGGCAACCTGGTGACGGCACGGCCGATCGGCGTGCTTGAAGGCGTCGACTATCACCACACCGGCGAAGTGCGCCGGGTCGACCGCAAGGGCATCAACCGTCTGCTGGACGAGCGCTCCATCGTGCTGTTGTCGCCGCTGGGCTATTCGCCGACCGGGGAGATTTTCAACCTGGCCTGCGAAGACGTCGCCACCCGCGCGGCCATCGACCTGGGCGCGGACAAGCTGTTGCTGTTCGGCGCCGACCTGGGCCTGATCGACGAACACGGGCGTCTGGTGCGCGAACTGCGTCCGCAGCAAGTGCCGGCGCATCTGCAACGGCTGGGCAGTAACTACCAGGCAGAATTGCTCGATGCAGCGGCCGAAGCTTGCCGTGGCGGCGTGGCCCGCAGCCATATCGTCAGTTATGCCGAAGACGGTGCACTGCTGACCGAGCTGTTCACCCGCGACGGTGGCGGTACGCTGGTGGCCCAGGAGCAGTTCGAAGTCGTACGCGAAGCGGCCATTGAAGACGTCGGTGGTTTGCTGGATTTGATCAGCCCGCTGGAAGAGCAGGGCATCCTGGTGCGCCGTTCCCGCGAGGTGCTGGAGCGCGAGATCGAACAGTTCAGTGTGGTCGAGCGCGAAGGCATGATCATCGCCTGCGCGGCGCTGTATCAGATTGCCGATTCGGATGCCGGTGAACTGGCGTGCCTGGCGGTGAATCCGGAATATCGCCATGGCGGTCGCGGTGATGAATTGCTGGAGCGCATCGAGACCCGCGCCCGGGCTCAGGGTTTGAAGACATTATTCGTCCTTACTACCCGCACCGCTCACTGGTTCCGCGAGCGTGGTTTTGTGCCGAGCAGCGTTGACCGTCTGCCGTCGGCGCGGGCGTCGCTGTACAACTATCAGCGTAATTCGAAGATCTTCGAAAAAGCCCTTTGATCAGGATACGGTCCCTGTAGGAGCGAGCTCGCTCGCGAAAATCGTGAACGATAACGCGTAAACCAGATGCCCAGTGGCGTCCTTGGGTTTTTCGCGAGCAGGCTCGCTCCTACAGAGGTCGGTGGTGTTACTCGGCGACAAACTTCGCGCTGACATACGGCGA
The DNA here is from genome assembly GCF_019956305.1 of Pseudomonas sp. BF-B-30. Lineage (NCBI taxonomy): Bacteria > Pseudomonadati > Pseudomonadota > Gammaproteobacteria > Pseudomonadales > Pseudomonadaceae > Pseudomonas > Pseudomonas sp. BF-B-30. The sequence goes on along the minus strand of NZ_JAHBDG010000044.1, from coordinate 64,210 downwards.
GTAATCCGGCAGCACCGTCTCCACCTTCCCTTGTTCCTTCAAGAATTTCGCCGTCTCGCCAATGGCCCTGGCCGTGCCGCCGTCCAGCAGCGCGGTGCTCTGTTGCGCCTTGGCATCCGGGAATGCGGAACCGGCCAGTAACTCCGGCACATCGGCGGCATTGGCACCGGTCAGTTTGGCGATTTTCTGCACCGGTGCCGAGTCGGCAGTCCAGCTGGCTTTATGCGCCGCGTAATCAGCAAAGGCGTCGAGTGTGACCTTGGCGAATCTGGCCACCACCTCCGGGTGCTTCTCGGCGTAATCCTTGCGTGCCACCCAGACCTCGAAGGTGGGTGCTCCCCATTGGCCTACCTGTGCAGCGTCGGTCAGGGTCTTGCCACTCTTGCGGATTTCCCCCAGGGCGGGCGACCAGACAAACGCGCCATCAATATCTCCCCGCTTCCAGGCTGCCGCGATTTCCGCCGGCTGCAGGTTCACCACTTTGACTTTCGAACTGTCCAGGCCCCAGTGCTTCAGCGCACCAAGCAGGCTGTAGTGGGAGGTTGAAACGAAAGGCGTGGCGATGGTCTTTCCGATCAGATCTTGTGGTTTTTCGATGCCGCTGCCATTGCGCACCACCAGCGCTTCGGCGGCATTGATCTGCGCCGAGACAATGAACGCGACAATCGGCAGGTTGCGCGAAGCGGCAGCGGCCAGCGGACTGGAGCCGAGATTGCCGATTTGTACATCGCCGGAGGCAATCGCCGTGACCACTTCCGGGCCGCTGTTGAAGCGTCGCCAGTCGATGGGCTGGCCGATGGTTTTTTCATAAAGGCCATCGGCCTGGGGGACTTTGCTGGGGTCGATTCCGGTTTGATAGCCGACGGTGAGGTTCGCCGCCTGGGCGGTGAAAGAAAATGCGAGAGATACACAAACTGTAACAATTGGTCTGGATAGTGCGCGCTTGGTCGTCATGGGGCTGCCTTTCGGTAAGGATTTGTTTCCGGATTGCGTCAGAAACTAATCGATCTAAAAAAGCAAAAATAAATACCGTTTAGGAATTAGCTTATGAGCCGAACCCTTTGTTCTGGGGGGGCTGGAAATTGAGCGCTAAATTCCTAAACGGTATTAGAAAAGAATCGGGTAATTCTTTTCAGGTTCATGACAAATTCATGACCCGGCAGGGACCAAAAAATCGGGGGTTAGACAAAGGTCGTAGACACACATGGTTACGATTGACTTGTGGGTCACGGTCTGGCGCTAATCGCGCATCTTAGGATTTCGGGCGACGACTCGAGACCAGGAATACAAGAACTAGAATCGAGAGGAGCTACACAATGAACAAGTCCACCTTGGCTTTGGCCGTGGCCGTAGGGGTTTTGGCGCAGCAGGCAGGCGCCGCAGGTTTCCTGGAAGACAGCAAGGCGTCCATCAGTTCCCGGACCATGTATTACAACAACGATAACCGTGAAGGCGGTGCGGATCAGAAAGAGTCCGCAGAAGGCCTGAAATTCGATTATCTGTCCGGTTTCACCCAAGGCACTGTCGGTTTCGGTATCGACGCCCAGGCACTGCTGGGTATCCACCTGGACGGCGGCAAGGGTCACCACCCGGACAACAACACCTTCTTCCCAAGCGACAGCGATGGTTCGGCCGTGTCCGAATGGAGCCGTGCAGCCGCTAACGTCAAGGCGCGCTTCTCGAAGACCGAAGCCCACCTGGGTGGCGCCCTGGCACCCAACTTACCGATCCTGGTCGCGAACGACAGCCGTCTGCTGCCACAGACCTTTGACGGTGGCACCATCACTTCGAAAGAAATCGACAACGTGACCTTCAACGCAGGTCAGTTGGAGCATTCGGCGGGTCGCGCCTCTTCGAACTCCACCGGCCTGGCCGTGGCTGGCGGCACAGAGGACAGCAACAAGTTCTACTACGGTGGTGCTGACTGGAAGGTCACCAAGGACCTGACCCTGCAGTACTACCACTCGAATCTGAAGGACTACTACAAGCAGGACTTCCTGGGCTTGATCCACGTGTTTCCGATCGACGCCAAACAGTCCTTCAAGACTGATATTCGCTACTTCGACAGCAGCTCCGACGGCAAGAACGGTGATCCGGGTTTCCGTTTCAACAATAACAACGGTTTCGCCAAGACCCCGGGCGAGGTCGATAACAAGACCTGGAGCGCCATGTTCACCTACACCCTGGGTGGCAACGCCTTCCTGCTCGGTCATCAGCGCGTCAGCGATGACGGCGGTTTTGTCTACCTGAACCAGGGCAACGTGGTTGATGGCAATGGCCGTCCGGAAGGCAACGGCGGCGCCAGCTTCTACCTGTTCACCGACTCCATGATCAACGGATTTGTTCGTGCCGGTGAAAACACCACCTTCGGTCAGTACTCGTATGACTTCGCCGGACTGGGCGTGCCGGGCCTGAAAACTTCGATCGCCTACCTGCATGGCGACAACATCAAGGCTACCAACGGCAGCGGCCCTGATGGCTCCGAGTGGGAACGCGACATGCGGATCGACTACACCATCCAGCAGGGCGCTCTCAAAGGCTTCGGCGTAACGCTGCGTAATGGTGTCTACCGTGGCAGTGAAGTCTCCAACAACCCTGATGTTGACCAGACTCGTCTGATCTTCAACTACACCTACAGCTTCCTGTAACAAGCCTTGTAAAAAAGCCTCGCCTGCTGGCGAGGTTTTTTTTGTCTGTTTTTTAATATTCCATAAAGATCTTTACTGATTATTTATTATTCTTTTTGGTTTTTAGATATCCCGCTTAAAGTGCGCCTGTCCGGCACTCATCCCTGAGCCCGGATTTGGCGATTTCGTCCCTCGACAATAGGTCAGGTGCAGGAATCGGCCTTGCCGCCGATACCTCGGCTCTGTCGTGGGAAGTCATATTCCTAAGTGATATTAAAAAATATCAAAAAATTCTTTTTGGCTTTAAGGCCATGTATCCTGCGGCCCGCCAAATGACCGGCCTAGACGGTTTGCCGCGAATTTATGCATTCAGGATCCCGGGCAATCGATTCGGGACCAGGAACATCAGAACTAGAAACGAGAGGAGCGAAACATGAACAAGTCCACCTTGGCCATGGCTGTGGCCGTCGGGGTTTTGACCCAGCAGGCAAGCGCCGCAGGTTTTATCGAAGACAGCAAGGCAACATTGGGGCTGCGTAACTTCTACATCAACACCGACTACCGTGACGGAGCCGGTGCCAACAAAAACGAAGAGTGGGGCCAAGGCTTCGATCTGCGTTTCATCTCCGGTTACACCCAGGGCACCGTCGGCTTCGGCATCGATGCGATCGGCCTGTTGGGCGTGAAACTGGATTCGGGCGGCGGTACCAACGGCGCCACGGCGACCTCTTACGGCGGCACGGTTTTCCCGAGCAAATCCAACGGCGAGGCAGTTGATGATTTCTCCAGCCTGGGCCTGACGGCCAAAGCCAAGGTTTCCCAGACCGAATTGAAGCTGGGCACCCTGCAACCGAAAAACCCGGTGATCGTGACCAACGATGGTCGTCTACTGCCGCAAACCTGGCAGGGTGGCCAGATCACGTCCGGCGACATCAAGGATCTGACCCTGGTTGGTGGCCAGATCGAAGCCGTTAAAGGCCGTAACTCCAGCAACAATGAGCAGATGTCGATTTCCGGCGCGAACACTCGCGGCACCAAATTCCGCGACAGCAACAAGTTCATCTATGCCGGTGGCGACTACAAGATCACCAAGGACCTGACGGCCCAGTACTACTACGGCAACCTGGAAGAGTTCTACAAGCAACACTTCCTGGGTCTGGTGCACAACTGGGCAATCGGCCCTGGCGTGTTGAAGTCGGATTTCCGTTATTTCAACAGCTCTGATGATGGTGCCAACGGTCACGACCCGCTGTACTTCACCACTGGCAACTACAACGCGCCAAACGGTAAAGGCAAGGTCGACAACAACCTGTACAGCGGCCTGTTCCTGTACACCGTTGCCGGTCACACCTTCGGTGGCGGTTATCAGGTCAGCAACGGCAGCAGCGATTTCCCTTGGCTGAACCAGGGCGACGGTTCGTCGAACTACACCATCACCGATGCGCAAATCCAGAAGTTCGGCCGTGCCGGCGAGCGTACCTGGCAAGCACGCTACTCCTATGACTTCGCCAAGGTCGGCGTACCTGGCCTGACGGCGGGTCTGGTTTACCTGCACGGCGACAACATCGATACCGTTAACGCCAAGGGCGGCGAGGCGGCCAATGGTGCTTCCGAGTGGGAGCGCGATCTGAGCGTGGCTTACGTCGTTCAGGAAGGTCCGCTGAAAAACCTGGGCCTGGCGTGGAAAAACGCGACCTGGCGCACCGACCTGCCGAACACGCGTTCGCAGGACGAAAACCGCCTGATCGTCAGCTACTCGATCCCGCTGTTGTAATAGCGCTCGCGTAACCGAGACAAAAAAGCCCCGCCCGGTATTGCACCGGGCGGGGCTTTTACAATTTCAAGACGGGTTCACCCCCGTAATCCCGCCTTGAACTTCCCTCTTTGCAGCAACTCAAGGCCTTCTCGAACCTTGGGGGCGATGTTCGGCCGGTTGTGCGGGCGCGTCCAGTGAATAGATATTTAATATTTCTTTATGGTCTAAATAAATCGATATTTATTCTTTTTAATAGATAAAAAACACAGGCACAGTTGAACCCATCAAGCACTCACAAGGAGCAGCACCATGGGTCTCAGACTTGGCGATATCGCCCCCGATTTCGAACAGAACTCCAGCGCCGGCACCATTCGTTTCCATCAGTGGCTGGGCGATAGTTGGGGCGTGCTGTTTTCCCATCCAGCGGACTTCACGCCGGTGTGCACGACTGAATTGGGCTTCACCGCCAAGCTCAAGGATGAGTTCGCAGCGCGCGGCGTCAAGGCCATCGCTTTGTCGGTGGACCCGGTGGAGTCGCACCACAGGTGGATCGAGGACATCAACGAAACCCAGGACACCGTGGTCAACTTTCCGATCCTGGATGACGCCGACCGCAAAGTCTCGGACCTCTACGACCTGATCCACCCCAACGCCAACGACACCCTGACCGTGCGCAGTCTGTTCGTGATCGACCCGAAGAAAAAGGTCCGGCTGACGATTACCTACCCGGCGAGCACCGGCCGCAATTTCAATGAAATCCTGCGGGTGATCGACTCGCTGCAACTCACCGACAACTACAAGGTGGCCACACCGGCCAACTGGCAGGACGGTGATGAGGTGGTGATCGTGCCGTCGCTTAAAGATGAGGATGAAATCAAACAGCGTTTTCCCAAGGGCTATCGAGCGGTTAAGCCTTACTTGCGCCTGACGCCGCAACCTAATCGGTGAGTCATCAATATTTACGGTGTGGCTGATGCCGCCTTCGCGAGCAAGCCCGCTCCCACATTTGTCCGCGTACCCCCTTGTGGGAGCGGGCTTGCTCGCGAAGGCGTCGGGTCAGACACCACATGTTTCACAGTTAACAGCATCCACAAAGCAGGGGATTTCAGGCCGTTTCGACGGCCTGTTTTTTTGCCTGGAAGAAACAGTTATATATATTTCTTTAAGGCATAACCAAATGAATAAATATGATTTATGGATATATAAATCAGCTGTTAAGGTCACTCCATCGAAGCGAGATCGCAAACCGCGAATCGCCAACACCGTGCAAGGAATCGTCTGAATGTTGGTTGTCTCACTCGGTGGCAGTCCCAGTCAGCGCTCTCGATCCGGGGTGCTGCTGGATCGCTCCCAGCGTTGGTTACAGGGGCAGGGCGTGGAAGTGGTGAGTTATCAGGTACGGGACTTCCCGGCCGAGGACTTGCTGCACGCACGCTTCGACAGCCCCAAGGTGATCGACTTGTTGCAACAAATTGAAAACGCCGATGGCCTGCTGATCGCCACACCGGTTTACAAGGCATCGTTTTCCGGAGCACTGAAGGTCGTGCTGGATTTGCTGCCCGAACGCGCCTTGAGCCACAAGGTGGTTCTGCCGATGGCCACTGGCGGCAGCATCGCCCACATGCTGGCGGTGGATTACGCGCTCAAGCCGGTGCTGTCGGCATTGAAGGCCCAGGAAATGCTGCAGGGGATTTTCGCCGTCGACAGCCAGATCGCTTACGGCGAAGGCAGCGCCCTGGCGCAGTTGGCGCCGGAGCTGGAACAACGACTGAATGAATCGCTTGAGCTGTTTTTCAGCGCCATGGCGCGACGGCCCAAGCCGCTCGATCCGAACCTGTTGAATGATCGTTTGTTGAGTGCTCGCTGGAGCATTTAAGCCTCACCGAAAAATTGAAGTACTGGCCTTACTCGCCCGCCAACGGGCAAGCAGGTGCAGCCAAAACCCAACTGCAAAAAGGAGAGCGCCATGCGCCCTGTCATTTTGCGTCGTGGTCTGGTCGCTCTGTTTGCTGCGGCTGTCACCTTCGGCGCCATTACTCAAGCTCAGGCCGAGACTTTACGAATCGGCTATCAGAAATACGGCACCCTGGTGCTGCTCAAAGCCAAAGGCACCCTGGAAAAACGCCTCGCCGCCCAAGGCGTGGACGTGCAATGGACGGAATTCCCCGGTGGCCCGCAACTGCTTGAAGGCTTGAACGTCGGTTCCATCGACTTCGGTGTCACCGGTGAAACTCCGCCAGTGTTCGCCCAGGCGGCTGGTGCTGATTTGCTCTACGTCGCCTACGAACCGCCAGCGCCGCACAGTGAGGCGATCCTGGTGCCGAAGGACTCGGCGATCAAATCGGTGGCGGACCTCAAGGGCAAGAAAGTCGTCCTCAACAAAGGCTCCAACGTGCACTACCTGCTGGTGCGTGCACTGGAAGACGCCGGCCTCAAATACACCGACATCCAGACCGTATTCCTGCCGCCGGCCGATGCCCGCGCCGCGTTCGAACGTGGCAGTGTCGACGCCTGGGTGATCTGGGACCCCTACCAGGCCGCCGCCGAACAACAGCTGCAAGCGCGCACCCTGCGCGATGGCCAGGGCATCGTCGACAACCATCAGTTCTACCTGGCAACCAAACCTTATGCGCAGAAAAATCCCGAGGTGATCAAGACCCTGGTGGAAGAAGTGCGCGCGGTGGGCGAGTGGTCCAAGGCTAACCCGCAAGAGGTGACCCAACAGGTTTCACCGCTGCTCGGCCTGCCAGCCGACATCACCCTGACCTCGGTGAAACGCCAGGGCTATGGCGCGTTGTTCCTGACTCCGGAAGTGGTCGCGGCGCAGCAGAAAATTGCCGACAGCTTCTACCAGCTCAAGTTGATTCCCAAGCCGTTGAGCATCAAAGACGTGATCTGGACGCCGCCGGCCGCCGTTGCCAAAGCCCAATAAATCGATTCCCCAAGGAGACCACTCCATGAGCCTCAATATTTTCTGGTTCCTGCCTACCCACGGCGACGGCCATTACCTTGGCACCGCCGAAGGCGCCCGCGCCGTTGATCACGGTTACCTGCAACAAGTCGCGCAAGCCGCTGACCGCCTGGGTTTTGGCGGGGTACTGATTCCGACCGGACGCTCCTGCGAAGACTCTTGGTTGGTGGCGGCATCGCTGATTCCTGTGACCCAGCGTTTGAAGTTCCTTGTCGCCCTGCGCCCCGGGATCATTTCCCCGACGGTGGCGGCGCGTCAGGCCGCGACCCTGGATCGACTGTCCGGCGGTCGTGCGCTGTTCAACCTGGTGACGGGTGGTGATCCGGAAGAGTTGGCGGGCGATGGTCTGTTCCTCAGCCACGAAGAACGCTATCAGGCCTCGGTGGAATTCACCCGCATCTGGCGCCGGGTACTGGAAGGTGAAACCGTCGATTACGACGGCCAGCACATCAGCGTGAAGGGTGCGAAGTTGCTCTATCCGCCGATCCAGCAGCCGCGTCCGCCGCTGTACTTCGGCGGCTCCTCTGAAGCCGCGCAAGACCTGGCCGCCGAACAGGTGGAAATGGTCCTGACCTGGGGCGAGCCACCGGCCGCCGTCGCGGAAAAAATCGAACAGGTCCGAGCCAAGGCCGCCAAGCTTGGACGCACCGTGCGCTTCGGCATTCGCCTGCACGTGATCGTGCGCGAAACCAACGATGAAGCCTGGAAAGCCGCGGATCGGCTGATCTCCCATCTCGACAACGAGACCATCGCTCGTGCCCAGGCTTCGCTGGCGCGTTTCGATTCGGTCGGTCAGCAACGCATGGCCGCATTGCACGGCGGCAATCGCGACAACCTGGAGGTCAGCCCTAACCTGTGGGCCGGCGTCGGTCTGGTGCGCGGCGGTGCCGGTACGGCACTGGTGGGCGATGGTCCGACCGTGGCCGCCCGCGTGAAGGAGTACGCCGACCTCGGCATCGATACCTTCATCTTCTCCGGTTATCCACACCTGGAAGAGTCGTACCGGGTGGCTGAGTTGCTGTTCCCGCACCTCGATGTCGAGCGTCCTGAACTGCCGAAGAGCGCCGGTTACGTCAGCCCGTTCGGCGAGATGGTCGCCAACGACATTCTTCCCAAAGCCGCGTCCCAGAGCTGAGGCGCAGTCATGAAGAAAATCATCCACAGCCTGGCGCCATGGGCGTTGCCGGTGTTGCTGCTGGCGGTATGGCAGTTGAGTGTGTCGGCGGGTTGGTTGTCGACACGGATCCTGCCGGCACCCATCGCCGTCATCGAGGCCGGTGTAAGTCTGGTGCGCAGTGGCGAAATCTGGACACACCTGGCGATCAGTGGCTGGCGTGCCGCGCTGGGCTTCACCATCGGTGGTGGTATCGGCCTGACGCTCGGCTTCATCACCGGCCTGTCGAAGTGGGGCGAACGCCTGCTCGACAGTTCGGTGCAGATGATCCGCAATGTGCCGCACCTGGCGCTGATTCCACTGGTGATCCTGTGGTTCGGCATCGACGAGTCGGCGAAGATTTTCCTGGTGGCGCTGGGCACGTTGTTCCCGATCTACCTCAACACCTATCACGGCATCCGCAACGTCGACCCGGCGTTGGTGGAGATGGCGCGTAGCTATGGCCTGAGCGGTTTCAGCCTGTTCTGGCAGGTGATTCTGCCGGGGGCGCTGCCTTCGATTCTGGTCGGCGTGCGCTTCGCCCTGGGCTTCATGTGGCTGACGTTGATCGTGGCGGAAACCATTTCCGCGAGTTCCGGCATCGGCTATCTGGCCATGAACGCCCGGGAGTTCTTGCAGACCGACGTGGTGGTGCTGGCGATTCTGCTGTACGCGGTGCTCGGCAAACTGGCCGACCTCGCGGCCCGTGGACTTGAGCGTGTCTGGCTGCGCTGGCACCCGGCCTATCAGGTTGCCAAGGGAGGTGCGGCATGATTGCGGAGCAACCTCCACGCCTGCTGCGCGGCATTCCGCTGGCGGTGCGCAAGCTGCAAAAAACCTTCGGCTCGCGGCAGGTGCTGCGCGAGATCGACCTGCACATTCCGGCGGGCCAGTTTGTTGCCGTGGTCGGTCGCAGTGGCTGCGGCAAAAGTACCTTGCTGCGATTGCTCGCCGGCCTCGATCAACCCACGGGCGGTGAGTTGCTCGCCGGTGCCGCGCCATTGAGCGACGCGCGGGAAGACACGCGGCTGATGTTCCAGGAAGCGCGTTTGCTGCCGTGGAAAAAGATCATCGACAACGTCGGTCTGGGCCTCAAGGGCAACTGGCGACCGCAAGCGCTTGCAGCTTTGGAGGCGGTGGGCCTGGCCGATCGCGCCCACGAGTGGCCGGCAGCGCTGTCCGGTGGGCAGAAGCAACGCGTGGCGTTGGCCCGTGCGTTGATCCATCAGCCGCGCCTGCTGCTGCTCGACGAGCCCTTGGGGGCGCTGGATGCCCTGACCCGAATTGAAATGCAGCAACTGATTGAACGGCTCTGGCAGCAGCACGGTTTCACGGTGTTGCTGGTGACCCATGACGTCAGTGAAGCCGTGGCGATTGCCGATCGGGTGATCCTGATCGAAGACGGCGAAGTCGGCCTCGACCTGCACGTGGAACTGCCGCGCCCTCGGGTTCGTGGCTCCCATCGGCTGGCGGCACTGGAAACCGAAGTCCTCAATCGCGTGCTGGCGCTGCCCGGCCAACCGCCGGAACCGGAACCCGTTTCACCCTTGCCTACGCAATTGCGCTGGGCTCAATAACTCAAGTCTTACCCAACGACAGGAATCAACATCATGACTATCAAGGCCATCAACGTTCGCAACCAGTTCAAAGGCTCCATCAAGGAAATCGTCCTCGGCGACGTGCTGTCGGAAATCGACGTGCAGACCGCGTCCGGCATTGTCACTTCGGTGATCACCACACGCTCGGTGAAAGAGCTGGAACTGGCGGTCGGCAGTGAAGTGATCGCGTTTGTGAAATCCACCGAGGTGTCGATCGCCAAGTTGTAAGCCACATGCGTAAACAACAACCCCGAAGGGTTTGAGCCCTTCGGGGTTTTTCATGTGTGTTTGTCTTGAGCTGAGCGGTGCGGCCATCGCGAGCAAGCTCGCTCCCACAGGATTATTTGTCGTTCACAGAATCTGAATTCACTGAAGATCCTTGTGGGAGCGAGCTTGCTCGCGATGAGGTCAGTGAGCGCACTAGAGGTTCCGCTTGGGCAGATACGGTGGCAAATACAACCCCACATAAGCATCAAACACCCGCATCCCTTCCTCGGCCATGCGCGGCGTAATCTGCCCGTGCTGCTGCACCGAGCGCGCATACACCCGGTCGCCCAGCTCCATGGCCAGGGCGAACACATCGACATCACTCGGCAAGGTCGGCAGCTCGAAGTGATGGTCGAACAGCTTGTGCATCAGGTCGCCCAGTTCGATGTCGTGCTGGCGGTCGGCCTGGGTGACTTCGGTCAGGCCGTGCTGGGCCAGAATGAGTTGGCGGGCGGCAGCATCCTCTGCGTAGATGTCGAGCATGCGTTGTTCCACCAGTCGCGACAGATCGCGCCAGCCATTCAAGGCGTGGTGGTCGATAGGGGCTTGCAGGCAGGCGCGGAAGGCCGCATGGACGTCGGCGGTCAAGGCTTCGAGCAACGCCGGCACGCTGGCGAAGAAGTGGTAGACCGAGGAGGGCGGTATCTCCGCGCGCTCGGCGACGCTGTAGATCGACAGGCTGGCCACGCCCTCGGCAGCCAGCAGCGTGCGGGCCGCATCGAGTATCGAATCGATCCGGGCCTGGCTGCGTGCGCGGGGTTTGCGGGGGGTGGCTACGCGTGTCATTGGAGTCTCCTGCGGGGCTGCGGGCATTGTACGCAGAGCGCGAGGATGATCCATACCCTGTGGCGAGGGGGCTTGCCCCCGTTGGAGGGCGAAGCACTCCCAAACCCGGTAATCGCGGTATGTCTGATACACATGAGGGTGTATTTTTTGGGGCTGCTGTGCAGCCCAACGGGGCGGTGCGGCGTCCCGACAAGCCCCCTCGCCACAGGAGGCGGTGTTGGCCATAAAAAAACGCCGCAGGCTTTTACAGCCGGCGGCGTTTTTTTACTGCAACCGATTAAACGGTATGCAGGTACCAGTTGTACTCGAGGTCGGAGATGGAGTGTTCGAACTCCTCCAGCTCGCTCTCTTTACAGGCCACGAAGATATCGATGTATTTCGGATCGATGTACTTGGCCATGACTTCGCTGTCGTCCAGCTCGCGCAGTGCATCGCGCAGGTTGTTCGGCAGGCTCTGCTCGTTCTGCTCGTAGCTGTTGCCTTCGACCGGGGCGCCAGGCTCGATTTTGTTGGTCAGGCCGTGGTGCACGCCTGCCAGGACCGAAGCCATCAGCAGGTACGGGTTGGCATCGGCGCCGGCTACACGATGTTCGATGCGCACGGCGTCGGCGGAGCCGGTCGGTACGCGAATCGCCACGGTGCGGTTATCCAGACCCCAGCACGGCGAGTTCGGCACGTAGAACTGTGCGCCGAAACGACGGTAGGAGTTGACGTTCGGGCAGAGGAAAGCCATCTGCGCCGGTAGGGTCTCGAGCACACCGCCGATCGCGTGACGCAGTGCGGCGTTCTGCTCGGGATCCTCACTGGCAAAAATGTTCTTGCCGTCTTTGTCGAGAATCGAGATGTGGACGTGCAGACCATTACCCGCCTGGCCTGGGTAAGGCTTGGCCATGAAGGTGGTGTCCATTTCATGGTCGTAGGCGATGTTCTTGATCAGGCGCTTGAGCAGGACCGCGTAGTCACAGGCCTTGATCGGGTCAGCCACGTGGTGCAGGTTGACTTCGAACTGCGCCGGGGCACTTTCCTTGACGATGGCGTCGGCCGGAATGCCTTGCTCTTTGGCACCCTCCAGAATGTCCTGGAGGCAGTCGACGTATTCGTCGAGGTCGTCGATCAGGTAGACCTGAGTCGAGTGCGGACGTTTGCCGGAAACCGGCGAGCGCGGCGGTTGCGGACGACCGTTCACGTTCTCCTGGTCGATCAGGTAGAACTCCAGTTCGAACGCGGCGCAGATGGTCAGGCCCATTTCGTCGAACTTGCGCACCACATTGGCCAGCACTTCACGCGGGTCGGCGAAGAATGGTTCGCCTTCGAGTTCGTGCATGGTCATCAACAGTTGCGCGGTCGGGCGCTTCTGCCATGGCTCGTTGCATAGGGTATCGGGGATTGGATAGCAGATTCGGTCAGCATCGCCGATGTCCAGGCCCAGGCCGGTGCTTTCCACCGTCGAGCCATTGATATCCAGAGCAAATAGAGAGGCCGGCAGGTTGATGCCTTTCTCGTAAACCTTGTGGAGGCTGGTGCGTTCGATGCGCTTGCCGCGCACCACACCATTCATATCCGCAATCAGAAGGTCAACGTACAGAACCTCAGGATGTTCCTTAAGGAACGCGTTCGCTTCGTTAAGCTGAACGGCACGCGGGGGTACCGACATGATGCAACACCTTTGTTGTTAAAAATATCAATCATTGATCTTTTCAGATTCCAGTCAACCCGAACGGCATGCCGAAGTCAAGCGAGGCCTTTTTTGCCCTAAAAAAGCGCCTGTGTGGCTTTTTTGAGGCACTTTGGGGCGTTTTTATGCCCTTGGCCTCTATGGCGCCCGCAGGCTTGAGCGGGCCGTGTTGTATTTTTTACGGGGGTGTTGTGTAAAAAAATGAACAAGGCTAAGCTCGAATCAAACCCATAACAGCAATAATACCGGGGTGCTTCATGTCTCGCCTGCCGATAATCGGCGTCACCGACTGCTCAAGACAGGTCGGTCGGCATGCTTGTCACATCAGTGATGACACGTCCGTCCGTTCCGTGGCCCCGGCGGTTCTGGTGATCCTCCCATCCGTGACGGTTCAACCGTCCCCGTCCGATATTCTGGACGGTCGCGATGGCACCCCCATTACGGTTACTCCATTCAATATAGAACCGATTCACAATAGCGGCCTGACCATTGTTCAGGGCACCGCTCGCGATTCTGCACGCCCGGCCTCTGCAGCCGTGTTGCCAAGCACGATAATCTGCCGCGCAAACGCTCTACAACGCGACGCCGATGCGTCAAACAACGCCTGACCTCAAAAGGGTCAGACAACTCAAGCCTAGAGGCATTTATGAGTAACAACCTCGACCAGCTCACCGATTGGTTGAAAAACCACAAGATCACAGAAGTCGAATGCATGATCGCCGACTTGACCGGGATTACCCGGGGCAAGATTTCGCCGACCAACAAATTCATCGCCGAAAAAGGCATGCGCCTGCCAGAAAGCGTTCTGTTGCAGACAGTGACCGGCGATTACGTCGAAGACGACATCTATTACGAACTGCTCGACCCGGCCGACATCGACATGATCTGCCGCCCCGACCAGAGCGCGGTGTACCTGGTGCCGTGGGCCATCGAGCCGACCGCCATCGTCATCCACGATACCTACGACAAGCAAGGCAACCCGATCGAGCTGTCGCCGCGCAACGTGCTCAAGAAAGTCCTGAAACTCTATACCGACAAAGGCTGGCAGCCGATCGTGGCGCCGGAAATGGAGTTTTACCTGACCAAGCGCAGTGACGACCCGGACTACCCGCTGCAACCTCCAATCGGCCGCTCCGGTCGCCCGGAAATCGGTCGCCAGTCGTTCTCCATTGAAGCCGCGAACGAATTCGATCCGTTGTTCGAAGACGTCTACGACTGGTGCGAATTGCAAGACCTGGACCTCGATACGCTGATCCACGAGGACGGCACGGCGCAGATGGAAATCAACTTCCGTCACGGCGATGCCCTGTCCCTGGCCGACCAGATCCTGGTGTTCAAGCGCACCATGCGCGAAGCCGCGCTCAAGCATGATGTGGCCGCGACCTTCATGGCCAAGCCGATGACCGGCGAGCCGGGCAGCGCCATGCACTTGCACCAGAGCGTCATCGACATCGAGACCGGCAAGAACATCTTCTCCAATGACGACGGGACCATGAGCCAGTTGTTCCTGCACCACATCGGTGGTCTGCAGAAACTCATTCCCGAGCTGTTGCCGCTGTTCGCACCCAACGTCAACTCATTCCGCCGCTTCCTGCCGGATACCTCGGCGCCGGTGAACGTGGAGTGGGGCGAAGAGAACCGCACCGTGGGCCTGCGGGTGCCGGATGCGGGGCCGCAAAACCGTCGGGTGGAAAACCGCCTGCCGGGCGCCGATGCCAACCCGTACCTGGCGATTGCCGCGAGCCTGCTCTGCGGTTACATCGGCATGGTCGAAGGCCTGAACCCGAGTGCGCCGGTAGTGGGGCGTGGCTATGAACGCCGCAACCTGCGCCTGCCGCTGACCATCGAAGACGCGCTGGAACGCATGGAAAACAGCGCGACCATCGAGCGTTACCTGGGCAAAAATTTCATCACTGGCTACGTTGCGGTCAAGCGGGCCGAGCATGAAAACTTCAAGCGCGTGATCAGTTCGTGGGAAAGGGAATTCCTGCTCTTTGCCGTCTGATACGCCGGGCGCCGCCGCTGCCTGGCGGCGCCTTCACGTGATTTTTTTAGGAGATTCGTATGACCAGCAACAATCCGCAAACCCGTGAATGGCAAACCCTGAGCAATGATCACCACCTGGCTCCGTTCAGCGATTTCAAGCAGCTGAAAGAGAAAGGCCCGCGGATCATCACCAACGCCAAGGGCGTTTACCTCTGGGACAGCGAAGGCAACAAGATCCTCGATGGCATGGCCGGCCTGTGGTGTGTCGCAATTGGTTATGGTCGCGATGAACTGGCCGATGCCGCCAGTAAACAGATGCGCGAACTGCCTTACTACAACCTGTTCTTCCAGACTGCGCATCCGCCGGTACTGGAACTGGCCAAGGCTATCGCCGACATCGCGCCTGAAGGCATGAACCACGTGTTCTTCACCGGTTCCGGCTCCGAAGGCAACGACACCATGCTGCGTATGGTTCGTCACTACTGGTCGATCAAGGGTCAGCCGAACAAGAAAGTCATCATCAGCCGCAAGAACGGCTATCACGGTTCCACCGTGGCCGGCGCGAGCCTGGGCGGTATGACGTACATGCACGAACAGGGCGACTTGCCGATCCCGGGCATCGTTCACATTGCCCAGCCGTACTGGTTCGGCGAAGGCGGCGAAATGACCCCGGAAGAGTTCGGTGTGTGGGCGGCCAATCAGCTGGAAGAAAAGATTCTGGAGGTCGGCGTCGACAACGTCGGTGCCTTTATTGCCGAGCCGATCCAGGGTGCCGGTGGCGTGATCATTCCGCCAGAGACTTACTGGCCGCGCATCAAGGAAATCCTCGCCAAGTACGACATTCTGTTCGTGGCTGACGAAGTGATTTGCGGTTTCGGTCGTACCGGCGAGTGGTTCGGCAGCGATTTCTACGACCTCAAGCCAGACATGATGACCATCGCCAAGGGTCTGACCTCGGGCTACATCCCGATGGGTGGTCTGATTGTGCGTGACGAAGTGGTGGACGTGCTCAATGAGGGCGGCGACTTCAACCACGGTTTCACCTACTCCGGGCACCCGGTGGCAGCGGCTGTGGGGCTGGAAAACATCCGCATCCTGCGCGACGAAAAAATTGTCGAGCGCGTGAAGTCCGAAACGGCACCGTATTTGCAAAAGCGTCTGTGGGAACTGAACGATCACCCGCTGGTGGGTGAAGTTCGTGGGGTGGGTCTGTTGGGGGCCATCGAACTGGTCCAGGACAAGGCCACACGCAAGCGTTTCGAAGGCAAGGGCGTCGGCATGATCTGCCGTCAGTTCTGCTTCGATAACGGCCTGATCATGCGCGCCGTCGGCGACACCATGATCATCGCTCCGCCACTGGTGATTACACCGGCGGAAATCGATGAACTGGTGACCAAGGCTCGCAAGTGTCTTGACCTGACCCTGAGTGCATTGCAGGGCTAAGTGCTAGGCTCTGAGCGGAGGTACAAAGTTCTACATAGGAAGTAGAAGCTTTCGCTCAGAACTGTCAGAAAGCGTGGCCGTTTCCTTGAAAGACCGATGTGGATCTTGCCAGACTAGCCGCGGTTCCAGTTGCCCGGGTTCGGTCGCTGAACAAGTGGTTCAAAAAAGAAAAATTTGGAGCATTACGCATGAAGGCACTAGGTAAAAAGCTCGCTGGCAAGACTCTGCTTGCCATGTCCGTAATGGGTTTGATGGCCGGCGCGGTTCAGGCCGATGACAAAGTACTGCACGTGTACAACTGGTCCGACTACATCGCACCTGACACCGTCAAGAAGTTTGAAGACGAGTCGGGCATCAAGGTTGTCTATGACGTCTTCGACAGCAACGAAACCCTTGAAGCCAAGTTGCTGGCAGGCAAGTCCGGTTACGACATCGTTGTACCGTCGAACAACTTCCTGGCCAAGCAGATCAAGGCTGGCGTCTACCAGAAGCTGGACAAGTCCAAGCTGCCTAACTGGAAGAACCTGAACACCGACCTGCTCAAGGCCGTTTCCGTGAGCGACCCGGGTAACGAGCACGCCTTCCCGTACATGTGGGGTTCGATCGGTATCGGCTTCAATCCCGAGAAGGTCAAGGCTGCGCTGGGTGCCGACGCGCCGACCAACTCCTGGGACCTCTTGTTCAAACCTGAAAACGCCGCGAAGTTGAAGGCGTGCGGTATCAGCTTCCTCGATTCGCCAACCGAGATGATTCCGGTGGCATTGCACTACCTGGGCTATCCAACCGACAGCCAGGACAAGAAACAACTGGCCGAAGCCGAAGCGCTGTTCCTGAAAATTCGTCCTTCGGTAGGTTACTTCCACTCGTCCAAGTACATCTCCGACCTGGCCAACGGCAACATCTGCGTGGCCGTGGGTTACTCGGGTGACATTTACCAGGCCAAGTCCCGCGCGGAAGAAGCCGGTGGCAAGGTGAAAGTCAGCTACAACATTCCCAAAGAAGGTGCCGGCAGCTTCTACGACATGGTCGCCATCCCTAAAGATGCCGAAAACGTCGAAGGCGCCTACAAGTTCATGACCTTCCTGCAGAAGCCGGAAATCATGGCTGAAATCACCAACGCCGTACGTTTCCCGAACGGTAACGCGGCTGCAACTGCGTTGGTCGATAAAGACATCACCAGCGACCCGGGCGTTTACCCGCCGGCGGACGTGCTGGCCAAGCTGTACGCGATTGCCGACTTGCCGGCCGCGACCCAGCGAATCATGACCCGCAGCTGGACCAAGATCAAATCCGGTAAATAAGCCGGTTTGATGCAACAACCTGTTGTCGCCACCCGCGCGGTGGCGGCAGCAGGTGTAATTAAATGACAGAAAGTTTTGCTGGAACGGTTTTTCGAGGGTAAGTTGCGCGCCGGTTTTGTTGCCGGGCAACCACGGTTGTCATGTAGCGCGGGGCAACTTGGGCCCAACTAATTTCAGAGGACCTCCACTTGCCTATTTTTTCTATGTTGCGCAATGCCATGCTGGTGGGTGCCGGGCTGACAGTTGCTGTCAGTGTCCAGGCCGCCGGTACCGTGCATATTTATAACTGGTCCGACTACATCGGCGAGACCACCCTGGCCGATTTCCAGAAAGAGACCGGTATCAAGCCGGTTTATGACGTCTTCGATTCCAACGAAACCCTGGAAGGTAAATTGCTGGCCGGGCGTACCGGCTACGACGTGGTCGTGCCGTCGAACCACTTCCTCGGCAAGCAGATCAAGGCCGGGGCATTCCAGAAGCTCGACAAGTCGCAGCTGCCGAACTATTCGAACCTCGATCCAGTGCTGCTCAAGCGCCTGGAACAGAACGATCCGGGCAACCTGTACGCCGTGCCGTACCTGTGGGGCACCAACGGCATCGGTTACAACGTCGACAAGGTCAAGGCTGTGCTGGGCGTCGATACGATTGATTCGTGGGGCGTGCTGTTCGAGCCGCAGAACATCAAGAAACTGCAAAGCTGTGGCGTCGCATTCCTCGACTCCGCCGATGAAATGATGCCGACAGTGCTCAATTACATGGGCCTGAACGCTAACAGCACTGATCCCAAGGACTACGAAAAGGCCACCGCCAAGTTGCTTGCAGTGCGGCCTTACGTAACTTACTTCCATTCCTCCAAGTACATCGCGGATCTGGCCAACGGCGATATCTGCGTGGCGATCGGTTTCTCCGGCGACATCTTCCAGGCCAAGAACCGCGCCGAAGAAGCCAAGAAAGGCGTGAACATCGCCTACTCGATTCCGAAAGAGGGTGGTGCGCTCTGGTTCGACATGCTGGCGATTCCGAAGGACTCGGCCAACGTCAAGCAGGCCCACGCCTTCATCAACTATTTGCTCAAGCCTGAGGTGATTGCCCAGGTCAGCGATTACGTCGGCTATGCCAACCCTAACCCGGGGTCGGACAAACTGATGGAACAGTCCATTCGCACCGACGAAGCGGTTTATCCACCGCAAGAGGTGCTCGACAAGACCTACGTGTCGATCGAGTTACCGCCGAATATTCAACGTTTGATGACCCGCAGCTGGACCAAGGTCAAGTCGGGTAAATAGTTTCAAGGCTCAAACTATCCAAGGTTCGCTCACCTTGAGCGAACTGAAAATTTTGTTGGGAGTTTCGTAAATGGCAGTTGCCTCCGGCGCCTATAAGAAAGCCCTCGAGGGCGACCAGTCACCTAAACAGGTGCTGGTCAAAATCGACCGGGTCACGAAGAAGTTCGACGAGACGATTGCCGTGGACGATGTGTCCCTGGAAATCAAGAAAGGCGAAATTTTCGCCCTGCTCGGCGGTTCGGGATCGGGCAAATCCACTTTGCTGCGCATGCTCGCAGGTTTCGAACGGCCCACGGAGGGGCGCATTTTCCTCGATGGCGTAGACATCACTGATATGCCGCCATACGAGCGGCCGATCAACATGATGTTCCAGTCCTACGCCTTGTTCCCGCACATGACCGTGGCGCAGAACATCGCCTTTGGCCTCAAGCAGGACAAACTGCCGACGTCAGAGATCGACGCCCGCGTGGCCGACATGCTCAAGCTGGTACAGATGAGCCAGTACGCCAAGCGCAAACCGCATCAGTTGTCCGGTGGTCAGCGTCAGCGTGTGGCCCTGGCCCGTTCCCTGGCCAAGCGCCCGAAGCTGCTGCTGCTCGACGAACCGATGGGCGCACTGGATAAAAAACTGCGTTCGCAAATGCAGTTGGAGCTGGTGGAGATCATCGAGCGCGTCGGCGTAACCTGCGTGATGGTGACCCACGATCAGGAAGAGGCCATGACCATGGCCGAGCGTATCGCGATCATGCACCTGGGCTGGATCGCCCAGATCGGCAGCCCGATCGACATCTACGAAACCCCGACCAGTCGCCTGGTCTGCGAATTCATCGGCAACGTGAACATCTTCGAAGGCGAAGTGATCGACGACGCCGAAGGTCACGCGATCATTACCTGCAAAGACCTGGATCGTCAGATCTACGTCGGCCACGGCATCAGCACTTCGGTGCAGGACAAGTCGGTCACCTACGCGATCCGTCCGGAAAAACTGCTGGTCACCGCCGACATGCCGACCTGCCAGTACAACTGGTCCAGCGGCAAAGTGCACGACATCGCCTACCTGGGTGGGCACTCGGTGTTCTACGTCGAATTGCCAAGCGGCAAGCTGGTGCAGTCGTTCGTGGCCAACGCCGAGCGTCGCGGGCAGCGTCCGACCTGGGGTGATCAGGTCTACGTGTACTGGGAAGACGACAGCGGCGTGGTGCTGCGCTCATGAACATGCGCAAATTCAAGCGTCGACTCAATCGAATAATTCCCGGTGGCCGTCAGATGGTCATCGGGGTTCCCTTCATCTGGCTGTTCCTGTTCTTCATGCTGCCGTTCTTCATCGTACTGAAGATCAGCTTCGCCGAAGCGGACGTGGCCATTCCGCCATACACCGAGATCTACAGCTACGCCGAGCAGAAGTTGCAGTTGCTGCTTAACCTGGGCAACTACGCGATGCTGGCCGGTGACGAGCTGTACATCGCCGCTTACCTCGGCTCGTTGAAGATGGCGTTTTTCAGCACCATCCTCTGCCTGCTGATTGGCTACCCGATGGCCTACGGCATCTCCGTTGCCCGCAAGGAAGTGCAAACGGTGCTGGTGCTGCTGATCATGATGCCGACCTGGACCGCGATCCTGATCCGCGTTTACGCGTGGATGGGCATCCTCAGCAATAACGGCCTGCTCAACGGGTTCCTGATGAGCATGGGCTGGATCGACGAGCCGCTGCAGATCCTCAACACCAACCTGGCGGTCTACATCGGCGTGGTTTATTCCTACCTGCCGTTCATGATCCTGCCGCTGTACGCCAACCTGGTGAAGCACGACCAGAGCCTGCTGGAAGCTGCGTCGGACCTGGGTTCGAGCACGTTCAACAGCTTCTGGAAAATCACCGTGCCGCTGTCGAAAAACGGCATCATCGCCGGCTGCATGCTGGTGTTCATCCCGGTGGTGGGTGAGTTCGTGATCCCGGAACTGCTCGGTGGTCCGGAAACCCTGATGATCGGTAAAGTGCTCTGGCAAGAGTTCTTCAACAACCGTGACTGGCCGGTGGCGTCTGCCCTGGCGGTAGTGATGCTGGCGATCCTGATTGTGCCGATCATCCTGTTCAACCGCAGTCAGGCCAAGGAAATGGAGGGTAAAGAATGAAGCGCTTCCGTTTCTCCAGCCTGATGCTGGTACTGGGTCTGTTGTTCATCTACCTGCCGATGCTGATCCTGGTCATCTACTCGTTCAACGCCTCCAAACTGGTAACGGTGTGGGGCGGCTGGTCGATCAAGTGGTACGTCGGCCTGCTCGACAACAGCCAACTGATGGGTTCGGTGGTGCGCTCGCTGGAAATCGCCTGCTACACCGCCATCGCGGCGGTGGCGCTGGGTACATTGGCGGCGTTCGTCCTGACGCGCATTACGCGCTTCAAGGGCCGTACCCTGTTCGGTGGCCTGGTCACTGCGCCGCTGGTCATGCCTGAGGTGATCACCGGTCTGTCGCTGTTGCTGCTGTTCGTGGCCATGGCGCAGATGATCGGCTGGCCGCAGGAACGCGGCATCGTCACCATCTGGATCGCCCACACCACGTTCTGTGCGGCCTATGTGGCGGTGGTGGTCTCGGCACGCTTGCGTGAGCTGGACCTGTCCATCGAAGAAGCGGCCATGGACCTCGGTGCGCGGCCGTGGAAGGTGTTCTTCCTGATCACCATCCCGATGATCGCGCCATCGCTGGCAGCGGGCGGCATGATGTCGTTCGCCCTGTCGCTGGATGACCTCGTGCTGGCGAGCTTCGTGTCCGGCCCGGGCTCCACGACCCTGCCGATGGAAGTGTTCTCGGCGGTCCGTCTGGGGGTCAAACCCGAGATCAACGCCGTGGCCAGCCTGATCCTGCTGGCGGTGTCCATCGTGACCTTCCTGGTCTGGTTCTTCAGCCGTCGCGCCGAAGAAAGCCGTCGTCGTGCGATCCAGCAGGCGATCGAAGAAGCGGCAGCCGACTCGTGGAAGCAACCGGACGTGCGTCGCGCGCAGGCGCCGGAAGCGGCTTGAGCCTGACGTCGGGTTGACCACGCTCTTGTGATCAACCCAATCCAAAATGTGGGAGCGGGCTTGCTCGCGAAAGCGTTGTGTCAGTCAATGTGGATGTAGACTGACACGACCCCTTCGCGAGCAAGCCCGCTCCCACATTTGCTTATGTGCCCCAGGGAGATTTACGAATGACCTCGACGAAGTTCATCGGCTTGAACCCCGGCTCCTGATCCACCAGCACATCAGTCTTCACATTGCCGAACGTGGTCTGCGGACGATGGCGCAAGCCGTCGGCAAACGCGCAGATGATGCACTCCTTGAATCCCTCGCCCCGTGGATGCGCATGCACCACCGCTTCGCGCTGCACGCTGGAAAACGCCGCGTAGTCCATGCCCAGCACGTCCATCTCGACGCCAGCCGTGACCAGTGCCACGGTGGGCCGCAAATGCTGAGGAACGCCCGGCGTGGTGTGCAGGGCAATCGATAGCCAGACCTGTTCGATGTCGTCATCGCTCAGTCCGTAAGGCTTGAGGAACGCCGCTGCCGCGTTGGCACCGTCGACTTCGAAGCGCTCGTTGTCGCTGCGATGACCTTGCACCAGTCCCAGGTCATGGAACATCGCGCCGACGTACAGCAACTCCGGGTTGTAGGCCAGTTGCTTGCGCTCGCCGCTCAGAGCACCGAACAGGAAGACCCGGCGCGAGTGGTGGTAGAGCAGGTCGGACTCGATGTCGCGGATGTATTCGGTGGTGGCCTTGGCCAGTGCGCTGTCGGGGATCTTGATGCCGGCGATGGTGGTGCTCATGGAGTTTTCCTCGTCGTGAACGCCTTGGCGGCGCTGAGGGTTTAAGTCTGTTCCGGCCCCGGAAACCGGACAATCGATCCATGGCTGCGATCCCGGCCAATGAGCGTGCATATCGTGCCAACCTCGCTTGTTGGGCGTGGATTGGCTAGGGTGCATGCAGACCCTGTAGGAGCGAGCTTGCTCGCGATGCACGTGAGGGCACCGCGTACATCCAGCCAGCTCCCGTCATCGTTGACGTCCATCGCGAGCAGGCTCGCTCCTACAGGTGAGCGTTGCAATCGGTGCCATGAGAGGCTCTTCGAACCATGAGTAAAACCGTAGCCATCGTGGTGTTCGCCGGCGTTCAGTCGCTGGATGTCACCGGCCCCATGGATGTGTTTTCCGAGGCCAATCGCTTCCTTGCCCCGCAGGATCACTATCGGCTGGAGGTGATCGGCGTCGAGCGCGGGATGATGGCGTGCTCCAACGGTTTGGCACTCAATGCCCATCGGCATTTCAGCGAAGCGCTGGAGCCGTATGACCTGTTGCTGGTGGCGGGCGGGCCGCAGTTGCCGTTCATGGATTTCGGCATGGCATTCGACGGCTGGTTGCGCGATGCCTGCGCGCGGGCCAAGCGCTTCGGCTCGATCTGCAACGGCGCGTTCATGCTCGCCCGGGCCGGATTGCTGGAGGGGCGCACGGTCACCACGCATTGGCAGGACGCATCGGATCTGGCGGCGCTGTGCCCCTCGTCCCGAGTGGAAGCGGATCGACTGTATGTTGAGGACGGCGAGCTGTTCACCTCGGCCGGGGTCACAGCGGGGATCGATCTGTCGTTGTATCTATTGGGCCGGGATCACGGGCCGGAAGTTGCACTCAGCGTCGCCAAGCGGCTGGTGGTGTTCACCCAGCGTTCGGGCGGGCAGTCGCAATTCAGCCCGTTCCTCACACCCCACGCCGAAGCGGATTCGGCGGTAGCGATGGTGCAGCATTACGTGCTGGCCAACCTGACGGGCGACCTGGCCATCGCCGACCTGGCCAATGCCGCCAACATGAGTGCGCGCAACTTCTCCCGGGTGTTTGCCAGGGAAGCGAAAATTACCCCGGCCGAGTTCGTCGAGCGAGCGAGGGTCGATGCGGCGCGCACGCTGCTGGAAAGCACCCGCGCGCCGCTCAAGACCGTGGCCTATCAATGCGGTTTTCGCGATGCCCAGCACATGCGCAGTGTGTTCAATCGCAGGTTGGGGGTGACGCCGCAGCAGTTCCGGCTGAACTTTGCGGCGATGGTTTGAGCTGAATTTGTAGGCGTCTATCAGGGCCCCATCGCGAGCAAGCTCGCTCCCACAGGTTTCTCTGGTGTTCACATAATTTGTGTTCGACACAGATCCTTGTGGGAGCGAGCTTGCTCGCGATGACGCCAGCCCGGCCAGCAAAAATCTATGGTACAGCCCGCGCCGGCAACAGCTTCAACGTACTGCGGGTATTGGCCGTGATCTCTTCTTCATTGAGATGCGCCTGGAAGTACATCCCCTCGACGTAGGCCTCGGCCTGATCATCATAGTGGCTGTCGAACAGGACTCCGCTCTGGCCGACCGGGTTGATGGTCAGGCTGTGGGCCGGGTCGGAGAAGTCGATCAGGCGCCGGGTCGAAGGGCCGTAGGTGACGGGCCAGGGTGCCGGTCCGATTTTCGCCGAGAGGTTGTTCGGCACTTCATGACTGCCAGGTGCGGCGAAGGGGCCGACATTGAAGAACAGGTCCAGCGGCTTCTGCTGCCCGAGCGGATGGCCATGGGTCAATGTGTGCGCGCTGCCCCACTGCCATTGCGAGGCGTCTGCGCCGAGGGTGCTCTTGAGGTGCGCGAGGCTGGCTTGCCAGGCGGCCTTCACCGTGTCGGCACGGGTTTCCTTGCCGAGGGTGCTGCGGTTGTCCCACCACGGCGAATCGGCGCTGGCGGCCAGGCGGGGGAGCGCGGCGTCGATCACCCGGGTCGAGAGCAGCGTTTCGAAGAAGTCGTTACCCAGTTCATCGCGCATCGTCGCGTCAGTCAGGTTGAACAGGAACTGGTTGAACAGCGTGGCACTGGTCGAGTCGATCGGGTAATCGCCTTTCCACTGGGCCAGTTGCTCCACCAGTTTGAGTTCGGCGGGATCGCTCACCACTTCGCGCAACACCGGCAACAGCGGTGCCAACAGGCGCGGGCCGTAGGCGGTAGTGGTGCCCAGTTGCAGTTTCTGGCTGTTTTCCAGGTCCCATTTGATCGCTTTGTCGCTGAGCTGGCGATTGAGTTGCTGGCCGCGATCGGCAAGGTTGTAGTAGCCGGGAATCTCCATGCCGGTTGGCGACACCGGCTGGAAGTTGGCCGAGACGATGTAGCCCCGGGCCGGGTTTTCTTCCTGAGGGTTGGCGCTGAACGGGTAGAAGCCATCCTTGTCCGCCTCGGCGGTGCTGCCATCGAGGATGAACCACGGGCGTACACCCGCCGGGCGTTTAGGCAATTGTGCCGCCGCCCACCAGCCGATATCTCCCTTGGCATTGGCCCAGACAACGTTCAGGCCCGGGGCCTGGATTTTTGCCGCGGCACCACGGGCCTTGGCCAGGGTGTCGGCGCGATTGAGCTGGTAGAAACCCTCCAGGATCGGGTTCTGGCTTTCGAGAAATGCCCACCACATGGCAATCGGGGTTTTACCGACGCCGCTGCCCAAGGCATCGTTGACGATCGGGCCGTGGGGCGACTGACGCAACACCAGGGTGACTGGCGCCTGGCCCTTGACTGCGATCTGCTGCTCGCTGGTCGTCATGTCCACCCACTTGCCGCGATACCAGACCTGATTGGGGTTGTCCGGGTTGACCTTCTCGGCGATCAGGTCGAGGTCGTCATTCTGGAACATGGTGATGCTCCAGCCGAAGTCGTGGTTCATGCCCAGCGACGCAAACGGCATCAAGGCCTGATAGTGGCCGTAGAGTTCGAAGCCGGGCGCCGAGAGCTGCGCTTCGTACCACACTGACGGCGCGGAAAAACGGATATGCGGATCACCCGCCAGCAGCGGCTTGCCGCTTTGGGTCCGGCTGCCCGCGACGACCCAGGCGTTGCTGCCCTCGAACTGTGGCAGGCCGTTGTCAGCCAGGGCTTGTTCGCTCAAGCGGGCGAGGGCATTGAGGTCTTTCCAGTCGGCGCTGGCCAAGGTGGTGCCGGTCCCGTTGAGCACGCCCTTGGGCTGCCAGTCGAGATCGAAGATGTTCAGGTATTGGGGCCCCAGTTGATCGCGCACGAATGTCAGCAGGGGTTCGGTACGAAATGCCGCAGCAAAACTGTAGGCCATGTAGCCGGCGATGCTGATGGTGTCCTGGGCGGTGAACGGGCGTTTTGGAATGCCCAGCACATCGAACTCCACGGGTTTGGCGTGGCTGTCCTGATACTGGTTGATGCCGTCCAGATAGGCTTGCATGGCGATGAAGGAGGGCGACTGCTTGTCGAGGTTCGCCAGGTAAGTTTCTGCGCGTTCGCGAATGCGCAGGCTGCGCATCAGTTTGTCGGTGTCGAGCAGCTTCGGCCCGAGCACTTCAGCCAACTCGCCACGGGCCAGGCGACGCAACACTTCCATCTGGAACAGGCGGTCCTGGGCATGCACGTAGCCGAGGGCGCGGTACAGGTCGGTTTCGTTGTCGGCGCGGATGTGCGGGATGCCACGCTCGTCGTAGCGCACGGTGACGGAGCCTTGCAGGTGTTGCAGTTCCACCATGCCCTGGCGTGACGGCTGCTTGCTGTAGAGGTACCAGCCGGCTCCGGAGGCCAGCACGACGATCAACAGAGCGAGAGCGGTCAGGCTGCGTTTCATAAGAGTCCTTGTTGTTATTGTGATTCCTGATGCCACTGTGTAACACGGGGTGCCGATTTGGCGCATCGCCCGTAGGAGGGATTCGTATTACCCCGTCTTTCCCTATTTAGTTGGATCGACAGGCCACGGGCAGTAACAACCCACGGCCAGTGTGTGCGTGGCACTCACTGCGCGGCCTTCATCCAGCGCTTGCAGGATCGGCTCGATAAAGCTGTTGCTCGAGTTGCAGGTCAGGCCTTCGCTGTAGGGGCCGAAGTACGCCAGTTTGCCGCTGCGATCCCAGATCGCCACGGCCGGGCTGGCGGGGATCTGCTCTGAGCCGGGCAGGATGTCGATGGTTTTGAGGCTGCTCAAGGTGCTCGGCAATTGGCCGTGGCTACCGGGTTTTTGCACGGCATAGAATTCCACGCCATGGGGTCGGTAGCGCTCGACCAGCTCGGTCAGGTGTTGTTGATTGCCGACATTGCACGGGCAGGCCGGGTCCCAGAAATGCACAAGACGGATGGCGCCAGGGCCGGCGAGGGATTCGGGAAGGCGTAGCGGATCACCGGAAAACATCGCGGTGTGCTCGCTGAACGCCCGCAAGTAACGCCCCTGGAACCAGTCGTAGGCCGCCCACAATACGCCAGCACACACCACGGCGAGCAGGCTGGCAAACAGGGGGGCGCGAAGGGGCGAGCGCATCGGTTCAATCCTCGAAGGGTGGCTAGCTTGCCATGCTTGCCGCGACAGATGAATATCGCAGGCCTATAAAGTCCGTTTCACGTTCTGGAATCGTCCATGCCGGCTACTTTCGACCCTGATCTTCTACGTGCAAGCCTGCTGCCATTGGCTGCCGGGCAGCCGTTGTCGGCGCAGGCGCAGGCTTACCAGCAATTCTACGGGCTGGATTTTGCCTCGCGTCAGGTGCGCAGCGGCCTTGGGCGATTCGAGGTCGACGGTTATGAGCTGGTCAGCCAGTTCTGGTGGCCCGAGCGAGCCAAGGCGACGCTGTTTGTCATCCACGGTTTCTACGACCACACCGGGCTCTATCGGCATGTGATCGAGTGGGCGCTGGACCAGGGCTTTGCGGTGATTGCCTGCGACTTGCCGGGGCATGGCCTGTCCAGTGGCGAACGGGCGAGCATCAAGGATTTCGCCGAGTATCAGGACGCATTGCAAGGGTTGTTCCGCGAGGCGCAATCCCTCGACTTGCCGCAGCCGTGGCACTTGTGCGGGCAGAGCACCGGCGGGGCGATCGTGATCGATCATGTGTTGAATGCGGGGGCGAGCAGCCCGGCCCAGGGCCAGGTGATTTTGCTGTCGCCGCTGGTGCGGCCACGGGCGTGGGGTTGGTCGCAACTGAGTTACTACCTGCTCAAGCCTTTCGTCAAAGCCATCGCCCGGCGTTTCAGCGAGAACTCCAACGACCCGGCCTTTCTGCCGTTTCTGCAGGCCGATCCGTTGCAGCCGCTGCGCCTGCCGACAGCCTGGGTGGGCGCGTTGGCGCGCTGGATCAAACGTATCGAGGCCGCCCCCATGAGTACCCGCCGGCCGCTGATCGTGCAGGGGCAGGCCGACATGACGGTGGATTGGGAGCACAACCTGGAAGTGTTGCGGGGAAAGTTTGATCGGCCGCAGGTGCTGATGCTGCCCGAGGCACGACATCATCTGGCGAATGAGACGCTGGTGATGCGGCAGGAGTATTTCGGGTTTTTGACCAGACGGATAAAAGGCCGTAATTCCTAGCGCCTGTTCTGGCCCCTTCGCGAGCAAGCCCGCTCCCACAGAGGGGCGGTGTGCACAGATCCAATGTGGGAGCGGGCTTGCTCGCGAAAGCGGTCTATTTGGAAACGAAAATCACTGGGTCAGGTTCGAATTGCTCTGCCCCACCGCCAACCCCGCCCGAATCGCCGCCAGCGCCGCTTGATAATAAGCCTGGCCTTCCGCCGATTCGGCAAAGGTCGCGAACTCTTCCAGTTCGTTGTCCGACAGGTCGCGATAGACATACAGCAGTGTGTTGTTAAGGTCGCTACCGATCTGCTCCATCAGGCGCTGGCGCTGGCCGTTGAGCATGCCCTGGGCCTGACCGGCACCGAGCAATCCCGGGATCATCGAGCTCAGGCTGTCGGCGGCAACCCCGGCAATCGCCAGGCTGACTTCCGCGCCGGCCTCGCGTGCGGGCAGGGCTTGTGCCAAATGGCCGATGATCAACATGCGGCTGTCGCTGGCCTGCATCTTCGGCAGACCCTTGGCGTTTTTTGCCAGTTGGTCGCGACGGGTCGCCAGCAACTCGGCGGCGACGATTTTCTTGCCCAGAGGCGACTGGAAAAACGTCAGCGCGGGTTTGGGGTCGGCGAGGTTCTTGCGCAATTGCGCTTCGGCGCGCTGGTCCACGGCCTTGGCGGAAAATCGCTGATTGCTGTTGCTGACCAGTGCCTGAAACACCGCCGGAGGCAGGCTGCCCTGGTAGCGTTGCTGAGCAGCCGAGAGGGCATCGCTGAAATGCGCGCGTTGTTCCGGCCAGCCGGCGACCTTGTACAACTGATCGTGGCCGTCTGCCCAGGCGGGCAAAACGCAGAACATCAGCAGGGATAAAAGCAAACGGCGCATAGGGACTCCAGTCAGCAGGCGACTATTCTCCGTGTGGCACCCCTGCTTGTCGAGAATTCGTATCAACCCGCTGCGCGGCTCTGTCGGATTTCCGGGCACAGGAATACTATGCGCGCCATGCAAATATCCTCTGATCACCCGCTGCTGCTACGAATCGTCGACGACCTGGCCGAGCACGGCTGGTCGCAGCAGAATATTTTCCTGCCTCAGGACTTGACCCGAGAGCTGGCGGCCGAGTGTCGCAAACGTGCTGCAGAGGGTCAGCTGGCTCCGGCCGCCGTGGGCCGTGGGCCGTCATCGGAGATCCGCGAAGGGATTCGTGGCGACCATATCCAGTGGATCGACCCCGGCCAGGCCGAGGCGTGCGACAGCTATCTGAGTTTGATGGACAGCCTGCGCGAGGCGATCAATCGCGGTCTGTTTCTCGGCCTGGAGGATTTCGAAAGCCATTTTGCGATGTACCCGCCCGGCGCCTTCTACCTGAAGCACGTCGACCGCTTTCGCGATGACGACCGGCGCATGGTTTCGGCGGTGGTTTACCTCAATGACGGCTGGCTTCCCGAACACGGTGGCCAGTTGCGCATGTACCTCGACAATGATCGCGCCCACGACGTGCAGCCTAACGGCGGCTGCCTGGTGGTGTTTCTCTCCGGCGAGGTTCCCCACGAAGTCCTGCCCGCGACTCGGGATCGCCTGTCCTTGACCGGCTGGTTCCGTCGGCGCGGCAACGAGCCGTTCTGATCATGCAGAAAATTCTCGTCAGCCGATGCCTGTTGGGCCACCGCGTCCGTTACGACGGCGGGGCCAGCGGGCCGTTCGATCAGCTTCAGCAGTGGCTTGATGAGGGTCGGGTCGTACCGTTGTGCCCCGAGGTGGCAGGTGGATTGCCAACACCTCGGGCCGCGGCGGAAATTCCAGGCGGGCAGGGCACGCAAGTCCTCGATGGCCAGGCGTTGGTGATCACCACCGAGGGCGAGGACGTCAGTGCGCAGTTTCTGTCGGGGGCGTATCAGGCACTGGAACTGGTAAAAAAGCATGGCATCCGCATCGCCGTCCTCAAGGCCAACAGCCCGTCCTGCGGCAATTTGCTGACCTATGACGGGACGTTCAGCGGCGTGAAAGTCAGTGGTGAGGGCGTGACGGCGGCGCTACTCAACCGTCACGGGGTGCAGGTGTTCAGTGAGCTGGAGTTGCCGCAGGCGGCACAGGCTTTATTGACGCTGGACTGACAACCAACACAAAACCAATGTGGGAGCGGGCTTGCTCGCGAAGGGGGCATGTCAGTCGAAAGGGATGCTGACTGATACACCGCCTTCGCGAGCAAGCCCGCTCCCACAGTTGGGTTTCATTGTTCTTTCGGCTTGGGCGTCACACCCGCATCCGCCCCCAGCCACTTCTGTTCCAGCGCTTGCAGTCGCCCGTCATCCTTGATTCGTTGCAATGCGTTTTCCAGGCTGGCATGGAACGCCGGATTACCCTTCTGAAACGGAATCGCCAGGCTCACGGCCGGGTTGGTTTTGGGCTTCTCTTCCGTCAGCGACTGGACCAGCAAAATGGAGCGAGGCTCTTCTTTCTGCGCGATCAATTGCGCATTGGTTTGAATGTAAGGTTCGCTGAAGTCGAAACGATCCTTGAGATCCGGGGTCACTGCTATGTGGTTGATAGCGATGTCGTATTTGCCGCTTTCGACGCCGGTCAGCAGATCGCTGCCGTCGGTGACGACGAAGTCGGCCCGGACATCGAGTTCACTTGCGAGCAGTTGGCCCAACTCGATTTCGAAGCCGGTGAGCTTGTCGTCATCCTTGAAATTGAACGGGGGAGTGTTGGCTTCAACGGCAATGCGCAATTCGCCCCGGTCGTTGACGTCATCAATCAATTCGGCATGAGCCAAAGGGCTCAGAAGGGGTAGCAGGCAGATCAGGCCAGGCAGAAAGCGCATGGTCACTCCTTTGAATTTATTATCGCGATCCTCTGATTCAGGCTCGCTTTGCTATGGTTGTCGAGTGCCTTCGACAACGAATGGCCGTGAAGTTGTCATGGTCACGCGAATTTTACGGAAAAACTGGAGAAGAGAATGAAAACCTTTATGTCACGTGCTGCTTTGGCTGGCCTGTTGATGGGTGTTTCGGTGCTGGCCAGTGCAACGCCGGCTCCGAAGGGCGCCGAAGTGTCTATCGTGTCTCCCAAGGATGGCGCGACGGTTCCACAGACGGTCGTCGTCAAGTTCGCTGTCGAGAACGTTGCCCTGGCACCGGCGGGCAATACCACCAAGAACACCGGTCATCACCACTTGCTGATCGACGTCGACGAACTGCCAGCCGCCGGCGCGCCGATTCCCAAAGATGCCAACCACCAGCATTTCGGCAACGCGCAGACCCAGGCTGAAGTAACGCTCACGCCGGGCAAACACACCTTGCAGCTTGAACTGGGCGATAGCAACCACATGCCGTTCGATCCGCCGATCGTTTCCGAGAAGATCACCGTCAACGTCAAGTAACGTTGTAGCGTGAATGAAAAAGGGAGCCCGAAGGCTCCCTTTTTTGTCGCTCAAGTCGCGATCAGAACAGCACCCGGCTACGGATGGTGCCCTTGACGTGTTGCAGCTTCTCTTGCGCCAGGTCCGAGTACTCGGCGTCGACGTCGATCACCACGTAGCCGACCTTCTCGTTGGTCTGCAGGAACTGACCGGAGATGTTGATGCCGTTTTCGGCGAAGACTTTGTTGATCTCGCTGAGCACGCCCGGAATGTTTTCGTGGATGTGCAGCAGGCGGTGCTTGCCAGGGTGAGCCGGCAGGGCCACTTCCGGGAAGTTCACGGACGATACCGAAGTACCGTTGTCGCTGTACTTGACCAGTTTTTCCGCCACTTCCAGACCGATGTTGGCCTGGGCTTCAGCGGTAGAGCCACCGATGTGCGGGGTCAGGATCACGTTGTCCAGGCCACGCAGCGGGCTTTCGAACTCTTCGTCGTTGGAGCGTGGCTCCACCGGGAATACGTCGATGGCCGCGCCGATCAGGTGCTTGTCCTTGATGGCAGCCGCCAGGTGGTCCAGTTCGACCACGGTGCCGCGGGCGGCGTTGATCAGGATGCCGCCTTTCTTGATGGCGCGGATTTCCTTCTCGCCCATCATCCACTGGGTGGCGGCGGTTTCCGGTACGTGCAGCGAAACGATGTCGGACATCGCCAGCAGCTCGTGCAGGTTGCCTACCTGAGTGGCGTTACCCAGTGGCAGCTTGGTGATGGTGTCGTAGAAATACACCTGCATGCCCAGGCCTTCCGCCAGGACCGACAGTTGAGTACCGATCGAGCCGTAACCGACGATGCCCAGCTTCTTGCCGCGGATCTCGAAGGAATTGGCCGCGCTCTTGATCCAGCCGCCACGGTGGCAGGAAGCGTTCTTCTCAGGGATGCCGCGCAGCAGCAGGATCGCTTCGGCCAGCACCAGTTCCGCTACGGAACGGGTGTTGGAGTACGGTGCGTTGAACACCGCGATGCCGCGTTCGCGGGCCGCGTCCAGGTCGACCTGGTTGGTGCCGATGCAGAAACACCCTACAGCCACGAGCTTCTTCGCGTGATCGAAGATCTCTTCGGTCAGTTGAGTGCGGGAGCGAATGCCGATGAAGTGAGCATCGGCGATCTTTTCCTTGAGCTGGGCTTCCGGCAGAGAACCAGTGAGGTACTCGATGCTGGTGTAGCCCGCCGCCTTGAGGACGTCGACAGCCGATTGGTGGACGCCTTCGAGAAGAAGGAACTTGATCTTGCTCTTATCGAGAGAAGTCTTGCTCATCTGCGTAAACCTGTATCCCGGAGAAAAATGGCAGGAAATGGTCAACAGATGCTGACCCGGACGGCAACTAAACCGTCACCGCAGAACAGCCCTTGGGCACTATCCTGCGGGGTCGTTATGCTAGCATATGCACCCCGCTAAACACTCATTCCTGCGACGTGAAGCGTTCTCAGGATGACCATGAATTGTTCGAGAGTTCTGTCGATGACCAATCCTGCCCTGATTGAAGAGCTGAAGACCCTGGTTGAGCCTGGCAAGGTGCTGACCGATGCCGACTCCCTGAATGCTTACGGAAAGGATTGGACCAAGCATTTCGCCCCGGCCCCGACCGCCATCGTGTTCCCCAAGACCACCGAGCAGGTCCAGGCCATTGTCCTGTGGGCCAACAAACACAAGGTGGCGCTGGTGCCGTCCGGTGGTCGTACCGGTCTTTCCGCAGCAGCGGTGGCGGCCAATGGTGAAGTGGTCGTGTCGTTCGACTACATGAACCAGATCCTCGACGTGAACCTCACTGACCGCACGGCCGTTTGCCAGCCGGGCGTGGTCACCGAGCACCTGCAGAACGTGGCCGAAGAAAACGGCCTGTACTACCCGGTGGACTTCGCTTCGGCAGGTTCGAGCCAGATTGGCGGCAATATCGGCACCAATGCCGGCGGGATCAAGGTGATCCGCTACGGCATGACCCGTAACTGGGTTGCCGGCATGAAAGTCGTCACCGGCAAGGGCGACGTGCTGGAACTGAACCGCGACCTGATCAAGAACGCCACCGGCTACGACATGCGTCAGCTGTTCATCGGCGCCGAAGGCACCCTCGGGTTCGTGGTCGAAGCGACCATGCGCCTGGACCGCGCGCCGAAAAACCTCACTGCGATGGTCCTCGGCACCGCCGATTTCGACTCGATCATGCCGGTGCTGCACGCGTTCCAGAGCAAGCTCGACCTGACCGCCTTCGAATTCTTCTCCGACAAAGCCCTGGCCAAAGTCATGGCCCGTGGCGATGTGCCGGCGCCGTTCGAATCCGACTGCCCGTTCTATGCGCTGCTGGAATTCGAAGCGACCACCGAAGAAGTGGCCAACCACGCCCTGGAAACCTTCGAGCACTGCGTCGAGCAGGGCTGGGTACTGGACGGCGTGATGAGCCAGAGTGAAACCCAGTTGCAGAACCTGTGGAAGCTGCGCGAATACATCTCCGAAACCATTTCCCACTGGACGCCGTACAAGAACGACATTTCGGTCACCGTATCGAAAGTTCCGGCATTCCTGAAGGAAATCGACGCGATCGTCGGTGAACACTACCCGGATTTCGAAATCGTCTGGTTCGGCCACATCGGCGACGGCAACCTGCACTTGAACATCCTCAAGCCGGATAACCTGAGCAAGGACGAGTTCTTCGCCAAGTGCGCCACCGTCAATAAGTGGGTGTTTGAGACCGTCGAGAAATACAACGGTTCGATCTCCGCCGAGCACGGCGTGGGCATGACCAAACGTGACTACCTGACCTACAGCCGCTCGCCGGTCGAGATCGAGTACATGAAAGCGGTCAAGGCGGTGTTCGACCCGACCGGCATCATGAACCCGGGCAAGATTTTCGCTGTTTGATTTTCGAACTTTAAGAGCCAACGAAGCAGGAGTCGGTAATGAGCTATCAGCACCAGTATGTCGACGGTACGCGCATTCACTTCCCGTTGGGGAAAGTGGTGTGCATCGGCCGTAACTACGCCGAACACGCCAAGGAACTGGACAATCCGGTGCCGACCGAGCCACTGCTGTTCATCAAACCGGGCAGTTGCGTAGTGCCGCTGGAAGGCGGCTTCAGCATTCCGACCGAGCGCGGTTCGGTGCATTACGAAGCGGAAATCGCGGTGTTGATCGGCAAGCCTTTGTCGACCAAACCGAGCCGCGAAGAAGTGCTCGACGCTATCTCCGGCTTCGCTCCAGCCCTGGACCTGACCCTGCGCGACAAGCAGGCCGAGCTGAAATCCAAGGGCCTGCCCTGGGAAATCGCCAAGTCCTTCGACGGCGCGGCAGTGCTTGCTCCGTTCGTGTCCGGCAGCACGTTTGCCGACCTGACCGACATCGGCATCCGCCTGACCATCAACGGTGAAGTGCGCCAGGACGGCAACAGCAGCGCGATGCTCAACCCGATCGTGCCGATGATCCAGCACATGGCCGGCTGCTTCTCGTTGCAGGCCGGGGACGTGATCCTCACCGGCACACCAGTGGGCGTTGGCCCGCTGAATGTCGGTGACGAGATCGTTCTGGAATTGCCGGGCGCCAGCAGTTTCACCAGCAGCGTTCGCTAGTCCAGGCACCGCCAAACCCTGTGGGAGCGGGCTTGCTCGCGAAGAGGGCGTGACAGTCGACTAAGTGTTGCCTGGCACACCGCTTTCGCGAGCAAGCCCGCTCCCACATTGGTTTTGTGGTGGCCTATAAATGACTCGCCCTGTCATTTCCCGTTTTTTTCACATCCTGTCTGGATAATTTCAGGGCTTTCGGCCTCTGAGCCGGCCCCAAACTGTGCTATTACCCCTAGCCTGAATTTCTGGAACGCATTCCCCGATGGCCACTTCTCCGCTTTCCACGCTTGAACCTGTCCGCCGTTCGCGCTTCGCCCTGCGTTGGCACACCTGGCTGCTGCTGGTGGCTGTTGTCGCCTACGGCGTTGCATTCGCCATGCACTGGGATTCGCGGGGCGTGCTCTGGGTGAAGGAACAATTCAAGAGCCCGGCCGAGCGCCAGGCGAGCATCTGGCTGCCGGACTATCGTGCGGTGATCGATGCCAAGCCGTTGCCGGGCATGGAGAAGGATGAAGCATCGGACATGGCCTACGACCCTCAGACCAAGACTCTGTTTTCGGTCATGGGCAAGAACCCGTTCCTGGTCGAATTGAACTTGCAGGGCGATGTGCTGCGCAAAATGCCGTTGGTGGGCTGGAGCAACCCTGAGGGCGTCACCGTGCTGGGCGACGGCCGGCTGGCCATTGTCGATGAGCGCGAGCATCTGATCTCTATCGTCAAGGTCGATGCCGATACCCGCGAATTGAATATGGCCGATTTTCCGAAATACGACCTCGGGCCTTCCAGCGACCAGAACAAGGCGTTCGAGGGTGTCACCTGGGACCCGAGCAATCAGCAACTGCTGCTGGGCGAAGAGCGCCCGCCGGCATTGTTTGCCTGGAAAGGTGACGGCAAGGTCCTGACCGGCGACAAGCTGAAGCTGGCCAGCCATGCGCTGGACATGCGCAACCTGTCTGCCTTGGCCGTCGACCCGCGGACTGGCCACATGCTGGTGTTGTCCGCCGACTCGCACCTGTTGCTGGAGCTGGACAAGAAGGGTGAGCAGGTCAGTTTCATCACCCTGCTGCGTGGCTTCAACGGCCTGAAAAATACCATTCCCCGTGCCGAAGGCGTGACCATGGATGAAGCGGGCACGCTGTACATGGTGAGTGAGCCGAACCTGTTTTATCGCTTCGAAAAACAGAAGTAACAAACGCCTGCGCTGATTGCCTGTACGTAAAAGGCCAGCGGCCATTAAGCTTCAGTTCAGACGGGCGTGATATTTCATCCGCCTGTTTTGACCCCGAGCCCACCCGAATGCGTCGATTTGCCCGCCCCAAATCCCTGATCCTGATCCTGTCGGTGATCTTGCTGATCGCATTGATCGCGATCGCCCAGTACATGCGCCTGTTCGAGCGTACCTGGTTCAATCTGCATACGCTGTGGCAGCCGGTGAGTTCCCGGTCCATGGGCCTGGACCAATACCAGGTCGTGACCGAGGCGCAGGTGATCGATGGTCTGGCCGACAACGTTTCAGCGCTGACTTACGACCCGGTACGCAAAAGCCTGTTCACCGTCACCAACAAACGAAGCGAGCTGATCGAGTTGTCCCTCGACGGCAGGATCTTGCGTCGTGTGGCGCTGGTCGGTTTCGGCGATCCGGAGGCGGTGGAGTTCATCAGCGAAGACATCTACGTGGTCACTGACGAAAGTCAGCAGCGGCTGATCAAGATTCGTCTGGAGCAGGACACCACTTTCGTTGATGCGGCAGATGCCGAGCAGATGACCATTGGCGTTCACATGGGCGGCAACAAGGGCTTCGAGGGCCTGGCTTACGATTCAGTGGGCAAGCGCCTGTTCGTCGCCAAGGAGCGCAACCCGATGCTGATCTACGAGGTGCACGGTTTTCCGCGCTTCAATCCTGAAGAATCCTACTCGGTGCACGTGATCAACGACCCCAAGCGTGATGCCGGGATGTTCGTGCGGGATCTGTCGAGCCTGCAATACGATGAGCGCAGCGGGCATTTGCTGGCGCTGTCGGATGAGTCGCGATTGATTCTGGAGCTGGATGTGGATGGGCGGCCGCTGAGCACAATGTCATTGAGCAAGGGGCGCCAGGGCCTGCAAAAAACCGTGCCGCAAGCGGAGGGGATTGCCGTGGACGACGACGGTACGCTGTACATCGTCAGCGAGCCGAACCTGTTCTACGTGTTCAAGAAACCCACGCAACTCTAACTAACACCCCAAAACGACTGTGGGAGCGGGCTTGCTCGCGAAGGGGTCGTGTCAGTCGACAGAGATATCAACTGAGAGACCGCTTTCGCGAGCAAGCCCGCTCCCACAGGTTTTTTCATCTGCCCACAAAAGTGTGGGTGGTCCAGGTTACTCGGCGCGCAGGGTCTTCACGCCTTCGCTGGTCCCCAGCAACAACAGATCCGCCGGACGTGCCGCGAACAAACCGTTGGTGACCACGCCGACGATCGCATTGATCTGTGTCTCCAGCTCCACCGGATTGGTGATCTGCATGTTGAACACGTCGAGGATGATGTTGCCGTTGTCGGTCAGCACGCCTTCGCGGTAAACCGGGTCGCCGCCGAGCTTCACCAGTTCGCGGGCCACGTGGCTGCGGGCCATCGGGATCACTTCCACCGGTAGCGGGAAAGTACCGAGGACCGGCACCAGTTTGCTGGCGTCGGCGATGCAGATGAAGGTCTTGGCCACGGCCGCGACAATCTTCTCGCGGGTCAGGGCAGCGCCGCCGCCCTTGATCAGGTTCAGGTGCTCGTCGCTTTCATCGGCGCCGTCGACGTAGAACTCCAGATCGCTGACGGTGTTCAGTTCGTACACCGGAATCCCGTGGCCCTTGAGACGCGCGGCAGTGGCTTCGGAACTGGCGACGGCGCCGTCGAATGCGCCCTTGTGCTTGGCCAGCGCGTCGATGAAGCAGTTGGCGGTGGAGCCGGTGCCGACCCCGACGATGCTCTTGTCGTCGAGTTTCGGAAGGATGAAGTCGACGGCGGCCTGAGCCACTGCCTGTTTGAGTTGATCCTGGTTCATGCGGGCTCCGGGGTGCCTGGGAGGGGACGAAAGGCCGGCATTATAGGCTTCGGGGCGGGGAAGGTCATTGCCCGATTGGCAGGTTGTGACTGTTCCCTGTAGGAGCGAGCCTGCTCGCGATGGTCGTGAACGATAACGCGTAAAACCGGACAGCCAGCGGCGCCCTCGAGTTTTTCGCGAGCAGGCTCGCTCCTACAGGGTGGTCGCACGCCTGAAAGCCGGGTTAGACTCCTTGGTCCTGCCCAACCCGCTCAGTGATGCTTTCCGATGCTTGAACAGTACGTCAAAAAGATCCTCACCTCGCGCGTTTATGACGTTGCCGTAGAAACTCCGTTGCAGTCTGCCCGCCAGCTCTCCGAGCGGCTGGGCAACAGCATTTGGCTCAAGCGCGAAGACTTGCAGCCGGTGTTCTCGTTCAAGATTCGCGGCGCCTACAACAAGTTGACCCAGTTGAGCGACGAAGAACGCGCTCGCGGCGTGGTCACCGCGTCGGCGGGCAACCATGCCCAGGGCCTGGCCCTGGCGGCGAAGGTGTTGGGCGTGAAAGCGACCATCGTCATGCCCAAGACCACCCCGGAGATCAAGGTCGAAGGCGTGCGCTCCCGTGGCGGCAAAGTGGTGCTGCACGGCGACTCGTTCCCGGAAGCCCTGGCCTACTCGCTGAAACTGGTCGACGAAAAAGGCTACGTCTACATTCACCCGTACGACGATCCCCACACCATTGCCGGGCAGGGCACCGTGGCGATGGAGATTCTGCGCCAGCACCCGCAGCCATTGGATGCGATTTTCGTCCCGGTGGGTGGTGGCGGCCTGATCGCCGGCATCGCGGCGTACGTGAAGTACCTGCGCCCGGACATCAAGATCATCGGCGTCGAACCGGATGACTCCAATTGCCTGCAAGCGGCCATGGCGGCCGGCGAGCGCGTGGTACTGCCGACCGTAGGCCTCTTCGCCGACGGTGTTGCGGTGGCCCAGATCGGTCAGCACACCTTTGACATCTGCAAAGACCATGTCGACGAAGTGATCACCGTCAGCACCGATGAAATCTGCGCCGCCATCAAGGATATCTACGACGATACCCGCTCGATCACCGAACCTGCCGGCGCCTTGGGCGTGGCCGGGATCAAGAAGTATGTCGAGCAGCGCGGCGTCAGCGGCCAGACCTTCGTGGCCATCGACTCCGGGGCCAACGTCAACTTCGATCGCCTGCGCCACGTCGCCGAGCGTGCGGAGCTGGGCGAGGGCCGCGAAGCGATCATCGCCGTGACCATTCCCGAGAAACCGGGCAGCTTCAAGGCGTTCTGCGAGGCCATAGGCAAGCGCCAGATCACCGAATTCAACTACCGCTACAACACCGGCAGCGAAGCGCACATCTTTGTCGGCGTGCAGACCCACCCGGAAAACGACCCGCGCAGCGCGCTGATCGCCAGCCTGAGCGAGCAGGGTTTCCCGGTGCTGGACCTGACCGACAACGAACTGGCCAAGCTGCACATCCGCCACATGGTCGGCGGGCGTGCGGCGCATGTTGTCGACGAAGTGATCCTGCGTTTCGAATTCCCGGAGCGTCCGGGCGCGCTGTTCAACTTCCTCAACAAGCTGGGCGGGCGTTGGAACATCTCAATGTTCCACTACCGCAACCATGGCGCGGCGGATGGCCGGGTCGTCGCGGGCCTGCAGGTGCCCCACGACGAGCGCCACCTGGTGCCGGCGGCGCTGGAAGAAATCGGTTACCCGTACTGGGACGAAAGCGACAACCCGGCCTATCAGCTGTTTCTTGGCTGAACGGCTACGCTGACGGGCAAGGCAATAAGGAAACCTGACAATGGAAACGTTAACTGCTCTGAAAGCGGCGCACATGGTGGCGACAGTTGTACTGCTGGCTTGTGCGCTGGGGCTGGGAGTCTGGGTTTTGCTGGCGCGGCGCAAGGGTGACGCGACGGCGGGTAGTCGCACCTTGCAGCGGCCAAGGGTGTTTGTCTGGCTGCTGATGGGCCTGGCACTGCTGAGCATGCCGTTTACCGGCTGGTGGATGGTGCACTTGGTGGGCTGGCCGCTGGGGCAGACCTGGTTGCTGGCCTCCAGCGTGCTTTACACTGTGGCGGCGCTGGCGTGGTTCTGGCTGCTGGTGCGGCTCAACAAACTGCGCAAGACACCGGGTGGCGTGGGGAAATTCACCTTTGCCTTGGCGTTGTTCAGCTTTGTCTGCTTTGTCGCCATTGCCGGGTTGATGGGCGCGAAGCCTGTGTAGGAGCAGCCGGTCGACGCTCGATTGCTCGCGAAAAACTCAAGATCGCCGCGGGGCATAAGGTGCCCCGCGTTATCGTTAACGACCATCGCGAGCAAGCTCGCTCCTACAGTAAGGGGACATCAGCCACGCAGGCTGATCACCGGCCAGCCACGCTTCTCGGCCTCGGCCCGCAGGTTCGGATCCGGATCGACCGCCACCGGATGGGTCACCTGCTCCAGCAACGGAAAATCATTCATCGAATCGCTATAGAAGTAGCTGTCTTCCAGCGTAAACCCGGTTTCCTCCAGCCAGCGATTCAGGCGCGTTACCTTGCCCTCGCGGAAGCACGGCACGTCGGTGCTGCGCCCGGTGTAGCGGCCATCGACCATTTCGCATTCTGTGGCGATCAGGGTTTCGACCCCCAGGCGCTCGGCAATGGGCCCGGTGACGAAGCGATTGGTCGCAGTGATGATTACCAGTTTGTCGCCGGCATCGCGGTGCTTCTTCAGCAGCTCAAGTCCCTTGGGCAGCACGATCGGTTCGATGCAGTCGCGCATGTAATCGCTGTGCCACTGATCCAGCGTGGCCATTTCGGTGCGACCGAGTACTTCCAGGCAGAAGTTCA
Source organism: Pseudomonas sp. BF-B-30 (assembly GCF_019956305.1). Taxonomy (NCBI): domain Bacteria; kingdom Pseudomonadati; phylum Pseudomonadota; class Gammaproteobacteria; order Pseudomonadales; family Pseudomonadaceae; genus Pseudomonas; species Pseudomonas sp. BF-B-30. The sequence continues at coordinate 23,179 of NZ_JAHBDG010000044.1, read as the reverse complement.
GGTAAGCAGCGTTATCCAGTTTGCCGGCCAGGTAATCCTGGTAGAACGCATCGTTGCGAGCCTTGTAGGCGACGGCGTCGAGAAAGCCGCGCTCGCACAGGTAATCGCCCCAGGCGTGATCGCTGTCACCGCCCAGAAGGGTATTGTCCAAATCGAATAAAGCCAGGCGCATTGCAGTTACCCGCTGAAAAGTCAGTAAAAAGGCGACAAGAATACGGTCTTTTCACAAGAGTGCACATAAGGTAGGAACCTTCGTTGCCGCCTTCACAACCTTTGTGGAACAATGCGGCGACATGCGTTTGCGAGGTTGTTGCCGTGATCGACCCCGATGGTTTTCGCCCCAATGTCGGGATCATTCTGACGAATGACGCCGGCCAGGTGCTATGGGCTCGCCGAATCAATCAAGATGCCTGGCAGTTTCCGCAGGGGGGAATCAACCCCGAAGAGACGCCGGAAGACGCCTTGTACCGCGAGCTGAACGAAGAAGTGGGCCTTGAGCGCGAAGATGTTGAAATTCTCGCCTGCACCCGGGGCTGGTTGCGCTATCGTTTGCCGCAACGTCTGGTACGTACCCACAGCCAACCGCTGTGCATCGGCCAGAAACAGAAATGGTTTCTCCTGCGCCTGGTCTCCAACGAGCAGCGGGTGCGGATGGATTTGACCGGTAAACCGGAATTCGATGGCTGGCGCTGGGTCAGCTATTGGTATCCGTTGGGCCAGGTGGTGACATTCAAGCGCGAGGTGTATCGACGCGCTCTCAAAGAGCTTGCCCCGCGCCTTTTAGCGCGCGACTGACGACGGAGTTCGACCCCGAGCCATGCTCAATACGCTGCGCAAGATCGTCCAGGAAGTTAACTCCGCCAAGGATCTCAAGGCGGCGTTGGGGATTATTGTGTTGCGCGTCAAAGAGGCCATGGGCAGCCAGGTCTGCTCGGTCTACCTGCTTGATCCGGAGACCAACCGGTTCGTACTGATGGCCACCGAGGGCTTGAACAAGCGCTCGATCGGCAAGGTCAGCATGGCCCCCAACGAAGGTCTGGTGGGTCTGGTCGGCACGCGTGAAGAACCCCTGAACCTCGAAAACGCCGCGGACCACCCGCGCTATCGCTACTTCGCCGAAACCGGTGAAGAGCGTTTCGCTTCGTTCCTCGGGGCGCCGATCATCCACCACCGTCGCGTCGTCGGCGTGTTGGTCATCCAGCAAAAAGAGCGTCGCCAGTTCGATGAAGGGGAAGAAGCCTTCCTCGTGACGATGAGCGCGCAGTTGGCCGGCGTTATCGCCCATGCCGAGGCCACAGGCTCCATCCGTGGCCTGGGTCGTCAGGGCAAGGGCATCCAGGAAGCCAAGTTCGTCGGCGTGCCGGGCTCACCGGGTGCCGCGGTCGGTACTGCGGTGGTCATGCTGCCGCCCGCTGACCTGGACGTGGTGCCGGACAAGACCATCACCGACATCGACGCTGAACTGGGGCTGTTCAAGACCGCCATCGAGGGCGTGCGCGCCGACATGCGTACCTTGTCCGCCAAGCTTGCCACGCAGTTGCGCCCGGAAGAGCGGGCCTTGTTCGACGTCTACCTGATGATGCTCGACGATGCTGCGCTGGGCAGCGAAGTGACCACCGTGATCAAGACCGGCCAGTGGGCCCAGGGCGCGTTGCGCCAGGTGGTCACCGATCACGTCAACCGTTTCGAATTGATGGACGACGCTTACCTGCGCGAGCGTGCATCCGACGTCAAGGATCTCGGCCGTCGCTTGCTGGCTTATTTGCAGGAAGAGCGCCAGCAAACCCTGGTCTACCCCGACAACACCATTCTGGTCAGCGAAGAACTGACGCCGGCGATGCTCGGCGAGGTGCCGGAAGGCAAGCTGGCCGGCCTGGTGTCGGTACTCGGTTCCGGTAACTCCCACGTCGCGATCCTGGCCCGCGCCATGGGCATCCCGACCGTGATGGGCCTGGTCGACCTGCCGTACTCCAAGGTCGACGGCATCCAGATGATCGTCGACGGCTACCACGGCGAGGTCTACACCAACCCGAGTGAAGTGCTGCGCAAGCAGTTCGCCGAGGTGGTCGAGGAAGAGAAACAACTGGCCCTGGGGCTGGATGCGCTGCGCGATCTGCCGTGCGTGACGGTCGATGGTCACCGCATGCCGCTGTGGGTCAACACCGGCCTGCTGGCGGATGTGGCGCGTGCGCAGAAGCGTGGTGCCGAAGGCGTGGGCCTGTACCGCACCGAAGTGCCGTTCATGATCAACCAGCGTTTCCCGAGCGAAAAGGAACAACTGGCGATCTACCGCGAGCAACTGTCTGCGTTCCACCCGCAACCCGTCACCATGCGTACCCTGGACATCGGCGGCGACAAGTCACTGTCGTACTTCCCGATCAAGGAAGATAACCCGTTCCTCGGCTGGCGCGGCATTCGCGTCACCCTCGACCACCCGGAAATCTTCCTGGTGCAGACCCGTGCCATGCTCAAGGCCAGCGAAGGCCTGAACAACTTGCGGATTCTGCTGCCGATGATCTCCGGCACCCATGAACTGGAAGAAGCGCTGCACCTGATCCACCGCGCCTGGGGCGAAGTACGCGACGAAGGCTGCGACGTGCCGATGCCGCCGATTGGCGTGATGATCGAGATTCCGGCAGCGGTGTACCAGACCAAAGAACTGGCGCGGCAAGTGGATTTCCTGTCGGTCGGTTCCAACGACCTGACCCAGTACCTGCTGGCCGTGGACCGCAACAACCCGCGAGTGGCCGACCTTTACGATTACCTGCACCCGGCGGTGCTTCAGGCGCTGCAGAACGTGGTGCGTGATGCCCATGCCGAAGGCAAGCCAGTGAGCATCTGCGGTGAAATGGCCGGTGATCCGGCGGCGGCGGTGCTGTTGATGGCGATGGGGTTCGACAGCCTGTCGATGAACGCCACCAACTTGCCGAAAGTGAAGTGGATGCTGCGCCAGATCAACCTGAGCAAGGCCAGGGAATTGCTGGCTGAGCTCATGACCATCGATAACCCGCAAGTGATTCACAGCTCGTTGCAGCTGGCGCTGAAGAACCTCGGGTTGGCGCGGATGATCAATCCGGCAGCAATCAAGCCCCTCTAAAACGCTGATGGCCCCATCGCGAGCAAGCTCGCTCCCACACTGGATCTGTGTACGACGCAAATCCCCTGTGGGAGCGAGCTTGCTCGCGATGAGGCCTGTGCTGGCAACACAAGACTAGAGCCTGATCTCCACTTCCCCAAGATGCCCGCCATACGGCCCGAAACTCCTTTCGACCATATGCAGCGCCCCATCCGCCTGCACAATCAACGCGGTACTCGCCCGCGTTCCATAACTCTGGCTGGCAATGAACACGCTCGACAACAACGTTTCGGTGACCAGCCCCACTCCGGTATCCGGCAACTCGGCAAACGGCGCAGTCTGCGCATCGCTCAATAACGCCAGCAGCGCCTGAGGCTGCGGATCATCCAGCACCTCGCTCAATGCAGCCTTGGCCTTGAGCAGCTTCGGCCACGGCGTATCCAGCCCGGCGTTCGACACGCCGTAGACTCCCGGTTGCAGCATCACGGCTTCCGTCTCCCGGGCGTTGAAGTGCCAGAGCTCGTTCCTGTTGCCAACCAGTAGATTGAAACCGCCATATTCAGGCGAATGTCTGACAACGTCGGCCAAATAGTCATCAATCGAGCAATCGCCCTCGAGGAATCGCGCGACCAGCTCCCCACGAGACTTGCGTCCCGGCGGTCGAATGGGATCGCGGATGTTGGTCAGCGCCGCAAATCGTCCGTTGGCACCGACACCGAGCCAGGTGCCACCGGCCTCGAGGTCGCGCCCGGCATGCACATGCGGCGCTTCGGGCCATGGCGCCAGGGGCAGGCTGGGGCGTGCGTAGAATTCATCGCGATTGGCCGCCACGACCAGCGGCTGGGCATGACCCGGTCGCCAGGCAAAAACAATCAGGCACATCAGGCTGTCCTTGTGTGTTTTTTGCTCACTCTACGCAGACATCGCTCATCGATCCATCGCCTTGCGCAGTGGAGCTTGAGGCCATGCATCCGTTACCATGCCGCTCCGGTTTTGGGGATGCGGGCGGGACGACATGGAATTTCTGCTCTATCTGGCGCTCGGCGCCTGTGCAGGTGTACTCGCCGGGCTGTTTGGCGTGGGCGGCGGGATCATCATCGTCCCGGTGCTGGTGTTCAGCTTCAAGGCCCAAGGGTTCGATCCGTCGATCCTCACGCACCTGGCGGTGGGTACCTCCCTGGCGACGATCATCTTTACCTCGGTCAACGCGGTACGCGAGCATCATCGCCGTGGCGCCGTGCGTTGGCCGATCTTCATGTGGATGACCGTCGGCATTCTGGTCGGTGCCGGGTTTGGCGCGCTGACGGCCGAAGCGATTTCCGGCCCCAACCTGCAGAAGCTCATTGGTGTTTTCGCCCTGGTGATCGCCGCTCAGCTGGCGCTTGAGGTCAAACCCAAGGCCAGCCGAACCGTGCCGGGCAAACTCGGTCTGACCGTGGCCGGCAGCGTGATTGGCTGGGCTTCGGCGATTTTCGGCATTGGCGGCGGTTCGTTGACCGTGCCGTTCCTGACCTGGCGCAGTGTGCCGATGCAGCAAGCCGTGGCCACTTCATCGGCCTGCGGTCTGCCGATTGCCCTGGCCAGTGCATTAAGTTTCATGATTCTGGGCTGGCACGATCCGTTGCTCCCGGCCCATAGTCTCGGTTTCATTTATTTGCCGGCGTTGCTGGGCGTTGCCCTGACCAGCATGGTGTTCGCCCGCTTGGGCGCGCGATTGGCCCACAGGTTGTCGCCGAGGTTGCTGAAACGGCTGTTTGCCGCTTTGCTGTTCTGCGTTGGCCTGAACTTTCTAGTCTGAAGCATCTGCTCTGACGGGCAGCGCAATCCTGGCTTAATCCTGAGGTGGCAGCGTCGCCCGGGAATTTTTAAGATTTGAACTCTAACGAGGAGTCGCAATGCTGCCTTACCCGCAGATCGACCCGGTGGCCCTGGCCATCGGTCCGCTGAAAATCCACTGGTACGGTCTGATGTACCTGATCGGCATCGGCGGCGCCTGGCTGCTGGCCTCCCGTCGGTTGAACCGCTTCGACCCGACCTGGACCAAGGAAAAACTCTCCGACATGGTGTTCTGGATGTCGATGGGGGTGATTGTCGGCGGGCGCTTGGGTTATGTGCTGTTCTACGATCTGGGCGCCTATCTGGCCAACCCGACGCTGATCTTCGAAGTGTGGAAGGGCGGTATGTCGTTCCACGGCGGTTTCATCGGCGTGATGTTGGCGGCATTGTGGTTCGGCAAGAAGAACAACAAGTCGTTCTTCCAGCTGATGGATTTCGTTGCGCCGATGGTGCCGATTGGCCTGGGCGCCGGGCGCATCGGCAACTTCATCAACGCCGAGTTGTGGGGCAAGGCAACCGACGTGCCGTGGGCGATGGTCTTTCCGACCGATCCGGCGCAACTGGCGCGTCATCCGTCGCAGCTGTACCAGTTCGCCCTCGAAGGCGTGGCACTGTTCCTGATCCTGTGGCTGTTCTCGCGCAAGCCACGGCCGACTATGGCGGTATCGGGGATGTTCGCGCTGTTCTATGGCATCTTCCGTTTCATCGTCGAGTTCGTCCGCGTACCGGACGCCCAGTTGGGCTATCTGGCCTGGAACTGGCTGACCATGGGCCAGGTGCTGTGCGTACCGATGATCGTCGGCGGGCTGTTCCTGATCTGGCTGGCGTATCACCGCGCCCCGGCGACTCCAGCGGCAGCCGTATAAAATTCGAACCCCGCAGCGATGGTTGCGGGTTCAAGGACACAGGTAATTCATGAAGCAATATCTCGAACTGGTCGCCCACGTCATCAAGAACGGCACCAAACAGGCCAACCGTACCGGCGTGAACACCATCAGTTTTCCTGGTGCGATGCTGCGTTATGACCTGCAGGAAGGTTTCCCGGCGATCACCACGCGCAAAATGGCCTTCAAATCGGCTATCGGCGAAATGTGCGGATTCTTGCGTGGCGTAAATAACGCTGCCGAATTCCGCGCCCTGGGCTGCAAGGTCTGGGACCAGAACGCCAACGAAAACGCCCAGTGGCTGGCCAACCCGTTCCGTCAGGGCGAAGACGACCTCGGCGAAATCTACGGCGTGCAATGGCGCAAATGGCCGGCGTACAAGCAGATTCCGCTCAGCAACCCGGCTGCCATCGAGCAGACCCTGAGCCAGGGTTATCGCCAGATTGCCGAAGACGAGGAAGACGGTCAGGCCTACGTGGTGCTGTACAAGGCCATCGACCAGGTTCGCCAGTGCGTCGACACCATCATCAAGGACCCGGGCAGCCGTCGCATCCTGTTCCACGGCTGGAACTGCGCCCAGCTCGATGAAATGGCCTTGCCGCCGTGCCACTTGCTGTATCAGTTCCACCCGAATGTCGAGACCAGGGAGATTTCCCTGACCCTCTACATCCGCTCCAACGACCTGGGCCTGGGCACGCCGTTCAACCTCACCGAAGGCGCTGCGCTGCTGAGCCTGATCGGTCGTCTGACGGGCTACACGCCGCGTTGGTTCACCTATTTCATCGGTGATGCCCACGTCTACGAAAACCACCTGGACATGCTCAACGAACAGCTCAAGCGCGAGCCCTTCCCGATGCCGAAACTGGTGATTTCCGACCGTGTGCCTGAGTTTGCCAAGACGGGTGTTTACCAGCCGGAATGGCTGGAACTGGTGGAACCGGGCGATTTTTCGCTGGAAGGCTACGAACACCACGCGCCGATGACCGCGCCGATGGCGGTCTGAAAAAACACCACCGACCCTGTGGGAGCGAGCTTGCTCGCGATAGCGGTGTATCAGTCGACATCCATGTTGGCTGAACAGACGCCATCGCGAGCAAGCTCGCTCCCACAGGGTTTTGTGTTGTTTCTAGTGGCCGTGACTGCGGCCCACATGGGAATGCTCCACCTCCGTCGCCACCACCCCGCCGCTCACTTCCAGCCGCTGCAAAATCCCGCATTGATCGATACTTGGCCCTTCGCCGCAGCGTTGGCGCAGGTCGAGCAGTTGCGTCTGCAAGGCCAGCAAGCCGTCGATCCGCGCCTTTACATGGTGGATGTGTTCGTCAATCAGCGCGTTGACGCTTTCGCACTGATCCTGCGGACTGTCGCGAAACGCCAGCAGGCTGCGGATTTCTTCGAGCGTCATGTCGAGGGTGCGACAGTTGCGGATGAAGGTCAGGCGCTCGGCGTGGGCCTGGGTATAGACGCGATAATTGCCGTCACTGCGGGCCGGTTCCGGCAGAAGGTTCTCGCGCTCGTAGTAGCGGATCGTTTCCACGGCGCAGTCCGTGAGTTTCGCCAACTCTCCAATTTTCATGACGCCAATCTCCAAAACTCCAGAAAGGGTGCTTGACCCTATAGTGGCTACAGGGTCTTTACTTGGCAACAGGCACTCTTATGGACGCAACCAATGAGCGATTCCCTGCACTCCCACAAACCCGGGGCTGAGCACGAGCACAGCCACAAGCTCAAGCCCGTGCAAAAACATGGCCACGGCGGTCACGGCGACGCCTGCTGCTCATCTAAAGCGGCAGCGCCTGCGCTGGTAAAACTGAGCGAATCGCCGACGCCCGGAGCCCGACTGAGCAGTTTCCGCATCGAGGCAATGGACTGTCCAACTGAACAGACGCTGATTCAGAACAAGCTAAGCAAACTGACCGGCGTGCAGCAGCTTGAGTTCAATCTGATTAATCGGGTGCTCGGCGTAACCCACGATTTGCCCGGTATCGAGCCGATCGTCGAGGCCATCAAATCCTTGGGTATGCAGGCCGAGCCGATGGACCAGGGTGATGAAACCCCGGCGCCCGCGCCCCGGAAAAAGCCGTGGTGGCCCCTGGCACTGTCCGGTGTTGGTGCATTGCTGGCAGAAGTTATCCACTTCACCGGTTTCGCGCCGAACTGGGTGGTGGCGGTTATCGCGCTGGTCTCGATTCTCAGTGGTGGCCTCGGTACTTACAAAAAAGGCTGGATCGCCCTTAAAAACCGCAATCTGAACATCAACGCGCTGATGAGCATTGCCGTGACCGGCGCGGTGCTGATCGGCCAGTGGCCGGAAGCGGCGATGGTGATGTTCCTGTTCACCGTGGCCGAGTTGATCGAAGCCAGGTCCCTTGACCGAGCGCGCAATGCCATCAGCGGGTTGATGCAGATGACGCCGGACACGGCAACGGTGTTGCAGGCTGACGGTGTCTGGCTTGAGCAGGATGTCAAAAACATTGGGCTCGGCGCGCGGGTGCGGGTGCGCCCCGGCGAGCGTATCGGCCTGGACGGCGAAGTGCTGTCCGGTCGCTCGACCATCGATCAGGCGCCAATTACCGGTGAAAGCCTGCCGGTGGAAAAAACCGTCGGCGACAAAGTCTTCGCCGGCACCATCAATCAGGCCGGGTCCCTGGAGTACGAGGTGACCGCCGCGGCGGATAACTCGACCCTGGCCCGCATCATCCACGCCGTCGAGCAGGCCCAGGGCGCGCGTGCGCCGACCCAGCGTTTCGTCGACAGTTTCTCGAAAATCTACACCCCGGCAGTGTTCGTCCTGGCCCTGGCCGTGGCGGTGATCCCGCCATTGTTCATGGGCGAGTTGTGGTTCGACTGGATCTACCGGGCGCTGGTGCTGCTGGTGGTGGCCTGCCCGTGTGCGCTGGTGATCTCCACGCCGGTGACCATCGTCAGCGGCCTCGCGGCGGCGGCGCGTAAAGGCATATTGGTCAAGGGCGGCGTTTATCTGGAGGGCGGTTACAAGCTCGACTACCTGGCCCTGGACAAGACCGGCACCATCACCCACGGCAAACCGGTGCAGACCGATTACCTGTCGCTGGACCCGACCGCCGACGACTCGGCGCCCGCCATTGCCGCCGCGTTGGCCGGGCGCTCGGATCACCCGGTTTCGCTGGCCATCGCCAAGGCAGCTGTGGATAACCAGGCCGCGACGCTGATTGTGGATAACTTCGAAGCGCTGGGCGGGCGCGGGGTGCGCGGCGAGATCAGCGGCCAGCTCTACCATCTGGGCAACCATCGTCTTGTGGAGGATCTGGGCCTGTGTTCGCCAGCGCTGGAAGAAAAGCTGTTTGCCCTGGAAAAGCAGGGCAAGTCGGTGGTGCTGCTGCTTGATTCGTCCGGCCCGTTGGCGCTGTTTGCCGTGGCGGACACGGTAAAAGAGTCCAGCCGCGAAGCGATCCGTCAACTGCATGACCTGGGTATCAAAACCCTGATGCTCACGGGCGATAACGTCCACACCGCGCAGGCGATTGCAGCACAAGTCGGTATCGACGAGGCCAAGGGCGACCTGTTGCCGGGGGACAAACTGCAGGCTATCGAAACTCTCTATGCTCAAGGGCATCGGGTCGGCATGGTTGGCGACGGCATCAATGATGCGCCTGCACTGGCGCGTTCCGAAATCGGCTTCGCCATGGCCGCTGCGGGCACCGATACCGCGATCGAAACCGCCGATGTCGCCCTGATGGACGACGATCTGCGCAAAATCCCGGCATTCATTCGCCTGTCCCGGCAGACTTCGAGCATCCTCAAACAGAACATCGCCCTGGCTTTGGTCATCAAGGCGATCTTTCTTGGAGTAACCTTTGCCGGGATCGCTACCATGTGGATGGCAGTGTTCGCCGATATGGGCGTGAGTTTGCTGGTGGTGTTCAACGGTTTGCGCCTGCTGCGCAAGTAAAGGATGAGGGACGGTTGTGCTGAGTGCCGAGCTGAAGGCGTTTTACATGGTGGCCCGCCTGGGCAGCATTACCCAGGCTGCCAAAAAGCTCGGCCTGAGCCAACCGACGGTGACGACGCAGATCCGCAACCTCGAAAGTCAGTACTCGGTCGAGCTGTTCTATCGCGGCGGCCGGCGTCTCAGCGTCAGTGAGGAGGGCGCGCGGCTGCTGCCTATGGTCAAGGTGCTGATGCAACAGGAAGCCGACATCGAGTTTTTCCTGCGTAACTGCGGCCAGGTCCAGGGCACGTTGCGTATTGCCGCCACGGCGCCGTATTACATCCTCGACCTGGTGAAAACGTTCCGCGAGCGCCTGCCGCAGGTGGAGGTGTCGGTGGAAATCGGCAACTCCCAGCAAGTGCTCGAAGCATTGGAGGATTACCGTGTCGATGTCGCCGCCTCTTCGCAGTTACTGGAGGATGCGCGGTTGATTCGCCGGGTGCTCGGCAGCGATCCGCTGGTGCTGGCGGTGCATCGCAATCATCCGCTGGCGGTTCATGATCACGTACCGCTCGGTGCCTTGGCCGGGCATACCCTGCTGATGCGTGAACCGGGCTCGACCACCCGTCGCCTGACCGAAGAGTTGCTGGCCAGTGCCGGGGTGTGTTTCGGCCCACTGCTGGAGATCGGCAGCCGCGAATCGATCCGCGAAGCAGTGCTGCGCAACATCGGCATCAGCATCATTGCCCGTCAGGAAGTGCCCCATGATCCGCAATTGCGGGTGCTGACCATCGAGAATGCGCCGCAGATTCCCGAATACCTGTACTGCCTCAAGGAGCGCAAAAACGCGCGGCTGCCGGCGGCGTTTCTGGGGTTGGCGCAGGAAATGTCCCCGGCCTGAGATTTGTAGTGCTTGTTCTGGCCTCTTCGCGGGCAAGCCCGCTCCCACAGGGGACCGCGATTAACTGTGGGAGCGGGCTTGCTCGCGAAGGCGCCAGATCAAACAACACAGGGCTTGAAGGCTTAACCAAAAATCCCGAATACCACTATCGGCAGTTTTTGCCTTACTGCCACATGACGGACTCATTACAACTCTAGGATGGCCCCCATCTGCTCGATGAGGTCCGTCCATGAACAACTCGATCGCAACTGCCCTGACCAACCCCGGCGCACCGATGAAAGTGCGTGGTGTACAGAAGCGTTTTGGCGCCTTCACGGCGCTGGATAACGTGTCCCTCGACGTGGCGGCCGGTGAGCTGGTGTGTCTGCTGGGGCCGTCGGGCTGTGGCAAGACCACCTTGCTGCGCTGCATCGCCGGTCTGGAGAAGCAGGACAGCGGCGAGTTGTACCTGGGCGATCGCAACGTTTCCCACCTGGCGCCCCAGGCGCGGGACTACGGCATTCTGTTCCAGTCCTACGCGTTGTTTCCCAATCTCACCGTCGAAGCGAACATTGCCTACGGCCTCGCCGGCAGCGGTCGTGACGAAGTGCGCCGTCGAGTCGGCCAGATGCTGGAACTGGTCGGCCTGGGCGGCAGCGAGAAAAAGTATCCCGGCCAGTTGTCCGGCGGCCAGCAGCAGCGGGTTGCACTGGCTCGCGCCCTGGCCCCGGCACCTTCGCTATTGCTGCTGGACGAACCGATGTCGGCCCTCGATGCCCGGGTGCGCGAGCATCTGTGCACCGAGTTGCGCCAACTGCAACGCAACCTCGGCATCACTACCCTGATGGTCACCCATAATCAGGACGAGGCCATGCTGATGGCCGACCGTATCGCCGTGATGAACAACGGCAAGGTCGAGCAGTACGCCACGCCGCAGGAAATCTACAACCGCCCGGCCACGCCATTCGTGGCGGAGTTCGTCGGCCAGGGTAACTGGCTACCCTTCCAGCGCAACAGCGACAGCCACGCCCAAGTCGGCGGGATGAACATGCGTCTGGCCGAAGGCAGCGCCAAGTCCGCGTCGGGCCGTTTGTTCTGCCGGCCGGAAGCGATCAACGTCAACCCACTGGTGCACGAGGAAAACCTGTTCCCGGCCAAGGTTCGTGAAATCACCTTCCTCGGCAATCGCTGCCGCATGAGCTTCGAGCTCGATCAGTTGCCGGGGCACCCGCTGTTGGCGGAGTTGGCGCCAGAAGCCATGCCGCGCCTTGGTGCCCAGCAGATCATGGTCGCCTTGCCGCCGCGTAGCCTGCAGGTGTTTGCCTGATGAGCGCGAACATCGCGCTGCCGCTGCCGCACAAGCAGGTTCGGCAGACCACCCGCGCCGAGATCGGTGACCGGTTGTTCGTGGTCGGCGGCAAAGTCCTCATGCTGGTGTTGTTGGGCGTTGCCGTATTGATGCCGTTGCTGGCGATCTTCTGGCGCGGTTTTAGCGCCGAGGCCGGGCAGGGCGGTGGCTGGGTCGCAGCGAAAGAGCTGGTGACCAGCGAGAACTTCCACTGGTTGCTCGGTAACAGCCTGAAGGTTTCCCTCAGTGTCGCGGCCATTGTCGTACCGCTGGCCTACCTGTTTGCCTACGCGCTGCAACGAACCTTGATTCCCGCCAAAGGCATATGGCGTGGCATTTCCCTACTGCCATTGATGGCGCCGTCGATGTTGCCCGGCATCGCGCTGGTTTATCTGTTCGGCAACCAGGGCATGCTGCGTGGCCTGCTCTCGGACAACATCTACGGCTTCTGGGGCATTGTGCTTGGCGAAGTCATCTACACCTTCCCGCACGCCTTGATGATTCTTCTGTCGGCCCTGTCCCTGGCCGATGCGCGCCTGTTCGATGCCGCCTCCAGCATGGGCGCGAGTCCTGCAAAAGCCTTCCGCAGCATCACCTGGCCGGCGACCCGTCAGGCCGTGTTCGCCGCATTCTGTCTGGTGTTCACCCTGACCATCACTGACTTCGGCGTACCAGTGGTTGTCGGTGGCGACTATCAAGTGTTGGCGCTGGAGGCCTACAAGGCGGTGGTCGGCCAGCAACAGTTCGGTCGTGGCGCGTTGATCGGCATGGTGTTGCTGCTACCGGCGCTGTTCAGCTTCGGGGTCGATGCCTGGTTGCGTCGGCGTCACGGTGATTCCATGAGCGGTCGTGCCCAGGTGTTCAAACCCGCGCCGTCGAAGCTGCGCGACAGCTGCTACCTGGCCATCGTCCTGCTGATCTGCGCCGCGTTGCTGCCGGTGTTCGGCATGGCGGTGTTCTCGTCCCTGGTGAAGTTCTGGCCGTACAACCTGTCGCTGTCGCTCAACCATTATCAGTTCAACGAAACCGCCGGCGGTGGCTGGCTGGCCTACGGCAACAGCCTGAAGATGGCCTTGGGCACGGCGTTGATCGGCAGCCTGCTGATCTTCACCGGCGCCTACCTGATGGAAAAAACCAAGGGTCAGCGCGGACTGAACCTGACCCTGCGCATGCTCAGTTTCGTACCGATGGCGGTGCCGGGCCTGGTGCTGGGGTTGGGTTACGTCTTCTTCTTCAACCTCACCGGCAACCCGCTGCACGTGCTCTACGGCAGCATGACGCTGCTGATCGTCTGCACCATTGCTCACTATTTGACCACCGCACAAATGACCGCCACCACCGCGCTGCGTCAACTCGATGCCGAGTTTGAAGCCGCCGCGCTGTCGCTCAAGGCGCCGCTGTACCGCCACTACCTGCGCGTCACCGTGCCGATCTGCCTGCCGGCGCTACTGGACATCGTGCGCTACCTGTTCGTCTCGGCCATGACCACCGTTTCGGCGGCGATCTTCCTCTACAGCCCCGACACCATCCTCGCGGCAGTGGCGGTGCTGAACATGGATGACGCCGGCAACGTCGGCGGTGCGGCGGCGATGTCGACTCTGATCCTGATTACCTCGGCGGGCGTGTCCCTGCTGCTGGCCTGGGCCTCGCGCGGTTTGCTGCGCCGCTCCCAGGCCTGGCGGCAGACCACACCCGGTCATTGAATCTGCACAACCCCTCAACTCAAAAACAGGAAAAGATCATGTTCAAGCCTATGGCCCTGGCCGCTGCTGTCCTCACCGCTTTCAGCCTGAATGCCTTTGCGGCGAAAACCGAGTTGACGGTGTACACCGCTCTCGAAGCCGAACAACTGAAGACCTACAAGCAAGCGTTCGAAAAGGCCAACCCGGACGTCGAAATCAAATGGGTGCGTGATTCCACCGGCATCATCACCGCCAAACTGCTGGCCGAAAAAGCCCGTCCGCAGGCTGACGCCGTGTGGGGCCTGGCCGCTTCGAGCCTGGCGATTCTCGATCAGCAAGGCATGCTGCAAAGCTACGCGCCGAAAGACCTGGGCAAGATCGGCGCCAACTACCGCGACGCCGCCAACCCACCAGCCTGGGTCGGCATGGACGTGTGGGCCGCGACCATTTGCTTCAACACCGTCGAAGCCGAGAAGCAGGGCCTGACCAAGCCCGTGAGCTGGCAGGACCTGACCAAGCCTGAGTACAAAGGCAAGATCGTCATGCCAAACCCGGCCTCGTCCGGCACCGGTTTCCTCGACGTCAGCGCCTGGCTGCAGACCTTCGGCGAGAAGCAGGGCTGGGCCTACATGGACGGCCTGCACCAGAACATCGGCCAGTACGTTCACTCCGGCTCCAAGCCTTGCAAACTGGCGGCTGCTGGTGAATTCCCGATCGGTATTTCCTTCGAGTACCCGGCTGTTCAACTGAAACGCCAGGGCGCACCGCTGGACATCATCCTGCCGAAGGAAGGTCTGGGTTGGGAGATCGAAGCGACTGCCGTGATCAAGGGCACTGCCCACGAGGAAGCCGCGAAGAAACTGGCTGACTTCTCCGCCAGCCCTGAGGCGATGGAGCTCTACAAGGAAAACTTCGCCGTGCTCGCCCAGCCTGGCATCGCCAAGCCACAGACCGAACTGCCGGCCGACTACGAACAGCGCCTGATCAAGAACGACTTCGCCTGGGCCTCGAAGAACCGCGACGAGATCCTCACCGAATGGCGCAAGCGCTATGACGGCAAGTCCGAGAAAGTGGCGGCCAAGTAAGATCTTTATCGGCTGAAAGGGCCTCATCGCGAGCAAGCTCGCTCCCACAGGAGTACGCATTCCAATGTGGGAGCGGGCTTGCTCGCGAAAGCGGTTTCAAATTCAGGACAAGACCCCATGACACAACACAACGACATGCTGATCGTCGGCGCCGGCATCCTGGGTTTGTCCCACGCGTACGCCGCCGCCAAGCGCGGTCTCAAGGTCACGGTTTTCGAGCGCAGCGCAACGCCCCTCGGCGCTTCGGTGCGCAACTTCGGCCAGGCACTGGTCACCGGCCAGCCGCCGGGGCCTATGCTGGAACTGGCCCGCGCCAGTCGCGGAATCTGGGGTGATTGGGCCCAGCTCGCCGGCCTGCAACTCAAGCGTAATGGCTCGTACCTGTTCGCCCGCACCGAGGCGGAAGAACAGCTGCTGCAAGCCTTTTGCGACGGCCGCGCGGTGGAGCACGGTTACCGTGTCGACCTGTTGCGCGGTGCCGCATTGCGCGATTTGTATGGCGGCCAGTTCCGCCATCATCGCGCGGCGTTGCATGGCATGGACGACCAGCAACTGTATTCCCGCGAAGCGATTCCGGCGCTGATCGACTTCCTGCGCCGCGACCTGGGGGTCAAGTTTCACTTCTCCACCCTGGTCCGAGATATCGAACCGGGTCGCTTGTACAGCACCGCCGGCAGCTTCAGTGCCGAGCAGATCATTGTCTGCTCCGGCCACGATTATCAGACGTTACTGGCCGAACAGATCGCTGAGCTCGAGCCGCAAATTTGCCGCCTGCAAATGCTCCGCGCCCGACCGCAAATCCACCTCAACCTGCAACACGCGTTGCTCACCGGTTTGAGCTGCGTGCACTACGGCGCCTTCGCCGACTTGCCGGAGGCCGCGGCGGTACAGGCAGAAATCCTGCAATACGCGCCGCACCTGCACGAAAACGGTATCCACCTGCTGATCAGCCCGACACCCTATGGCGAATTGATCATTGGTGATTCGCACCATTACGGCAGCGATCCGTCACCCTTCAATGCCGAGCAGGTCGACGACTGGATGATCGAGCTGGCTGAGCAGACCCTGGGCTGCAAGGTGCAAGTGGTCGAACGCTGGCAGGGGGTCTATGGTTCACGGGGGCCGGGACCGTTTTCGTTCCTGCGCCCGGCAAAAGGCCTGAGCGTGGCGTTGATGCACACCGGTGTCGGCATGAGCGTCGGGCCGGCGATGGCTGAACGAAACATCGCAGCTGTGTTGGGGGAAATCTGATGGGGCGCAATGAATAAGTCGTCGCCGAAGTATTCAGTCTGTACGAGCGTTTTGGCGACAGCGATTACATCGGTGAACCGGTTTCGCAGATCGAGCACATGTCCCAGGCGGCGGAACTGGCCATGGCCGAAGGCTACGACGATGAGGTGGTGCTGGCGGCGTTCTTTCATGACATCGGGCATATCTGTGGCGAAAGCGCGGAGAACATGGGCGGCTTCGGCGTTGTCAGCCATGAGCGTCTAGGCGCGGATTATCTGCGCCGTGCCGGCTTCAGCGAGCGTATGGCTCGGCTGGTCGAATACCACGTGCAGGCCAAGCGTTACCTGACGCTCAAGGAGGCGGGATACTACGAGCGCTTGAGTGAAGCCAGTCGCCGAACCCTGGAATATCAGGGCGGGGTGATGACGGCTGAAGAGGCTGAGGCGTTCGAGAAGGACCCGTTGTGTGCCGTGAGCTTGCGCATGCGCCAGTGGGATGAGCTGGCGAAAGAGATGCATGTGCCGGTGATTGATCTGGCGGTGTTGAAGGGCAAGGCGGTGCGATTGTTGGCTGCGTAAGTCTCGGCACCGAGTGGCTGCCTTCGCGAGCAAGCCCGCTCCCACATTGGATTTGTGACCGACGCACATCCCCTGTGGGAGCGGGCTTGCTCGCGAAGAGGCCAGCGCTGACACCATGCATCATCAATCAAGCCACTAAAGCTGCTGCGCCAAGGCCTCAACCTGCTCCTGCCGCTCCGCCTGATTCAGTTTGGGATGAGGATTGAGCGACGACCACTGCGGATGTGCCCGTGCCTTGTTCAGGGCCTCGGGCAGTTTGCCTTCGCGCCAGCTCTTGTCCTGGGGCGTGGCCACCTGAATGCTGTCCATCGCCGCATGCCCACGGGCGTTCAACGCTTGCAGCAATTGCCGCTGGCGCAGCGCCAACAGGCGCAACACGTTGTCATCCACCGTCAGTTCGCGCTGGCCCTTGATCTTGCCGAGCAAGCGACTGCCATAACTGCGGGCGGTTTGCAGCGCGCCGCCGGCAATCGCACCGGCCAATGCCGCCGCGCCTAGCGTGATGCCGCCCACCAGCAAATCGACCCCGGCCCCGGCAGCGGCACCCGCTGCTATACCACCACCGACCCGAACGCCCAGTTGTTTCAGGGTTTCCGGGTTGAACAAATCGTCGCCCCAACGACCGTCGAGCAGCGGCAAATCACTGGCCGCGGCATCCTGTAGTCGGAAGGCGTAGAGCTTGAGCAGGGACTCGACGCAACGCTGCTCACGCTGGCGCACGGCTTTGCGCAGTTCGCTGATCGCCTGTTGTTCCTGTTCGGCATCACTGACCACACTGCGTCGGCAAGCCGCGCAATCGATCAACAATTCGGCAATCAATCGCTCTGCGCTTTGTTGGCGAGCCAGACGCTGGGCTTGCTGATCGGCGATCAGGCGTTCGAGTTGCGGCCGGGCAGTTTCCAGTAACAAGGCGAGACTTTCATAGAGTCGACGCTCGCCATCCTCCGGCGGCGCGACGCTGTCGAAGCGCACCAAGGCATGCAAGCCCAGCCGCGCCAGCGCTTCACGCCAGGCCGGTTCGCGGTGGTTGGCGCTGCTGACGAAATTCAGCACCGGCAGCAAGGGCTTGCCGCAACCGGCCAGCACTTCCAGCTCGTCGCGATACTTGGCGAGCACCGGCTCTCGGGCGTCGATCACGTAGAGCCCGGCGTCCGACGCCAGCAACTGGCGCAGCACTTTGGCCTCCTGTTCGAAGCGTTGCCGGGCTTCGCTGCCATCCAGGAAACGCGCCAGCCGCGCCGGGCCGTCGAGGCGTTCGCCAGGCCGCTCCAGGCGTTCGAGGTAGTCGAGCAGGGCGATGGCATCTTCCAGGCCGGGAGTGTCGTAGAGATCGAGCAGCGGCTCGCCGTCCACCGAAAGACGGGCGCCTTCGACGTGCCGTGTAGTGCTGGGACGATGGGACACTTCACCGAAGCCGACGTCGCGGGTCAGGGTGCGCAGCAGTGAGGTTTTGCCGACGTTGGTGTGGCCGACCACGGCGAGTTTCAGGGGATTAGTCATGACCCGTCTCCAGCCAGTTCATCGGTGCACAATCGGCAAACGGCAGCTCAAGCTGTTGCAGCGCCACGTGCCAATCGCCCAGGCGTTCCGCGTCCAGTGCTTCACCGGGGGGCGCCTGCAACAACCACACGCGGGTGGCGCTGGCGCTGCGGGCCAGTTCGGCAATCAGGGCCAGGCTGCCGCGATCCGGCGAGCGCCGTGGATCGCACGCAATGGCCAGGCGTGCCGGTGGAAAGCGGGTCAATTGTTCGAGGAGTTTGTGTCGAGATTCGCGGCTGTCGAGGATGCCAGCGTTGCTCACGTTTTTCGGCAATTGCGGTGGCCACGGGCGGTCGTCGTCCAGCTCGATGGCGACCAATAGAGCACCATCACTTTGTTGTTCGTTGACGCCGCTTTCCACGCGATGCAGTTGCTCAGGCGCCGCATCGCTGATGCCGAGACGCTCGCTGGTGGGCATCAAGCGTTCGCGAAGCTGTGCGTAGCCGGGCAGGTTCAAATCCAGGCGGAGCGCCGTTTGCCCGGATTTCCAGCGCCACAGGCAAAACAGTGCGAGCAGCAGGCGCGGCAAAATCCCATAAACCAGCAGAACGCCAACCAGCCATGCTGCCCAGGCCTGGCGGGCGCTTTCGATACTCAGTGCGGCGTCGCCGCTGGCACGGATCATCTCTTCGGTGGGCACGCTGAATCCGAGCAGGGCCGGCAGGGCGCCAAGCGCCTGGGTTACGGCAATAAAGGTGTCGGCACTGAGGATGGTGGTTTCCCAGACGAAGCCGTAGCGCCGGGTTGCCATCAGTGTCAGCAGAATGACCAAGGCGCTGATCATCGCCAGCAACCACAGGCCGTTGACCACTACGCCGATGGCCCAGCGATTGAGCTTCTGCCGTTGCAACAACAGGAGCAGGGCGGGGGCCAGTTGCGTGGCCTTGGCGTCCCGGGCGAGTTTTTCACTTAGCCACAGCCATAGTCGCCCGAGGCTGGCGCCGTGTTCTCCGGCAAACGCCAGGCCCAGGGCCCAACTCAGCAGCAGGATCAGGTTGAGCCCGAGCAGGCTGCCCAAGGCCCAGAACACATTCACCGGGTGCAGGCCATCGCCCATTGCAGCAAAGGCCAGGCCGGCGCCGCTGATCACCGCCAGCACCGCCATTACGATCAGCGCCAGTCGTGCGCCCTGCAGCCAGTGTTGGAGGGCTGCGGTCAGGCCATCGCGTTCAGCCAGCCACAGGGCCCGGCGTTGAATGCGCGACGGCAAATCACCGCCGACGCTGCGGGCCAGCCGGTTGGCTTCAAGGTCTTCCAAGGGGCCTGCGTGTTCTTCGCGCAGTCGGATGGTTTCTGTCAGCCAGAGGGTATTGAGTTCAGTCACGCGGCATCCCGTCGCTTAATTGAGCTGTGAGCATAACCGCTGTGACGCTTATCGGCGAAAGCGAGGCTCTGGTATCCTCGCCGGCATGACTAAATCACTCCCCCTCAGCCTGATCGCAGCCCTCGGTGAAAACCGTGTGATCGGCGTCGACAACAGCATGCCCTGGCACTTGCCGGGGGACTTCAAATATTTCAAGGCCACCACCCTCGGCAAGCCGATCATCATGGGTCGCAAGACCTGGGATTCCCTCGGTCGCCCGTTGCCGGGCCGCTTGAACATCGTGGTCAGCCGTCAGGCGGATCTGCTGCTGGAAGGCGCGGAGGTTTATCCGTCGCTGGAAGCCGCCGTTGTCCGCGCCGAAGCATGGGCGAAGGAGCAGGGCGTTGATGAGTTGATGCTGATTGGCGGCGCGCAGCTGTATGCGCAAGGCTTGGCACAGGCTGATCGGTTGTACCTGACTCGCGTGGCGCTGAGCCCGGAAGGGGATGCGTGGTTTCCGGAGTTTGATTTGGGCCAGTGGAAGCTGGTTTCGAATGTGCCGAACCCGGCCGAAGGCGACAAGCCGGCGTACAGCTTCGAAGTGTGGGAAAAAGCCTAAAAGCTTCGCGAGCAAGCCCGCTCCCACATTGGATCTGTGAGCGACACAAATCCCCTGTGGGAGCGGGCTTGCTCGCGAAGAGGCCCGCTCAGTCGCTAAAGTACTTAAGCCTGAGCCAACGCCGAATGCTCATCCGCATCCAGCAATTCTTTATCAGTCTGCTGCATTACCTGGCTGGTAATCGCCCCAGCCGTCATCGAACCACTGACGTTCAACGCCGTACGCCCCATATCAATCAGTGGCTCGACCGAAATCAGCAACGCCACCAGTGACACCGGCAAGCCCATCGCCGGCAGCACGATCAGCGCCGCAAACGTCGCACCGCCACCCACTCCGGCCACACCGGCCGAGCTCAGCGTGACAATCGCCACCAGCGTCGCGATCCACAGCGGGTCCAGCGGGTTGATGCCCACGGTCGGCGCCACCATCACCGCCAACATCGCCGGGTACAGACCGGCACAGCCATTCTGGCCGATGGTCGCGCCGAACGAAGCGGCGAAACTGGCGATGGACTGCGGGATGCCCAAACGACTGGTCTGCGCTTCGATGCTCAACGGAATCGTCGCAGCGCTGGAGCGGCTGGTGAAGGCAAACGTCAGCACCGGCCAGATCTTGCGGAAGAAGCGCAGCGGATTGATCCCGGCGGCCGACACCAGCACGCCATGCACCACAAACATCAGGCCAAGGCCGATGTAAGACACCACGACAAAACTGCCGAGCTTGATGATGTCTTGCAGGTTGGAGCCGGCGACCACTTTGGTCATCAGCGCCAGCACGCCGTAAGGGGTCAGCTTCATCACCAGGCGCACCAGGCGCATCACCCAGGCTTGCAGGGTGTCGATGGCGTTGATCACTTTCTGACCTTTCTCGACATCATCCTTGAGCAGTTGCAGCGCAGCGACACCCAGGAATGCAGCGAAAATCACCACGCTGATGATCGACGTCGGCTTGGCCCGCGCCAGATCGGCGAACGGGTTTTGCGGAATGAACGACAGCAACAGCTGCGGCACATTCAGGTCGGCGACCTTGCCGGCGTAATCGGTCTGGATGGTTTGCAGGCGCGCCATTTCCTGGGTGCCGGCCACCAGGCCTTCGGCGGTCAGGCCGAACAGGTTGGTCAGGCCGATGCCGATCAGCGCCGCGATGGCCGTGGTGAACAGCAGCGTGCCGATGGTCAGGAAGCTGATCTTGCCCAGCGACGAAGCGTTGTGCAGGCGGGCCACGGCGCTGAGGATCGAGGCGAACACCAAGGGGATCACGATCATTTGCAGCAATTGCACATAACCGTTGCCCACCAGATCGAACCAGCCGATCGAGGCTTTCAGCACCGGATTACCGGCACCGTAAACAGTGTGCAAGGCCACACCGAATGCCACGCCCAGCACCAGTGCGAGCAGGACTTTTTTCGCCAGGCTCCAAGTGGTGTGGCGGGTTTGCGCCAGGCCCAGGAGCAGGGCGAGGAACACCAGCAGATTGAGAATCAGCGGCAGATTCATTGGAACTCCCATTAGACTTTTGCCAGCTGCCTTCCGGGGCAGCTGCGAACCGGCAAGCCTAACAGCTTGAAAACTAATGAATTAATATCAAAAACGTATGGTATCCGTCGTTTTTGGAATAAGCGGGTGTCGCTGTCAGAAATGCAACTGGCGCGAAAGGGACACAGGCGGTCGCTGACAGGCGGGGACTGTCACACTTATTTGTTAGCGTCGATCTCTTTCACATTCAGGGAGAAACGCCAATGAAGTTCGCACCGAAATTACTGGCTGCAGCACTTTGCCTGGGCCTTGCCGGCCAGGTTTTCGCAACGGATCTGAAACACTGGCCAGCCGACCAGGCCAAGGCGCTGGACGCGATGATCGCCGCCAACGCCAACAAAGGTAACTACGCGGTGTTCGACATGGACAACACCAGTTACCGCTATGACCTCGAAGAGTCGTTGCTGCCGTTCATGGAGAACAAGGGCCTGATCACCCGCGACAAGCTCGATCCCTCCCTGAAACTGATGCCGTTCAAGGACACCGCCGACCACAAGGAAAGCCTGTTCAGCTACTACTACCGCCTCTGTGAACTCGACGACATGGTTTGCTATCCATGGGTCGCCCAGGTGTTCTCCGGCTTTACGCTCAAGGAACTCAAGGGCTACGTCGACGAGATGATGGCGTCGGGCAAACCGGTACCGGCCACTTATTACGAAGGCGACGTGGTCAAGAAGCTCGACGTCAACCCGCCGAAAATCTTCACGGGCCAGCAAGAGCTGTACAACAAACTGATGGAGAACGGCATCGAGGTCTACGTGATGACCGCCGCCTCCGAAGAACTGGTGCGCATGGTCGCGGCCGATCCGAAGTATGGCTACAACGTAAAGCCGCAGAACGTGATTGGCGTGTCGTTGCTGCTCAAGGACCCGAAGACGGGCGAACTGACCACCGCGCGCAAGCAGATTACTGCAGGCAAATATGACGAGAAGGCCAACCTCGGCCTTGAACTGACCCCGTACCTGTGGACCCCGGCGACCTGGATGGCCGGCAAGCACGCGGCAATCCTGACCTACATCGACGAGTGGAAAAAACCGGTGCTGGTGGGCGGCGACACCCCGAGCAGCGACGGTTACATGCTGTTCCACAGTGTTGACGTGGCCAAGGGTGGCATCCACCTGTGGGTCAACCGCAAGGACAAGTACATGACCCAGATTAACGGCATGATGGCCAAGAATGCCGCGGCCCAGGCCAAGGAAGGGATGACGGTGACTGCCGACAAGAACTGGGTGATCGTCAAGCCTGAAGAAATCCAGTAATTGTAGGAGCGAGCCTGCTCGCGATGGTCGTTAACGATGACGCGTGCTGTCTGATTTGACGCGGTGTCCTTGCGTTCATCGCGAGCAAGCTGAACTGGTCAAGTAATCCCGGACACCGGTTACGGTGTTTATGCCGCCTTTTGCTCCATGGCTATTGGCGACAGATAGTTGTTGTAGCTGTGGAGCCTGGTGCGGTTGTAGTACATGAAGAAGCGCACCATATCGGTTTTTGCTTCCTCGATCTTTCTGTAGCCACTACGAGGCACCCATTCTGATTTCAGAGTGCCGAAAAATCGCTCTGTTGGAGCGTTGTCCCAACACTGCCCGCGATGACTCATGCTTTGCAATATGTCTCGACGCTTCAGTTCTTCCTGAAACTTGCGGCTGGTGTACTGACAGCCCTGATCCGAATGGA
>NZ_JAHBDG010000032.1:0-57357 GCF_019956305.1 Pseudomonas sp. BF-B-30 | reverse complement strand
AACCCGCCCAAAGCGGTCTGGCCGAAAATGCCGCAGGCGATGCCGCCCCACACGCCGCACAAACCATGCAACGGCCACACACCCAACACATCGTCGATGTGCCATTTGCCTTGGGCCGCGGTAAAGCACCAGACAAACAGCGCCCCCGCGACGGCACCGGTGACCAGCGCCCCCACAGGATGCATCAGGTCGGAACCGGCACAGATTGCCACGAGCCCCGCCAACGGGCCGTTGTGCAGAAAGCCGGGGTCATTGCGCCCGACAATCAGCGCCGCCACCGTACCGCCAACCATGGCCATCAACGAGTTCACCGCCACCAGTCCGCTGGCACCTTGCAGGGTTTGCGCGCTCATGACGTTGAAGCCGAACCAGCCAACAATCAGGATCCACGAGCCCAGTGCCAGAAACGGGATGCTCGATGGCGCGAACGCGACCAGCCGACCGTCGCGATAGCGGCCATTACGCGGTCCGAGCAACAACACCGCCGCCAGTGCCAGCCAACCGCCCATGGCATGCACCACCACCGATCCTGCGAAGTCATGGAAACCGGCGCCAAAGCGCTCCAGCAACCAGGCTTGCAGACCCAGGTTGCCGTTCCAGACAATGCCTTCGAAGAACGGATAGATGAACGCGACGATCAATGCGGTTGCACACAACTGGGGAACAAACCGGGCGCGCTCGGCGATGCCTCCGGAAATGATCGCCGGGATCGCCGCGGCAAAGGTCAGCAGGAAGAAAAACTTCACCAGGCCATAACCATGGTCGGCATTGAGCACCGCCGCTGGTTGCATGAACGTCACGCCATAGGAAATCCAATAGCCTATAAAGAAGTAGGCCAGTGTCGAAACGGCGAAGTCGCTGAGGATTTTCGACAACGCATTGACCTGGTTTTTCTGTCGCACGGTTCCGACTTCGAGAAAGGCGAAACCGGCGTGCATGGCCAGAACCATGACCGCACCGATCAGAATGAACAGCGTGTTGGAGCTATGGACCAGGGTGTCCACAGCGCTTTGCAGGTTTTCCATGGGATGGGCAGACCTTATGGCAGAAAAAAGCACCAAAGCAGTTCGCGATGACTGGCCATGCACCAAGTTGCAGCTTCAAGACATCAGCGCACTGATCTCGTTGAACCACTTTGGCGCACGGACGCCGTCCAGGAAAAACGCGCCCCCGGACGTTTACGCGAGTTTTTGATTGTTGGTCCTACGGTTTTACTGAAATCATGCCCGGCAATAGCGCAATGGTGCGGACCGGCGCACCACGACTCAGCAAAAGTTGTACCAGTCATTTGTACTGAACCTTCGCCGAAGGCTCATACTCGAACGCATCAGAAAGCCACTTAAGGAGATCCACCATGGCCCGCCCCCAGGCAAAGACTGCTCAAGAAATCCTGATGAACGACTTTCAGACACTGGTCAGTGACACCGAACGCTTGCTGGAGCACACCGCGACCCTGGCCGGCGATCAGGCCGACGAGTTGCGCGAGCAGATCCACGAAAGTCTCTTGCGTGCCCGTGAAACCCTGAAGCTGACCGAAGACTCCCTGCGCGAACGCGGCAAGGCTGCTGTCACCGCCACGGAAGACTATGTCCAGGCCAACCCTTGGCAATCCGTCGGGATCGCGGCCGGCGTGGGTTTCCTGATCGGCCTGCTGGCCAGCCGGCGCTGATATGTCGATCGGCGAATCCGGCCCGTCCGTGACGGGAACCAGCTCCTCATCGCGGCGCCTGGGTGCTGCCTTCCTTGGGTTGCTGCACAGCCATGTCGAGCTGTTCGGCATCGAACTGCAGGAACAAAAAGCCCGCACCGTCAGCCTCTTGCTGTTTGCGGGGCTGGCGCTGGTGTTTGCGTTGCTGCTGTTGGTGGGGCTGTCGACGCTGGTGCTTATCGTGTTCTGGGACACGTATCGCCTGACCGCCATCATCGGGCTCTGTGTGTTCTACTCCCTCGCCGCCATATTCTGTGGAATGCGCTTGAGAGCGGCGATTTTCGATGAGTCCTCGCCCTTCCATGGCACCCTGGAAGAGCTGGCCAACGATCGGGAGCGCCTGCTGCCATGAACCTGCCTGAATTGCCACAAAACAGCTCACGCACGGAAATGCGCAAGGCCCTGATCCGCCTGCGCATGGAAATGCACCGCCAGGAAATCCGCCACGAATCCTCGCAACTGCTGCAGCCCTTGCAACGGGTGCGCGGGATGACGCAAAACCTGCAGGACGGCTTCGGCATCAAGCACGCGCCACTCTGGGGCGTGGCCGCCGTCACCTTGCTGGGCTTTCTGACCGGCAAGGGTGCGAAAAACGGGGGTGGCCTCAGCAGTCTGACCCGGCTGATCCGCCTCGGCACCACACTGGGGCCGCTGATCAAACTGATCATGCAGGGCTCTTCGCGCAAAGACTGATCAGTTTCTTTCTGGCTGCATGCTTGCAAAGTCGACGGGATGCGCTCCTCTATCGAGGGGTGCAATCCTGTGCGCCTACCCGGTCAACAGGCACCCTCCAGAAAATGATCTTGCAAGGAGGCCTCGATATCAACGCCGCCGGGTTGTAGTTCCGCTTGCAGGTCATGGCGCGAAACGGGAAGCTAGGCCATCAGACACCTGACGGAGTGACCCGCCTTGGATTGGCATACCCTGCTTACCCGCGAACGCCTCGGAAAACCTTTGCACAGCCCGGAAGAACTCGGCCGCAGCCCTTTTCACAAAGACCACGACCGCATCATTTTCTCGGGGGCTTTCCGCCGTCTCGGGCGCAAGACCCAGGTCCATCCGGTGTCCAGCAACGATCACATTCATACGCGCCTGACCCACTCGCTGGAAGTCAGTTGTGTGGGTCGCTCACTGGGCATGCGCGTCGGCGAAACCATCCGCAGGACCCTGCCCGAATGGTGCGAACCCAGCGACCTGGGGATGGTGGTGCAATCGGCCTGCCTGGCACACGACATCGGCAACCCGCCGTTCGGCCATTCCGGTGAAGACGCGATCCGCCATTGGTTCCAGCAAGCCGCCGGCCGTGGCTGGCTGGATGCAATGAGTGAAGCCGAGCGCAATGACTTCCTGAATTTCGAAGGCAATGCCCAAGGCTTTCGGGTACTCACCCAACTTGAGTATCACCAGTTCGACGGCGGCACCCGCCTGACCTATGCAACGCTGGGCACGTACCTGAAGTATCCATGGACGGCCAGGCACGCCGACTCGCTGGGCTACAAGAAACACAAGTTCGGCTGTTATCAGAGCGAGCTGCCACTGCTGGAGCAGATCGCCCATAAACTCGGCCTGCCACAACTGGAGGAGCAACGCTGGGCGCGGCACCCGCTGGTGTACCTGATGGAGGCCGCCGACGACATCTGCTATGCGCTGATCGACCTGGAAGACGGCCTGGAAATGGAGTTGCTGGAATACGCCGAAGTCGAATCCCTGCTGTTAGGCCTGGTGGGCGATGACTTGCCGGAGACCTATCGCCAGCTCGGTCCCGACGATTCGCGCCGACGCAAACTGGCTATCCTGCGCGGTAAAGCCATCGAGCACTTGACCAATGCCGCGGCCCGCGCCTTCGTCGAGCAACAGGATGCGCTGCTGGCCGGTACTCTGCCCGGCGATCTGGTGGAACACATGCACGGCCCCGCCAAGCGTTGCGTGCTCAATGCCAAGGACATGGCCCGCAAGAAAATCTTCCAGGACAAGCGCAAGACCCTGCATGAGATCGGCGCCTACACCACGCTGGAAATCCTGCTCAACGCCTTTTGCGGTGCCGCGCTGGAGCAGCACAATGGGCGTACGCCGTCGTTCAAGAGCCGCCGCATCCTTGACCTGCTGGGCAACAATGCACCCGATCCTCACGGCCCGTTGCACACTTCGTTTTTGCGCATGATTGATTTCATCGCCGGAATGACCGACAGCTATGCCAGTGACATGGCCTTGGAAATGACCGGCCGCGCCAGCCACTGAGGTGTATCGATTGATCAGCCATTACGGCATTCGTTATGGCTGATACCCCCTTCAGCATCCAACTGCACTCAAGTTTCGTCGAATCGCCCTACAGCACATGGCGAGCAAACTGATCGCTTGCCCGGTACCCTCGCGAAACAATCGCCCTCCCTTCCGTTCGACAGATGAAGTGCGCGCCATGGCCGAAGACGATCTACGCATCCTCGTGGTGGAAGACCATCCCTTCCAACTGATAGCCACTCAATGCCTGCTGGAAAGTTATGGCTTCACCCGGCTGACGACCACCGACAGCGCCAAAGGCGCCCTGCAGCAACTGCTCGGGGCCGACCAACCGTTCGACATCCTTTTATGCGATCAATGCCTGCCCGACCTGACGGGACTCGATCTGGTCCGGTTCGCCAGCCAGCGAGGGTTGATCAGGCAGGCGATCATTCTCAGTAGCCTGACGACATCTGAACTGGATGAGCTTGAAAAAACGGCCTCTGAACAGGGGCTGCCATTATTGGGTTACTTGATAAAACCGCTGAAACAATCTGAATTTAGAGACTTGTTGACCTCAGCACCACTATAGAAAAAAAACATATAAAAACGGACAACCACACATTGAAAAGCTTACAAACAACTTCCATTTAAAGCACACCCGAATGTTGGACTTCTTTCAGCCTTCCTAATAAGAAACCTAGTTAATACGTAGTCCCATTCTTTTTCATATGTAGGATTTTTCCTATATTGCTGCTACAGACTGGTCAGTTCATGCGTCCCTCCAAGTATCTGAGCTATGGTGCGCGCTTTATTTGAGCTCGCATGGGACTTGATTATGAACTCCGTTTTTATTGTCGACGATCACCCGGTTATCCGCCTTGCCGTTCGAATGTTACTGGAACATGAAGGTTACAAAGTCGTCGGCGAAACTGACAATGGGGTCGATGCCATGCAGATGGTTCGCGAATGCATGCCGGACCTGGTCATTCTCGACATCAGCATTCCAAAACTGGATGGCCTGGAAGTGCTATCCCGATTCAATGCAATGAGCACCCCTCTTAAAACCCTGGTACTGACAGCACAATGCCCGACACTTTTCGGTATTCGTTGCATGCAATCGGGTGCATCCGGCTATGTCTGCAAACAAGAGGACATCAGTGAACTGGTCAGCGCCATAAAAGCGGTATTTGCAGGTTACAACTATTTTCCGAGCGAGGCTTTGAACCCCATCCGCGGAGATGAAACACGCTGCATGGAACTGGAACTGTTCAAATCCGTAAACGACCGGGAACTGATGGTCTTGCAACTTTTTGCCCAAGGCCGCACAAACAAGGAAATCGCCAAGGGCATGTTTCTGAGCAACAAGACCGTGAGCACCTACAAAAAGCGCCTCATGCAGAAACTCAAAGCCAAATCCCTGGTTGAACTGATCGAGATGGCAAAACGTAACGCACTCGTGTGAGAACCTGGATGCCCAGACGTTTGAAGGTCTATCTGATTCAATTGACCGCAGGTCTATGCGTGAGCACCTCGTTGTTCGGGGCACCGGGCAATGAAAACTACACGCTGCTCAGCCGCTCGAAGGTCGGAGCGCTGGAGGTTCGGCTGGATGAATCCCAGCGACAATGGATAAAACAAAAAAACCAACTGACGCTCGGTACGTCGGCCCCGGACTATCCTCCATTCGACCTGACCACCAGTGGTCAGGACTATGAAGGTTTTACCGCCGATTACGCCGGCCTCCTGGAAAAAGTAACCGGTCTGCCTGTCACGGTTCAGCGTTTCGATTCCCGAGGGGCCGCGATCACTGCGCTGGAAAATGGCGAAGTCGATCTGCTCGGCACCGCCAATGGATTCGAAGCTGGCAACGCCGACATTGCACTGTCCATACCCTATGCCGTCGACCAACCCGTATTGGTCACCCGCGAAGGGGAAACACGATCCCTCACCGATGGCCTGGCCGGATTGCGCCTGAGCATGGTGTATCACTACTTGCCGCTGGCGGAAGTCAAGGCGTTGTATCCGAAGGCGATCATCACGTCTTATCCGTCCTACCAGAATGCGATCAATGCCGTTGCTTTCGATCAGGCGGACGTGTTTCTCGGTGACACCATTTCAACTCACTACATGATCAACAAGGGGTATCTGAACAACATCCGCATGGCCAACTTCGGCAAACATGAAGCCTTTGGCTTCAGCTTCGCCGTCAACCGGAACAACCCTGAGCTGCTCGGCATCATCAACGCCATGATCACGGCCATCCCCTCCAGTGAACGAGAAAACATCGCCAAACGCTGGAGCGCCGGTAGCGACATTCTGCTGACCGATCAAAAACTGCAACTCACTGACCGCGAAGAACGCTGGCTGAGCCACCACCCGGTTGTGCGCGTTGTCGTCAACGAAGCCTTTGCGCCACTGACATTTTTCGATAGCAATGGCAATTTTCGCGGGGTCACCGCAGATTTGCTTGAGCTTATCAGGCTGCGTACCGGCTTGCGCTTCGATATCCGGAGCAGTCGAAGCGATGACGAGATGATCAAACAGATCAAGGACAACAAGGTAGATGTGATCGCCGCGTTGCTCCCCAGTGCCGAACGTCAAACCCAGCTGAACTTTACCCGCCCCTTTCTGGAAAATTCCTACGTCCTGCTGACCCGCAAAGCCGCCGACAGCTCGACCAACCTCGCGCAGTTACAGGACAAGCGCCTGGCCATTGCCCGCGGCAATCCAATCATCAATTACCTGCGCAGAGAGTTTCCCCGAATCAATTTGATCGAAACCCCGGACACCTTCAGCGCCGTGGAGTTACTCGCCGAAGGCCAGGCAGAGGGCGCGGTGAACTCACTGGTCATTGCCAATTACTTTATTTCCTCGCGGCTGTTCGAGCACACATTGCAAATCAGCACCACCATCGGCACCGAGCAGGCAGCGTTTTCCCTTGCCACCGCTCGGGGCGCCAAAGAGCTGAACGCCATTCTCGACAAGGCATTGCTGAGCATCTCGCCGGAAGAACTGGGCATCATCAACAGTCGCTGGCGCGGCTATTCGGCGTCCTCGCAAAGCACCTGGCGCAACTATCAAAGACTGTTCTACCAAATCGTCATCGGTGCCGGCGTGCTATTGCTGATTTCCATTGCGTGGAACGACTACATGCGACGCCAGATCAAGCAGCGCAAGGCCGCCGAGCGTGCACTGAACGACCAGTTCGAGTTCATGCGATCGCTGGTCAATGGCACGCCCCATCCGATCTACGTACGTGATCGCCAGGGGCTGCTGCAAAGTTGCAACGACAGTTACCTGCAAGCGTTCTGCGCCCGGCGTGAAGATGTCATTGGCAAAAGCGTCATGCAGGGATCGATGAGCAATGTGTTCGAAGCCCGGGAGTACCAGGCCGACTACCAGCGCGTGGTGGCCGAGGGCAGACCGTTGATCGTCGATCGCGAGCTGCACATTGGTGACCGGCGGCTGACGATCTATCACTGGATTCTTCCCTATCGGGATTCCAGCGCAAAAGTGCAAGGCATTATCGGTGGCTGGATCGACATCAGCGAACGGCGGCAACTGCTCGATGATCTGCGTTGCGCGAAAGAACGCGCCGATAACGCCAACCGGGCCAAAAGCACGTTTCTGGCCACGATGAGCCATGAGATCCGCACGCCGATGAATGCAATCATCGGCATGCTTGAACTGACACTCAAGCGTCTTGATCATCAGCACCCGGAGCGTCCGGCCATCGATGTCGCGTACAACTCGGCGAAAGGGTTGCTGGAATTGATCGGCGACATCCTCGACATCGCCAGAATCGAATCAGGACGTTTGAGCCTGACTCCGGAGCGGGTTGACCTTGGTGAACTTGTGACCTCGGTCGTGCGGATTTTCGAAGGTCTGGCCCGACAGAAGGAACTCGAGCTGCTGCTGGAGTTTTCATCGGCGAACCCGACCTTCGATGTGTTGCTGGACCCATTGCGCTTCAAACAGGTGCTGTCCAACCTGATCAGCAATGCCATCAAGTTTACCGAGCAAGGCCAGGTCCGGGTCATTGTCGACCTGCACCCGGCAACGCAACCTGAGCATGTGCAGATGCGGGTGCAGGTTCACGACAGTGGTATCGGGATCAGCG
Organism: Pseudomonas sp. BF-B-30; assembly: GCF_019956305.1. Classification (NCBI taxonomy): domain Bacteria; kingdom Pseudomonadati; phylum Pseudomonadota; class Gammaproteobacteria; order Pseudomonadales; family Pseudomonadaceae; genus Pseudomonas; species Pseudomonas sp. BF-B-30. Next base: position 49,309 of record NZ_JAHBDG010000032.1, on the reverse strand, counting down.
AACAGGATCAACAACGCCTGTTCGAACCCTTCGCTCAGGCCGACCACGCCATGCAATCGGCCAGGGGAGGCGCAGGGCTGGGGCTGGTGATCAGTCGCAATCTCTGCGAGATGATGGGCGGCAGCCTGCAATTGCGCAGCGAGCCGGGCATCGGTACCCAAGTGGAGGTGTTGCTGCAGCTGGAAACGTTGCCGCTGCAACAGTCGGCCCATGCGGTCGAAACCCAGGTTGTCGTCGCCACAAGCCCATTGAATGTTCTGGTAGTCGACGATCACTCGGCCAATCGATTGCTCACGTGCCAGCAACTGGAGTTTCTTGGGCATCGATTTACCGTCGCGGCCGATGGACAGGAGGGATTGGAGGCATGGAAGGACCAGCCTTTTGATCTGGTGATCGCCGATTGCAACATGCCGGTCATGAACGGTTATGAGCTTGCCCGTGCCATTCGCCAGCATGAGCGACAACTCCATCGTCCTCCCTGCACCGTTCTCGGCTTTACCGCCAACGCCCAACCGGAAGAAATACAACGCTGCAAACAGGCCGGAATGGACGACTGCCTGTTCAAACCCCTCAGCCTCGGAGCCTTGAGTCAATGGGTGCAAGGCATTGAACCAACCCATGTAGCCCCGGCGTTCAGCCTTCACGGGTTGAAACTGCTGACCGGGGGCAACCCCATATTGAACCGACGATTGCTGAACGAGTTGGTGAACAGCAACCGTCAGGATCTGCCAACGCTGCTGTCGCTATCCAGCTCTGGGGATACGCAAGCGCTGCAGGACATTGCCCACAAAATCAAAGGCGCAGCCCGGATAGTACAGGCCTCCCGCCTGATCGATCGCTGCGAGGCACTCGAAGCCGCCTGCCATGAGGATTCCAATCGCGAAAAAGTGGTCGGATGCTGCAAATCCATGGAGCGCACCATGCTCGAACTGGAGGACGCGTTGCTACGTCAGATCGAGCATTACGACGAAGGCAAACTGCCAGAGCCTTAACTATGCTTGGTCCCTCAGCGGTGTGTTGACCATCATGGAGAAACCCGCAATGCCTGACCCACTGCGCACGGATCCACGCCGGTTTCCGCTGCATGTCCATATCAGCGTGATGTTCACCTTTTTGCTGTTGCTGACCGGGGCGGTGCTGGGGCTTTTCAACTACCGGCAAACCACACAGATCATCTTGTCCAGCAGCGAAAAACTCTTCAACCGCATTGAGCAGGATGTCCGCCTGGACCTGCACGCTATCTATGACCCCATTCGTCATCTGTTGAGCCTGCTGGCACTCAACCCGGCGGGCCAGTCCCCTGATCTGGAACAGCGCCTGGCACTGCTCGAACCGTTCAGCCAGTCACTCGAGGACAACCCCAACCTGGCTTCACTGTACCTGGGCTACGACAATGGTGACTTCTTCATGGTCCGCCCGCTACGCACCCCGGAGGTCAAAGCCCTGGTCAAGGCTCCGGACACGGCGGTTTTCCAAGTCTGGAGCATCGAGCACGACAGCAGCGGCCAGCCCCACTCCCAGTCGTTATTTTTCGACCGGAACCTGGCACTTGTCAGCCGTCAGGACAACCTGAACGACACGTACGACCCACGCAACCGCGCCTGGTTTACCAGCGCCCGCGGCGACAACGACCAGATCACGACCGAACCCTATATCTTCTTTTCCACCCACAACATCGGCACGACGCTGGCACGCCGCAGCGGCGACAAGGCAATCCTGGCCGCCGACCTGACTCTGGCCGAACTCAGCGCGACCCTGGCCAAGCACGTCGTGACCCCCAGTACCGAAATCGTGCTGTTCGACGCCGAAGGCAATGCCATTGCCTACCCCGACAGCCGCAAGCTGATCATCGATGATCAGACGTCCCGCCTGGTCAAGGCGGCGGACCTGAGCCCCGGCCTGGACGCATTGCTCAACAGTCCCCCTCGGGGCAGTCGCCTGAACGCCAACGGCCGGCAGTGGATCGTGGCCCGCAGCAGCATGCAGGAAGGCGGCCCCCAAGGCCTGCAATTGGCGCTGCTGGTACCGGAAGACGAGTTGCTCGTCGACGCTTACCGGATGCGCTGGCAGGGTGCGCTCATTACCCTGGCAACCTTGCTGTTATGCGTGCCGCTGGGTTGGCTGACATCAAGAATCCTGGTCAAACCCTTGCGCGCCCTGGTGCAGGAGGCCGATGCGATTCGCAGTTTCGATTTCAATTTTCCGCTTTCTCGTCGCTCGCCGGTGCTCGAAGTCGACCAGTTGAGTGTGTCGATGGCACGAATGAAAGACACCCTGGCGAGCTTCTTCCAGATCACTGACAGCCTCAGCGCCGAAACCCGTTTCGCCCCGCTGCTGGAACGGGTGTTGTTTGAAACCGTGAAAATCGGCCAGGCCCAGGCCGGCCTGATCTATCTGCGCGAAGGTGATGGCTCGCACATGGAACCCCACGGACTGGTCATCAATAACACCACCGAAAACCTGCAAGCCTTCGACATCCGCGGACACTCGCTCGAGAACCCGCAAAGCCCCCCATGGCTGCACCAGTTGGCCAACGTCGACAATGTCGTCAGCAACCTGGGGTTCGAGCAGGCGGGTGATCTGCAGAAAATCCTGCTCGCGCTGGAAAGTCCTCGGGTCCATCTGATCGGGATCCGCCTGCACAATCGCCACAACGAAACCGTGGGTCTGCTGGTGTTACTCTTAGCCGACAGCGGCGAGCAGAGCGATCTGGACAAGCTGCGGCCGGACCGCATTGCGTTTCTCCAGGCGGTGTCCGGCGCGGCTGCCGTGTGCATCGAAAGCCAGCGCCTGCAAACCCGGCAAAAACAGCTGCTGGACGCCTTCATTCAACTGCTGGCCGGCGCCATCGACGCCAAAAGCCCCTACACCGGCGGCCATTGCCAGCGCGTGCCGGAACTGACCCTGATGCTCGCCCAAGCGGCGGCAGCGAGCCAGGAGCCCGCCTTCAGCGCCTATCAGCCGACCGAAGATGAATGGGAGGCACTGCACATCGCCGCCTGGCTGCACGATTGCGGCAAGGTCACCACCCCGGAATATGTCGTCGACAAAGCCACGAAGCTGGAAACCCTGACCGATCGTATCCACGAAATCCGTACCCGCTTCGAGGTACTCAAGTGCGATGCCTGGATCAGCTATTGGCGGGGCATTGCCCTGGGCGGTGACGAGCAACCGTTGGCGGAACTGCGCAATGCCAGCCTGGCCGGGCTCGATGACGATTTCGCCTTCGTTGCCCGCTGCAACCTCGGCGGCGAAGCCATGGCCGACGCTGACCTGCAACGCCTGCGCCGCCTGGCTGAACGAACCTGGACCCGGACCCTGGATGACCGGCTGGGCGTGTCCTGGGAAGAAAACCGGCGTCAGGCCCGAACGCCCGCCCCCAACCTGCCCGTCAGCGAACCGTTACTGGCGGACAAACCCGAGCACCTGTTCGAACGCAGCGAAAACGAAGCGATACCACAAGACAATCCCCTAGGCTTCAAGCTCGACGTTCCGCCCCACAAATACAACCGGGGCGAGTTGTACAACCTGAGCATTGTCCGGGGCACCCTGACGAGCGAGGAGCGGTATGTCATCAATAACCACATCGTTCAGACGATACTGATGCTCAACCATCTGCCGTTCCCCGAGCACTTGCGCAGCGTCGCGGAAATAGCCGGCGGGCACCACGAAAAAATGGACGGCACCGGGTATCCGAAACGCTTGAAGCGAGAAGAAATGAGCTTGCCGGCGCGGATGATGGCGATTGCCGATATTTTCGAAGCGTTGACGGCCGCCGACCGCCCCTACAAAAAAGCCAAGACCTTGAGCGAGGCGCTGGGCATCATGGCGTTCATGTGCCGTGATGCCCACATCGACCCGGAGCTGTTCGGGCTGTTCATCAAGGCACAGGTCTATTTGCAGTACGCCAGGCGCTTCCTGGCCCCTGAGCAGATCGATGCGGTGGACGCGTCGGGCCTGCTGACCAAGGCCGGCCTGGCGTCTTGATCAGCAGTCGGTCAGGCGCAGGAAAATCGCCGCCAGCTGTTCGATTCCAGCCTGGTCCTGCGCGGTGAAACGCGCGAGTTTCGGACTGTCGAGGTCGAGCACACCGATCAATCGGCCGTCCTTGACCAACGGCACCACCAGTTCGCTGTTCGAGGCGCTGTCGCAGGCAATGTGACCGGGAAACGCGTGCACATCTTCGACTCGTTGAGTCTGCAGGGTGGCTGCCGCCGCCCCGCAAACGCCACGACCGAACGGAATCCGCACGCAAGCGATCTGCCCCTGAAACGGGCCCAGCACCAGTTCTTCATTACGGTTGAGGTAGAAACCGGCCCAGTTCAAATCATCGAGTTGATTGAACAGAAACGCCGAGAACTGTGCGGCATTGGCGATGAAGTCCCGCTCATCCGCCAGCAATGATTCCAGCTGCGCATGTAGCATGCCGTAGCCTTCAAGGCCCTGGCCGCTCTTTTGTAAATCGATCATGCCTTGTGCTCCAACAGTTTCAGCCCGACCCAGTAACGGGCAAATTGATAAGCGCAACGCCCATTGCGGTTGCCTCGGCCGGTGGCCCAGCGTACCGCCAGAATGTCCAGCTCTTCGGTGCGCTGCCACGCCAGTCCGGCCTTGCCGGCCAACTGGCCGATCCAGTGCTCGACGACGTCGAGGAAGTGTTCCTGGGTAAACGGATAGAACGACAGCCACAGGCCGAAGCGATCCGACAGTGCGATCTTGTCTTCCACCGCCTCGCTTGGATGCAGTTCGCCGTCGACCCGTTTCCAGTTTTCGTTGTCACTTTCCTTTTCCGGCACCAGGTGGCGACGGTTGGACGTGGCGTACAACAAAACGTTGTCCGGCGCCTGTTCCAGCGAGCCATCAAGGACGCTCTTGAGCACTCGGTAATCCCCCTCGCCCGACTCGAACGAGAGATCATCGCAAAACAGCACGAAACGCTGGGGCAGTTTGCCGATCTGTTCGACCACCCGCGGCAGGTCTGCCAGGTGATCGCGTTCAATCTCGATCAAGCGCAAACCGGCGTGAGCGTGTTCGGCCAGCAAAGCGCGCACCAACGACGACTTGCCGGTGCCGCGCGAACCCCAGAGCAAGGCATGGTTGGCCGGCATGCCGTCAAGGAATTGCCGGGTATTGCGCCCAAGCTGCTCGACTTGCCGGTCGACGCCGATCAGGTCCGACAAACGCATGTCGAGGCTGACCTCCAGCGGCATCAGATAACCGCCGCGCGACTCACGCTGCCAGCGCGCGGCCAGGCATTGCGTCCAGTCGATGGCTGGCCGTGGCGCCGGCAGCAACGGCTCGATACGGGCCAGAACGGCATCGGCGCGTTCAAGAAAAGCATTCAATCGGGAATCCACGACTTCTCCTCGGGCACGTTCACAGTAATGATGGTGATACAGCGACGAAACACAGCGTCACACAAGCGGCTACCCCCGCGGTACAGCCCTCGCGAGAACATCAGCAGGCAGGCATGATCGACTATGCTTGAGCAGCGAAAGGAAACGGAAGTGGTTCACCCCCCCATGGACATCAAATTCACCAACCGGCTGTCATTCAAGCAAGCCCGGCTTACCGTGCTGGTCGGTTTCATTCTGGGCACGCTGCTCAGCCTGCTGCAAATAGGCATCGATTATGCCAGTGAAGACGCCTCCATCAATCGTGAAATCCTTTCATTGCTGGAAATCAGCCACAACCCGGCCTCGCGAATCGCCTACAACATCGACGCCGAACTCGCCAAGGAACTGACCCTGGGCCTGCTGCGCTCGCCAGCGATCATTAGCGCAAAGCTGATCGACAACAACGGCACCGTACTGGCCAACGTCAAGCGACCCGGTGTGGAAAACGGTTACCGGATGCTCAGTGACTTCCTGTTCGGCGCCAGCCGACAATTCGAAGACCGGCTTTACCTGGATCATTTACCCAACGAATCCCTGGGTACGCTGCGCCTGAAAGTCGATACTTACGCCTTCGGCAACCGGTTCCTGCGCCGGGCCGAAGTGACCCTGCTCAATGGCTTCGCCCGCAGCCTGCTGCTGTCCGGCATCCTGCTGGCGCTGTTCTATGTGATGCTGACCAAACCCCTGGTGCGGGTCATCCGTGAACTCAGCGGTCGCGACCCGAGCAGCACCGAGCCGACCTCGCTGGAGTGTCCCGCCGGGCACGCCAACGATGAGATCGGCGTGCTGGTCAAGGTTGCCAACCAGCAATTCAGGAACATCGCCACCGAAATCCAGCAGCGGCGCAACGCGGAAAACCGCCTGACCGAGTACCTGGGCCAACTGGAAAACATCGTCACGGCCCGCACAGCCGAACTGAAGGCGATCAACGACCGGCTGAGCCAATCCAACGAGGAACTGGAAGTCGCCCGCAGTACCGCCCTCGATATGGCCGAAGCCCGTTCGGTGTTCCTGGCCAACATGAGCCATGAAATCCGCACGCCCCTCAATGGCTTGCTCGGGATGATCGCGCTATCCCTCGACGGACCGCTCAATGCCGAACAACAGCAGCAACTGTCGATCGCCCATGACTCGGGCAAAGTGCTGGTGGAATTGCTCAACGATATTCTCGATTTGTCGAAGTTCGATGCCGGTCAACTCGAACTCGAACACATCCCCTTCGACCTGGGTTCGCTGATCGAAGACACCGCCAACCTGTTGTCGCAGAACGCCGCCCCGAGCGTCGAACTGACCTGCCTGATCGATCCGCATTTCCCGGCACTGGTGCTCGGCGATCCGACCCGGGTGCGGCAGATCGTCAGTAACCTGCTGTCCAACGCCCTCAAGTTCACCCGTTTCGGGCGGGTCGACGTGCGCCTGTCGACGTTCGGCGACGGCGTCAGGATCGAAGTCTGCGACACCGGCATCGGCATCCCTCAGGAGGCCCAGGTCAAGATCCTCCAGCCTTTCACCCAGGCCGGTGCCGGTATTACCCGTCAATTTGGCGGCACCGGGCTGGGCCTGGCCCTGACCTATAACCTTTGCGAAGCCATGCAGGGGCGCCTGACCATCAGCTCCGAGGCGGGTTTTGGCAGCCAGTTCTGCGCGGAGTTGCCATTGCCCAGCCATACCCGTGCAATGCCAGTTGTTTCACTCAGGGGCAAAGTCATTGCCATCACGGCCGCCAGCAGCGGACTGGGGGAACTGTTGAACAGCCTGTTGCCTGTCTGGGGGCTGGACTATGAACGGCGTTCCATGGATGACCCATTGCTTGGCCTGGCAGCCGACGTGCTCATCACCGACTGCCCCGAATGCCTGTTCAGCTTGCGCCCCACCCTCAGCGCGCCGATCCTGCTGATCACCGCGTATGGCAACTTCATGCCCAGCGAAGAGGTCAACGCACTCGCCCCCTTGCAACAGCAGGCCCGCCCTTTGGCCCGCAGTATGCTACTTCAAACGTTGCGCAGGATCCTGCAACCGCAAACCCATCCGGTCAACGAGGCCCGACTCGACACACAATGCCCGCAACGCCGCGGGCGCGTGCTGTTAGTGGAGGACAACCCGGTCAACCAGTTGGTGGCCAAGGGCATGCTCGGCAAACTCGGTTGCGAGGTCACCACCGCCGCTCATGGTGGCGAGGCACTGGATCAACTCGAGCAACGGGATTTCGACCTGGTGCTGATGGACTGCAACATGCCGGTAATGGACGGCTATGAAGCCAGCCGGCAAATCCGCCGCAGCGGACGCTGGCCACAACTGCCCATCGTTGCCCTGACGGCCAACGCCATGTCGGAGGAGCGTGAACGCTGTCGTGCCGCGGGCATGAGCGACTACCTGGCCAAACCCTTCCGGCGCGAAGAACTGGCCGCCCTGCTGGACCTGTGGATCCCCGCTATGACAGCGCCTTGATCTGCCCCAACAGGTGATCGAGGCCATCGCGCAATTCGTTGAGTCGATTCAGATCGACCCCGCTGTCGCACAACAGGCGCGCCTTGAGTGGCCCGACCTGGTCGCGCAAGGCCGTGCCGGCTGGCGACAGGCTCAGGTGCACTTCACGTTCATCGCGCGCCGAACGCTGACGCTGCACCAGTTGCAGTTGTTCCAGGCGCTTGAGCAAGGGTGTCAGCGTGCCGGAATCCAGAGCCAAACGCTCGCCCAATGCCTTGACGGTCGGTTGCTCTGGGGTCGCTTCCTGCCACTCCCATAAAACCAGCATCGCCAGGTACTGAGGGTAAGTCAGGCCCAACTGATCGAGCATTGGCTTGTAGCCGCGAATCACCGCCCGGGATGCCGCGTACAGCTTGAAGCACAACTGGCTGTCGAGCTTCAGGGAATCGACTGACAAGGTGTTCATTTGAGCAGGGCTTCGATCTCGCGGGTCAGGTCCTGCGGCTTGGTCGCCGGAGCGAAGCGCTTGACCAGTTGCCCGTCCTTGCCGATCAGGAACTTGGTGAAGTTCCACTTGATGCCCTGGGAACCCAGCACCCCCGGTGCGCGCTTTTTCAATTGCACGAACAGCGGATGGGCATCGGCACCATTGACGTCGATCTTTTTGAACAGCGGGAAGCTGACACCGAAGTTCAGCTCGCAAAACTCGGAGATCGCCCCTTCATTGCCCGGCTCTTGCTTGCCGAACTGGTTGCAGGGAAAGCCGAGCACCACCAGGCCTTGGTCCTTGTAGGTCTGCCACAGCTCTTCCAGGCCTTTGTACTGCGGAGTGAAACCGCACTTGCTGGCCGTGTTGACCACCAACACGGCCTTGCCGGCGAAATCCGCCAGGGTCTTTTGCTCACCCTTGATCGTGGTGCAAGGAACGCTCAGCAGGTTGTCGCTCATGTTTGAGGTTCCGATTGAATGGAAGAGACAACAAAATAGCGAGCAATTGAATTGCGTGCAATTTAAATTATCGAACGCCAATCCACTGTAGGAGCGCGCTTGCTCGCGATGGACCAGAGAACAACTCGGGGCACCAGGCTTCCCGCGTTATCGTTGACGACCATTGCGAGCAAGCTCGCTCCTACAGGGCTCCCATTACACGCGCGGCACCAGGTCCAGGCACACCGAATTGATGCAGTAACGCAGGCCCGTTGGCCGCGGGCCGTCGGGAAAAACGTGCCCCAGGTGCGCGTCGCATTTGGCGCAGACAACTTCGGTGCGGATCATGCCGTGGCTGACATCACGGATTTCGGTCATGGCGCTGTCGCCGATAGGCGCGTAGAAGCTCGGCCAGCCGCAACCCGAGTCGAACTTGGTTTTGGAGTCGAACAGCGGCTCGTTACAGCAGATGCAGTGGTAGATCCCGTCGGTCCTGGTGGCGTTGTACTTGCCGGAAAACGGTCGTTCGGTGCCTTTGAGGCGACACACGTTGTACTGCTCCGGGTCGAGCATCGCCTTCCATTCTTCCAGGGTTTTTTCCAACTTTTCCATCATCACACCTCAGCGGCTGAAAAAGCCCGATCTGTACCTTTTCCACGGATCGGGCGGCACGTATGATTGCGCCTCGTCAAACGCCAGTCTGGCAGCCAGACCACGCGCATTCAAACGGAAATATGGGTGCTGCATCTCAAGGCGTCAGGCCTGTGTGAATACGCAGGATTCCCAGCACGGCTGCCCAAACGCCGTCTGGATCGTTCATTTTCGGGAACACATCGCCATGCAGGTCAGCAAATCGAACAAGCTCGCCAACGTCTGCTACGACATTCGCGGCCCGGTGCTCAAGCACGCCAAGCGCCTGGAAGAGGAAGGCCATCGCATCCTCAAGCTGAACATCGGCAACCCGGCGCCCTTTGGTTTCGAAGCACCGGATGAAATCCTCCAGGACGTGATCCGCAACCTGCCGACCGCCCAGGGCTACAGCGATTCCAAGGGCCTGTTCAGTGCGCGCAAGGCCGTCATGCAGTACTACCAGCAAAAGCAGGTGGAAGGCGTCGGCATTGAAGACATCTACCTGGGCAACGGCGTTTCCGAACTGATCGTGATGTCGATGCAGGCCCTGCTCAACAACGGCGACGAAGTGCTGGTGCCAGCGCCGGACTATCCGTTGTGGACCGCAGCGGTGAGCCTATCGGGCGGCAACCCGGTGCATTACCTGTGCGACGAGCAAGCCAACTGGTGGCCAGACCTGGCCGACATCAAGGCCAAGATCACCCCGAACACCAAGGCCTTGGTGATCATCAACCCGAACAACCCGACCGGCGCGGTGTACTCCAAAGAAGTCCTGCTGGGCATGCTGGAACTGGCCCGCCAGCACAATCTGGTGGTGTTCTCCGACGAGATCTACGACAAGATCCTTTACGATGACGCCGTGCACATCTGCACCGCCTCCCTGGCGCCGGACCTGCTCTGCCTGACCTTCAACGGCCTGTCCAAGTCCTATCGCGTGGCCGGTTTCCGTTCCGGCTGGATCGCCATCTCCGGCCCGAAACACCACGCCCAGAGCTACATCGAAGGCATCGACATGCTGGCCAACATGCGCCTGTGTGCCAACGTGCCGAGCCAGCATGCGATCCAGACCGCCCTGGGTGGCTATCAGAGCATCAATGACCTGGTGCTGCCCCAAGGCCGCCTGCTGGAGCAACGCAACCGCACCTGGGAGTTGCTCAACGACATTCCGGGCGTGAGCTGCGTCAAGCCGATGGGGGCGCTGTATGCATTCCCGCGGATCGACCCCAAGGTCTGCCCGATCCATAACGACGAAAAATTCGTCCTCGACCTGCTGCTCTCCGAGAAGCTGCTGGTGGTTCAAGGCACCGCTTTCAACTGGCCATGGCCAGACCACTTCCGCGTCGTGACCCTGCCCCGTGTCGATGACCTGGAGATGGCCATCGGACGCATTGGCGGCTTCCTCAAGTCCTACCGCCAGTAAGCGATCTGTCACCGCGCGGCGTTCCCGAACGTCGCACGGTGATTCATCCGGCAACATTTGTTTGCATTGCGCCACTGACAGTCGCCTTGACCGCTGCCGGATCGCGCCTTGCCTGCTCGCGCCTAACAAAGGCGGGGCCTTCGACATGAATTGACTGACAAACACTTCCCGCATACTTGTCGGAAATGCCCTGCAAGCAGCTAGACTGTTGCCGTAGGACACAGTTTGAAATAGTCACCCGGTTGAATACCCCGGTGCAGCACCTTATATACCCCGCAGTACGCCACATCTTTAGCATGAGGAGATTTCTACAACCATGATGCGCATCCTGCTGTTCTTGGCCACTAACCTGGCGGTCGTGCTGATTGCCAGCATCACCCTGAGCCTTTTCGGCTTCAACGGGTTCATGGCGGCCAATGGGGTTGACCTTAACCTCAATCAGCTGCTGATCTTCTGTGCGGTCTTTGGTTTCGCAGGTTCGCTGTTCTCGCTGTTCATCTCCAAGTGGATGGCGAAGATGAGCACCAGCACCCAGATCATCACCCAGCCACGCACCCGTCACGAGCAATGGCTGCTGCAAACCGTCGAGCAACTGTCTCGCGAAGCCGGGATCAAGATGCCCGAAGTCGGTATCTTCCCGGCCTACGAGGCGAACGCCTTCGCCACCGGCTGGAACAAGAACGACGCATTGGTCGCGGTCAGCCAGGGATTGCTCGAGCGCTTCTCGCCGGATGAAGTGAAAGCCGTCCTGGCCCACGAAATCGGTCACGTGGCCAATGGCGATATGGTCACCCTGGCGTTGATCCAGGGCGTGGTGAACACCTTCGTGATGTTCTTCGCACGGATCATCGGCAATTTCGTCGACAAGGTGATCTTCAAGAACGAAGAAGGCCAGGGTATTGCCTACTACGTGGCGACCATCTTCGCCGAACTGGTTCTGGGCATCCTGGCCAGCGCCATCGTCATGTGGTTCTCGCGCAAGCGTGAATTCCGTGCCGACGAAGCCGGTGCAAACCTGGCCGGCACCGCCGCGATGATTGGCGCCCTGCAACGCCTGCGGGCGGAACAAGGGCTGCCGGTGCACATGCCCGACACCCTGAACGCCTTCGGCATCAACGGTGGCATCAAGCAAGGCTTCGCTCGCATGTTCATGAGCCACCCGCCGCTGGAAGAGCGCATCGACGCTCTGGCTCGTCGTCGCGGCTGATACACTCCACAGCAAAGCAAAAGGCCCGCAGCGATGCGGGCCTTTTTTTTGTCTGCTGGAATATTTCGGTGTTTTTTAGGACCTCTTCGCGAGCAAGCCCGCTCCCACAGAGGATCGCGGTCAAATGTGGGAGCGGGCTTGCTCGCGAAGGAGCCAGTGCAGCTAACCGCTCCTACCGACTGGAAACCCGATACACCCGCTCCTCAAGCCGCGTGACACCCGCCTCCAGGAATTTCCCGCTCTCGCTCAACACATCCTGATCTTCCAGGATCTTCAGCGCCCATGAGTCCCCGAACAACCGCCGCACCTCATCATCGAGCACAGCAAACGGCGGGCCGGGCATTTGCGCCTGGTCATAGTCCAGGGTAATCACCAGGCCATGGGACTCCTTCGGCAATATCCGCTTCAAATGGGCGGCGTAGCGCTCTCGCATTTCCGTCGGCAGCGCGATCAACGCCGCGCGATCATAAAGCGCGGAGCAGTCGGCCACATCGCCTGCCGTCAGCTCGAAGAAATCGCCGCACCACAGCTCAATGGAACCTGCCCGATAAACCTTGAACGGCCCCTGCTCACTGATGGCCGGATCAAAGCCATGTTCGCTGAAAAACTCCTCGATGGCTTTTTCCGACAGTTCGACCCCCAAGACCTCATGGCCTTGATGGGCGAGCCATAGCAAATCCAGGCTTTTTCCACATAACGGCACCAACACGCGTGTGCCTTCTTCAAGGCTTAACGCCGGCCAGAACCGCTTCAGATGAGGGTTCACCTGCGGCAGATGAAAGCCGATCTGGTTCGCCGCCCATTTCTTGTGCCAAAACTCCGGCTGCATAAATAACCCCGAAAATTCGATCAAAACACTCTAAAACTTATATTAGATTTAGATTAATGATCTGACTGAAGATGTTGCATCTTAACTCTCAGGAGCTCATTCATGTTCCCCAGCTTGTACATATCCCACGGCTCCCCCATGCTCGCCCTGGAACCCGGCGCCAGCGGGCCGGCACTTGCCCGCCTGGCCGCCGAGATACCGAAGCCCAAGGCCATCGTGATTGTTTCCGCGCACTGGGAAAGCAATGAGCTGCTGGTCAGCGGTAATCCACAACCGGAAACCTGGCATGACTTCGGGGGCTTCGCCAAAGCCCTGTTCGAAGTCCAGTACCCGGCTCCCGGTGACCCACGACTCGCCGCCGAGGTTGCCGAATTATTGAAAACCGCTGGCTTTGCTGCACGTATCGACAGCAATCGGCCTTTCGACCATGGCGTCTGGGTGCCTTTATCGCTGATGTATCCGCAGGCAGACATCCCGATTGTCCAGGTTTCATTGCCCACCCGTGGCGGTCCTGCCCTGCAGACCCGTGTTGGCCACGCGCTGGCCAGCCTGCGCGAGCATGGCGTCCTGCTGATCGGCTCCGGCAGCATCACTCACAACCTGCGGGAACTGGACTGGCATGCCGGCCCCGAGAGCGTTGAGCCCTGGGCCCTGGCGTTTCGCGACTGGATGATCGACAAACTCGCAGCGAACGACGAAGCCGCGCTGCACGACTATCGCGCGCAGGCGCCAAACGCTGTACGCAATCATCCGAGTGATGAGCACTTATTGCCGTTGTACTTTGCCCGCGCCGCTGGCGGGCAGTTCAGCGTTGCTCACCAAGGGTTCACCATGGGAGCGCTGGGCATGGATATTTACCGCTTCGGCTGACAGACAGACCGCTTCGCGAGCAAGCCCGCTCCCACATTTGATCGCATTCTTTCTGAAGTAACGCGGTCGTCTGTGGGAGCGGGCTTGCTCGCGAAGGGGGCACCGCCACTCTTCAGCCGGGCTTGAACTGCAGGCAAAAAAAATCCCCGAACCAGTCGGGGATTTTTCATGTTCGATCAATCAGCCCGAGAGCGGATCAATCTTCGCGGTAGCGACGCAGCTTCAACTGCTTACCGGCAACGCGAGTGTCCTTCAGCTTGGTCAGCAACTTCTCCAGACCATCTTCCGGCAGCTCGACGAGGCTGAAGCTGTCACGCACCTGGATGCGACCGATCGCTTCACGCGCCAGGCCACCTTCGTTGAGGATGGCGCCCAGCAGGTTCTTGGCGGCGATACCGTCACGCGCGCCCAGCGCGGTACGGCAACGTGCACGACCTTCGCCCAGTGGCATCGGAGCGCGACGCTCGCGGTCACCACGCTCAGGACGATCACCGGAACGCTCTGGACGATCGCCACGTGGTGCATTGTTCGGCACCAGTGGACGCTCTTTCTCGATAGCGGCCAGGTTCAGCGCTTGACCGTTGGTAGCCTTGCGCAGCAGGGCTGCGGCCAGGGCACGCGGGCTGCAACCGATGTCGGCGGTCAGGCGATCGAGCAGATCACCGTGGGTCGATTCGGCTTCAGCCACCAGCGGCGACAGGCTGTTGGTCAGCTTCTTGATGCGCGCATCCAGAACGGCTTGAGCGTCCGGCAGGCGAACTTCAGCAACCTTTTGACCGGTTACACGCTCGATCACTTGCAGCATGCGGCGCTCACGCGGAGTCACCAGCAGCAGTGCACGACCTTCGCGACCGGCACGGCCGGTACGGCCGATACGGTGAACGTAGGACTCTGGATCGTACGGCATGTCAACGTTGAACACGTGAGTGATGCGCGGAACGTCCAGGCCACGAGCGGCAACGTCGGTCGCCACAACGATGTCCAGACGGCCATCCTTGAGGGAGTCGATCACGCGCTCACGCTGGTTCTGGGCGATGTCACCGTTCAGCGCAGCGGCTTTGTAGCCTTTGGCTTCCAGGGCACTGGCCAGGTCCAGGGTCGCTTGCTTGGTGCGCACGAACATGATCAGGGCGTCGAAATCTTCCACTTCCAGCAAGCTGAGAACGGCCGAAGTCTTCTGGTCAGCGTGAACCAGCAGGTGAGCCTGCTCGATCGCGGTAACGGTCTGGGTCTTGCTCTGAATCTTGACGTGCTTCGGATCGCGCAGGTGGCGTTCGGCGATGGCACGGATCGATTGAGGCAAGGTGGCCGAGAACAGTACGGTCTGACGGGTTTCCGGCATGGCCTTGAAGATGACTTCCAGGTCGTCCATGAAGCCCAGCTTGAGCATTTCGTCGGCTTCGTCGAGAACCAGGTGGTTCACGGTCGCCAGTACTTTTTCGTCGCGACGCAGGTGGTCGCACAGACGGCCCGGAGTGGCGACAACGATTTGTGCGCCATTACGGATTGCTTTCAGTTGTGGGCCCATCGGCGCGCCGCCGTAGACAGCCACAACAGTCACGCCCGGCATTTGCTTGGCGTAGGTTTCGAAAGCGGTTGCAACTTGTAGCGCCAACTCACGAGTTGGGGCCAGGATCAGAGCTTGCGGCTCGCGCTTGGACGGATCAATGCGGTGCAGAATTGGCAGGGCAAAGGCAGCGGTTTTACCGGTACCGGTTTGCGCCTGACCAATCATATCGTGACCGGCGAGAATGATCGGGATCGACTGCTGCTGAATGGCCGAAGGCTCTTCATAGCCGGTAGCGACTACTGCAGCGACAATATTTGGATGAAGTTCAAGAGCGGCGAAGCCGCCGATTTCCTGGGTCATGGGTCTGCCTCTAAGTGCATCCGCAAAGACCCATGCTCCAAAGCTGCACATGCCGTGTTGAGACTCAAGAGTCGCCCTGGCAGCTTTGTCGGCGGGGATTTGCGAAAACGAATGAATGAAAAGAATCGTCAAGGAAGAGTCCGCTGGGCGGACGTGCAGCCGAAGCTGGCTTCGGGGAATTGCGCTACCTAAACGCGGCCCGGTTAAAGGCCGGCGCGCACTATACCGGAATTCGCCCAAAAAGGGAGCTTTTTTTATCGGAAATCCACCGGATACACCGTTGTGTAACAGGCTTTGCGAATAATCGGTCAGCCGTCTATTTTTCAAAGGCCCGGCCTTGCGGGTGATGGCGCTAAAACGGTTCACCCTTTACCGTGCAGACCGCCGGTCTGGCACGCCTTTCCCACCCCGAGGACCGCTCCATGAATCAGCCCAGCTCCAGTCGAGTCAGCCGCGAACGGCATGGTCATGTGTTCCTGATCGGTCTGGATCGGGTGGCCAAGCGCAATGCCTTCGATCTCGACCTGCTCAACGCGTTGAGCCTGGCCTATGGCGAGTTCGAAGCCGACAGCGAGGCGCGAGTGGCGGTGGTGTTCGCTCATGGCGAACACTTCACCGCCGGGCTCGACCTGGTCAATGCCAGCGTCACACTGACAGATGGCTGGCAGGTTCCACCCGGCGGCTGCGATCCGTGGGCGGTATTCGCGGGTCCCCGGGTCAGCAAACCGGTAATCGTCGCCGCCCAGGGCTATTGCCTGACCATCGGCATCGAGTTGATGCTGGCCGCCGACATCAACCTGTGCGCCAGCAACACCCGGTTCGCGCAGATGGAAGTGCAACGCGGAATCTTCCCGTTCGGCGGTGCGACCCTGCGCCTGCATCAAGTGGCCGGCTGGGGCAATGCCATGCGCTGGTTGTTGACCGGAGATGAATTCGACGCCCGTGATGCATTGCACCTGGGTCTGGTGCAGGAGGTCATGGCCAGTGAGGACTTGCTGCCCCGGGCGATTGAACTGGCCGAACGGATCGCCCGTCAGGCACCGCTTGGGGTACAGGCGACGCTGATGTCTGCGCGACAGGCCCGGTATGAAGGAGAAACCGCGGCGGCACAGGCGCTGCCGCAGCTAGTCAAGAAGTTGATGGCTAGCGAGGACGTCAAGGAAGGTGTGCGGTCGATGGTGGAGCGGCGGCCGGGTGTGTTCAAAGGGGTTTAGCTTTTGCAGTGGTTTTGAAGGCCCCTTCGCGGGCAAGCCCG
The DNA here is from genome assembly GCF_019956305.1 of Pseudomonas sp. BF-B-30. Lineage (NCBI taxonomy): Bacteria > Pseudomonadati > Pseudomonadota > Gammaproteobacteria > Pseudomonadales > Pseudomonadaceae > Pseudomonas > Pseudomonas sp. BF-B-30. The sequence goes on along the minus strand of NZ_JAHBDG010000032.1, from coordinate 32,478 downwards.
CTCCCACAGGGATTTGCGCAAAACTTGTGGGAGCGGGCTTGCCCGCGAAGGGGCCCGTCCAGACAATCAATTAATCATGTCGCCGGACGAATGCACTTGATCAACGAATCCAGCGAGTACCCCAACCGCGGCGCCAGCGCTTCGGCGCGGGCGATCAGGCCGTCCATGTCCAGTTCCTGGTCCAGCTCCGACGGCACGATCAGAATCACGTTGCCCTCCTTCACCGGCAGCTCCCAGTAATGTCGGTGATACAAACCGCGCAACAAGGCGGCGCCCAGGGGTTTGCCATCGTCGGTCGCCCACTGATTGATGACCAGCCAGCCACCCGGATTCAATCGCTTCTGGCAGTTTTCCAGGAAGCTCCAGGCCAGATGACCGACACCCGGACCGACATCGGTATAAAGGTCGACGAAAATCAGGTCGGCCGACTCAGCGGTGTCCAGCAGTTCCAGCGCATCGCCAACGCGGATGTACAGGCGCGGATCGTCATCCAGCCCCAGATATTCAATAGCCAGGCGCGGTACGTCCGGGCGTAGTTCGATGGCTTCGACATCTTCCAGCGGCAGGAACTTGAGGCAGGCCTGGGTCAGCGTCCCGGCACCGAGGCCGAGAAACAGCGCACTTTCCGGTTGCTGGTGGCACAGCGCACCAATCAGCATCGCCCGGGTGTAGTCATACTCGAGCCAGCTCGGATCGGCCGTGAACACGCAGCTTTGCTCGATGGCATCACCGAACTCGAGAAAACGGTAATCGGCCACTTCCAGCACACGAATCACGCCGAACTCGTCCTGTACCTCGGCGAGCAGATGCTCGACGCGCTCCTCAGTCATTTCATCTCCTGATCGTCACCGGGGCCGGCAACGCAATAACACCGCGTGTAGAGAGCGGCAAAGGCGAGATTGTCGGCGAAGCGACGGGAACAGGTCACGCACTAATTTGCTGATAACATGGAGGTCCGAGCGAAAACACTAGAGACCGTGATGAGCCAACCCTGGAGCCCCGACAGCTGGCGCGCCTTGCCGATCCAGCAACAACCCCAATACCCCGACGCCGCGCATTTGCAGCAGGTCGAGCAGACCCTGGCCAGCTATCCGCCACTGGTGTTTGCCGGTGAAGCCCGGGAGTTGCGCCGTCAGTTTGCCGAGGTGACCCAGGGCCGCGCGTTTCTGTTGCAGGGTGGCGACTGCGCCGAAAGCTTCGCCGAATTCTCCGCGGCGAAAATCCGCGACACCTTCAAGGTGTTGTTGCAGATGGCGATCGTGATGACCTTTGCCGCCGGCTGTCCGGTGGTCAAGGTCGGACGCATGGCCGGGCAGTTCGCCAAGCCCCGTTCGGCCAATGACGAAACCATCGATGGCGTGACCTTGCCCGCCTACCGTGGCGACATCGTCAACGGCATCGGTTTCGACGAAAAAAGCCGCGTGCCGGACCCGGAACGCCTGCTGCAGTCCTATCACCAGTCCACCGCCACCCTGAACCTGTTGCGTGCATTTGCCCAGGGCGGTTTTGCCGATCTGCACCAGGTGCACAAGTGGAACCTGGACTTCATTGCCAACTCGGCGCTGGCGGAAAAGTACAGCCACTTGGCCGACCGTATCGATGAAACCCTGGCATTCATGCGCGCCTGCGGCATGGACAGCTCGCCGCAGTTGCGCGAAACCAGTTTCTTCACCGCCCACGAAGCGCTGCTGCTGAACTACGAAGAAGCCTTCGTGCGTCGCGACAGCCTGACCAACGACTACTACGACTGCTCGGCCCACATGCTGTGGATCGGCGACCGCACCCGTCAGCTGGACGGCGCCCACGTCGAATTCCTGCGCGGGGTGAACAACCCGATCGGGGTCAAGGTCGGCCCGAGCATGAACCCGGACGACCTGATTCGCTTGATCGACGTGCTCAACCCGCAGAACGATCCGGGTCGCCTGAACCTGATCGCGCGGATGGGCGCAAACAAGGTCGGCGATCACTTGCCGCAGCTGATCCGCGCCGTCCAGCGCGAAGGCAAGCAGGTGCTGTGGAGTTCGGACCCGATGCACGGCAACACCATCAAGGCCAGCAGCGGCTACAAGACCCGCGACTTTGCTCAGATCCTTGGCGAGGTGAAGCAGTTCTTCCAGGTACACGAAGCCGAAGGCAGTTATGCCGGGGGTATCCACATCGAAATGACCGGGCAGAACGTGACCGAGTGCATCGGTGGTGCGCGGCCGATCACCGAGGATGGCTTGTCGGATCGTTATCACACCCACTGCGACCCGCGGATGAATGCCGATCAGTCGCTGGAGCTGGCGTTTTTGATTGCTGAAACCTTGAAGCAGGTTCGGCGCTAGATTTTGCTTCTCTGATAGACCGCCATCGCGAGCAAGCTCGCTCCCACATTGGACCGCGCTCCCCTGTGGGAGCGAGCTTGCTCGCGAAGAGGCCAGCTCAGCCACCCTCAATCTGTGCCAGTGCCACCCGCAACCTCGCCGCACTCGCCCGCGGGCAATTCAGCTGAATCTGTGCCAGCCCCAGCCAATCCGCCATCTGCCGCAGATTGACCGCCAACGCCAACATCCCCTCGTCATCCAGCCCCGCCTCCTCCTCATGCACCGCATGCACCGCCAAACGGCCCGCCCCCCGTTCGGCGCGCAGATCGACTCGTGCGGCAATCCGTTCGTTGTGCAAAAACGGCAGGACGTAATAGCCGTACACCCGTTTGTCCGGCGGCGTGTAGATCTCCAGCCGATAGCGGAAATCAAACAGCCGCTCGGTCCGGCTGCGTTCCCAGATCAGCGAATCGAACGGCGAGAGCAAGGCACTGGCCACGACTTTACGCGGCACTTTTGGCTCGGGCAGACAATAGGCCGGTTGTCGCCAGCCCTGCACTTCGCAGGTCAGCAATTCCCCGGCCTCGACCAACTCGGCCAAACGTGGACGACTGTCCGCAGGGTTCAAGCGGAAATAGTCACGCAAATCCTTCTCCGTACCGACCCCCAAGGCCGTTGCCGCATGCCGCAACAGGCTGCGCTGGGCCTCGTCTTCACTCAGGACGGGGTGCGCAAGCACCGCCGAGGGAATCACCCGCTCCGGCAGATCGTAGAGCCTTTCGAATCCGCGCCGTCCGGCAACGGTCACTTCACCGGCAGCGAACAACCATTCCAGCGCATGCTTTTCCGCGCTCCAGTCCCACCAGGGGCCGGCCCGTTCCTGACGGGTCGACAGGCTGCCGGCCCCCAGCGCGCCCTGCTCCTCGACAGACGCCAGCACCCGGCGAATTGTGTCCTGTTGCTCACGACCGAAGCGCGCCAGCTGCTGATAAATGTCCTCGCCACGTCTGGCACGCTGCATGCGCCAGCGCATCAGCGGGAACATGGAAAGTGGCAACAACGAGGCTTCATGCCCCCAATACTCGAACAACGTACGACGCCGGCCCTGACTCCAGGCAGCCTGGTCGAGCAAATCGGAGGAGTAGTTACCGAGGCGGGAAAACAGCGGAAGGTAGTGCGAGCGCACCAATGCATTGACCGAATCGATCTGCAAAATGCCCAGCCGTTCAATCAGGCGATTGAGCGCAACAGCCTTGATCGCCGCTGGCGGCGACCGCCCGTTGAACCCTTGGGCGGCCAGCGCCAGACGCCGAGCCTGTTTGAGGGTAAAGGACAACGTTGCGGGCATGGGTGCCTCCTTGTCTGCTCGCAACCTACCTCACCGGTAAGGGGTTTGTGTAGCGTGGCATTCATCATTTATGCATCGGGTCATTCCAGAACGGCTTGATCGACTCGTTCTCCACATCCGCACGGCTCATGCCGATGTCCTTGAGTGCTTCGTCGCTCAAGCTCGCCAGCAATTCGCGCTCGCGATGCAATTCGTACCAGCGGCCGACCTTGTGCAGCAGATCGGATATCACGTGAATCGAGTGTTTTTCTGATCCTTGGAACTCATGCTGACCTTTCATCTTGTTGCCCTCCGTTTGGATGGCTCCAGTCTCGCGCCGGGTCTAAGATCAATCCAACGAATGTTTCTGATGTCACATATCTCGGAGATTGATGGATGTCCGCCTACCCGAGTATCGATACCGAAGTCTTGCGCACCTTCGTCGCCATCGCCGACCAGGGCGGCTTTACCCGCGCCGGGGAATTGGTCAACCGCACCCAGTCCGCCGTCAGCATGCAGATGAAACGACTGGAAGAAGATGTGCTGCAGCGTCAGTTGTTCCAGCGCGACGGGCGGCAGGTGCGACTGACGGCTGAAGGCCAGGTGCTGCTCGGCTATGCGCGACGCATCCTCAAGCTGCACAGCGAGGTCTTCAATACGTTGCGTGAGCCCGACATGGTCGGCACGGTGCGTATCGGCACGCCGGACGATTATGTGATGCGGTTCCTCCCGGGGATTCTGCGCCGGTTTGCCCAGTCTTACCCGCTGATTCAGATAGAAGTGCACTGCGAATCTTCAAAACAACTGCTGATGCGCCAGGACCTCGACCTGTCCATCGTGACCCGTGAACCGGGCAGCGAAATCGGCCAGTTGTTGCGCAAGGAACGCTTTGTCTGGGCCGAGGCACAATGCTACAGCGCCCACGAGCAGACGCCGCTGCCACTGGCGATGTTCAACAGTGATTGCTTCTGCCGCCAGTGGGCCTGCAATGCCCTGGATGCCCGGGGGCGCGATTACCGGGTGGCGTACAACAGCGACAGCCTGTCGGCGATCATGGCCGTGGTCAGCGCCGGCCTGGCCGTCACGGCGCAACTTGAAAGCCTGATCACCGCGGACATGCGCATCCTCGGTGAGGCCCAGGACCTGCCGCTGCTGCCCGAGGCCAGCATCATGCTCGTGCGCAACCTGCATAACCCGTCACCCATCACCGAGTGCCTGGCCGAGCACATCATCGAAGGCTTCAAACTTTGAAGGCGAGCATCACCGCACAGAACACCAGGAACCCGCAAAACAGCCCGCGCAGCAGCCGCTCCGGCAATGCGTGGGCAACCTTCACGCCCCAACTGATGCTCATCAGCCCACCGACCGCCAAGGGCAAGCCGATCACCCAACTGACCTGATGGTGCGCGGCGTAAGTCACCAGCGTCACCCCCGTACTCGGCAAGGCCAGCGCCAACGACAGCCCCTGCGCAACCACTTGGCTCGTGCCGAACAGGCTGGTCAGCACCGGTGTCGCCACCACCGCGCCACCCACGCCGAACAGCCCGCCCATCGTGCCGGATGCAGCGCCAAGCAGGCCCAGCCAGGGCCATGAGTAGTTCATCTGCGAAGCCGGCGGAGCGCTGGCGGCGAACATGCGAACGAGGTTGTACGCCGAGAGTGCGATCAGAAACGCAACAAAGCCTATGCGCATGGTTTGCGCATCAATGCCCACCGCCCAGATCGACCCGAGCCAGGCGAAGCAGAACCCCATGATGGCCAGCGGTAACGCGTGGCGCAGTTCGATCCGGTTGCGCTGATGATACCGCCACAGCGCCAGCATCACGTTCGGCACCACCATCACCAGCGCGGTGCCTTGGGCAATCTGCTGATCGAGCCCGAACAGCACGCCCAGCAGCGGAATGGCGATCAGGCCGCCGCCGATGCCAAACAAACCGCCGAGTGTGCCCAACGCAGCGCCGAACACCAGATACATCAAGAACTCAATCACAGCATTTTCCCCGTTGCCGTCAGGCCTTTGATCCTACGCAGTTGCTTCTGGCACGGAAACGCATAGCAACGCACAATGGCTGTGCCAAATTCGCACAAGCACAAACCTGCCATGAACCCCAATCAACTGACCGACCAACTGGCCTTGTTCCTCGACGTGCTGGAAACCGGCAGTTTTTCCGCCGCCTCGCGCCGTCATCCGCTGACCCCTTCGGCCGTGGCACGGCGTATCGACAGCCTGGAAAGCGCGGTCGGCAGTCAGCTGTTCCTGCGCAGCACGCATGCGGTACGCGCCACGCCGGCGGGATTGGCCTTTGCCGAGCGCGCACGGCGAATCGTCGCCGAATTGCGCCTGGCCCGGGCCGAGGCGGTGTCCCTGAGCAGCGCGCCGGAAGGCCTGATTCGTATCGATGCGCCGGCAGCCTTTGGTCGCCGGCACCTGGCACCGGTGATTGCCGACTTCCTGATGCTCTACCCCGGGCTCGATGTGCAGCTGCACTTGATCGACAGCTTCGTCGACATGCAGGGCCTGAACCTCGGCAAGGTCGATCTGGTGCTGCGCGCCGGGCAACTGGCCGATACCCGGCTGGTGGCCACACCACTGGCGAGCATGGTGCGTATAGCCTGCGCCAGCCCTGATTATTTGCGGCGTCGCGGCGTGCCGACCGAGCCAACACAGCTGATTGAACACGACGGACTCGACTGGGATGGCCTGGCTCCGCCCTTCGCCTGGCGTTTCGAGCGCGACGGGCAAATGCACTTGCACCGGCCGGCGCGGATCCGCATGAGCGCCAACAATGCCGAGGCGCTGGTGTGCGGCGCATTGGCCGGACTGGGTATCGCGCACCTGCCGACCTGGCTGGCCAGCGAATACTTGTTGCGGGGTGAGTTGCTGCCGCTGTTCTGCGCCAGCGGTCTGCCGAAACCGGAAAGCGCCGGCATCTACGCCTTGCGCCTGGAACAGCAGCCCAACTCCCGCAGTCGCTTGTTGCTGGAGTACCTGAAAACCCGCTTCAGCCCGATTCCGCCCTGGGATCTGGTGCTGCAAACCCATTTGCAACGGCACTGATCAAAATTATCTGGCGCATTAAAGATTCGCCCGCTAGATTCTTCAGATCACAGATCAAGGCTTCGACATGACCACCGAGCGCAACACCCCGGACAACTGCGACAACCTGCTGCTGGACAATCAGGCCTGCTTCGCCCTGCATTCCACTTCGCTGATGATGACCAAGGTCTACAAACCCTTGCTGCAAGCGCTGGGCCTGACCTACCCGCAATACCTGGCGATGATGGTGTTGTGGGAAAAGGACGGTTTGACCGTAGGTGAAATCAGCACGCGGTTGCTGACCGATCCTGGCTCGTTGACGCCGCTGCTCAAGCGCCTGGAAGCCGAAGGCCTGCTCAGCCGAACCCGCAGCCGCGAAGATGAGCGGGTGGTGATCGTCGAACTCACCGAACAGGGCCGAGCGTTACGCGACAAGGCCCGGGACATTCCCCAATGCATCCTAGGCGCCAGCGGGATGACCCTGGAGCGCCTGCAAAAACTGCAAGCGGAGTTGCAGGAGTTGCGTCGCCACCTGCAAGACAGCCTCTAGCCTCCAAACCACCACAAATCCCTTGTGGGAGCGGGCTTGCTCGCGAAATCGGTGTTTCAGTCAACACAAGAGTCGACTGATCTATCGCCTTCGCGAGCAAGCCCGCTCCCACATTTGTTTTGTGCTGTACCGAAAGATCGGGCTCGCCACCTGCTTCTGAAAAAATCTCTGCTGAAAAAATCCCCCCTCGATAGCTCTAGTTCAATACTTTCAACCTAAACCACCCCACAGCCTTGCGTCTTTTTTCAAATTTCTTTGAAAAAAATATCTTGCGCACTAAACATTAGCGCGATACATTTATTTCGCACTTACTTAGCGCGCAAACATTTAGCGCAAAACAAACAAAACCCTGAACGAGGCTTTCACCATGCAAACTCTCTACACCGCAATCGCAACCTCCACCGGTGGCCGTGACGGTCGTGCGGTTTCCAGCGACAACATCCTCGACGTCAAGCTCGCCACGCCCAAAGAACTCGGCGGTGCCGGCGGCGCAGCCACCAACCCAGAGCAACTGTTCGCTGCCGGCTACTCCGCCTGCTTCATCGGTGCCCTGAAATTCGTGGCCAGCCAGACCAAGCGCAGCATCCCGAACGACGCTTCGATCACTGCTCATGTCGGCATCGGCCAGATCCCTGGCGGCTTCGGCCTGGACATCGACCTGCACATCAGCCTGCCGGGTCTTGAACAAGCCGATGCACAAGCACTGGTCGATGCGGCCCACCAGGTCTGCCCGTACTCCAACGCCACCCGTGGCAACGTTGATGTGCGTCTGCACGTAACCGTCTAAGCGCTGACTACCCAGGCCCGAACAGGAAACGAACATGAACACTTTCAGCAAAGTCTTGACCGGTACCCTTCTCGCCTTGTCCATCAGCAACGCGTTCGCAGGTACCGGGGTTGAACACAACACCCAGGCGTTCCTCGACGTTCTGAACGCCGGAACCGGCAAGCCGATGGAGCAAATGACGCCCGCCGAGGCCCGCGCCGTGCTGGTGGGCGCGCAGGCCGGGGTGAAGCTGACGCTGCCAAAAGCCGATGTCAGCCAGAAGACCATTCAAGTCGACGGCCAACCGATCAGCCTGACCATCGTCCGGCCGGCCGAGGTCAAGGGCGAGCTGCCGGTGTTCATGTTCTTCCACGGCGGTGGCTGGGTGCTGGGGGACTTCCCGACCCACGAGCGGCTGGTGCGTGACCTGGTGACGGGTTCGGGTGCCGCGGCCGTATTCGTGAACTACACGCCGTCGCCGGAAGCGCATTACCCGGTGGCGATCAACCAGGCTTACGCCGCAACCCGATGGGTGGCCGAGCACGGCAAAGAGATCAACGTCGATGGCCAGCGCCTGGCGGTAGCCGGCAACAGTGTCGGCGGCAACATGGCGGCTGTGGTTGCGCTGATGGCCAAGGACAAGGGCACACCGGCGATCAAGTTTCAGGTGCTGTTGTGGCCGGTGACTGATGCCAACTTCGAAACCGCGTCCTACAACCAGTTTGCCGAGGGGCACTTCCTCAGCAAAAACATGATGAAGTGGTTCTGGGACAACTACACCACCGATGCCAAGCAACGGAACGAGATCTACGCCTCCCCACTGCGCGCGACCACCGCCCAGTTGAAAGGGTTGCCTCCAGCGCTGGTGCAGACCGCCGGGGCCGACGTATTGCGCGACGAAGGCGAAGCCTACGCCCGCAAGCTGGACGAGGCCGGTGTGCCGGTGACCTCGGTTCGCTACAACGGCCTGATCCACGACTACGGTTTGCTCAACGTGGTGAGCCAGGTGCCAGCGGTACGTTCGGCGATGTTGCAGGCTTCGCAAGAGCTCAAGGAACACCTGAAATAAAAACTGTGGGAGCGAGCTTGCTCGCGATAGCGGACTGTCAGGCAACATCTTTGTTGAATGGTCGGACGCCATCGCGAGCAAGCTCGCTCCCACAGGGTTTCTGGTTGAACCCGAAATCGAAGGCAAAAAAAAGCCCGACTCAATGGTCGGGCTTTTTCATTCCTGAAGCTGTGCTTATTTGGCACGGCCTTTGTAGGAACCGCCTTCGCGGGTATCGATCTCGATCATGTCGCCGATTTCGATGAAGTCAGCAACCGACAGCTCGGTACCGTTCTTCAGTTTGGCAGGCTTCATCACCTTGCCGGAAGTGTCGCCGCGAGCGGAACCTTCGGTGTAGTCAACCTGACGCACGATAGTGGTCGGCAGCTCTACGGAAACCAGACGCTCTTCGAAGAAGATCGCTTCGCAAACATCGGTCATGCCTTCTTCAACGAAAGGCAGAACGGCTTCGATGTCTTCAGCGTTCAGCTCGTACATGGTGTAGTCGGTGGTGTCCATGAACGTGTAGGTGTCGCCGCTGATGAAGGACAGGGTCGCTTCTTTGCGGTCGAGGATTACGTCGTCCAGTTTGTCGTCGGCGCTGTAAACGATCTCGGTCTTGTAACCGGTCAGCAGGTTTTTCAGCTTGGTCTTCATGATCGCGCTGTTACGACCGGACTTGGTGAATTCAGCTTTCTGAACCAGCCAAGGATCGTTTTCGAGACGAATCACGGTCCCGGGTTTCAGTTCTTTACCAGTTTTCATTGCGAATATCCGAATTTGGATGGGATTTACAAAAATCTAGGCCGCGTATCATATCCAATTTCCATAAAACTGTACCAGCGCCGTGGCAAGATCGGCCTGCAAGGCCTGCTCCAGACACCACGCCTCGGCGTGTTTTTCCAGCTCTGGCCAGTGTTTACGAGTGAATTGCCAGTGGTCGGCCATTTTTTCACCGGCGTTCCACGCCCGCCAGAGACCGCTGATCGCCTCCCGCGCAGGCGCAGATAACCCCTTTACATAGAGTTCGAGGAAGGCTTCGAGCTTGTCCAGGTGGATATCTTCTTCCTGCCGGTAGATGTGCCAGAGAAATGGCCGGCCAGCCCATTGGGCGCGCACAAAGGAATCTTCGCCGCGCACGGCATTGAAATCGCAGCACCACAGCAACCGGTCGTATTGGTCCTGCCGGACGAATGGCAACACTTGCACGGTCAAGGCATCACGCACATGCACGGCACCGGCCGCCAAACCCTGCACACCGAGCCAACGCTCGACGTCGCCGAGAATCCGCCCTTCCGGCACCAGCAGATGAGTGGCAGTAGAATCGCCGGCCATTGCATCGAGCCAACTGGCCAGCCCGGTGTTTTCGTAGGCAAACAATGAGATCAGCTGCGCGCTGGGCGCAGGATCAACACCCAAACCTTGCAGGAATTTTCTTTGAGCCTGCGGGTTTTGCTGAAATTGCCGACGCCGCTCCAGCAACCCTTGCTCACGCAGCAGTCCGCCGGTGCCCTTCTTAAATCCTGGGAAGAAGAAGAACTTCTGCACGTTTTTGTACTTCACCGAGGGCAAACCATGGCAGCCGATGACCCAGTCCTCGGCGCTCAGGTAATCCAGGTTCATCCACAGCGGCGTCTTCTCCCGTTCGGCCATGGCCTCCATATAGGCGCCAGGCAATTGGCAGGCAAATGCAGCAATCACCACATCGGCGGCTTCGGTCGGTTGCCACTCGGCTGGCCATTGGCGTACTTCGACGTCGTGCTGCCACTGCTGCGCAGCGTGGATGTCGATTTCCGGGCACAGGCGCTCGAACGCTCGCAGGTCATCGACCCATAGACGCACCGCCAGCCCATGTTCGGCCACCAGTTGCCGGGCCAGTCGCCAGGTCACGCCGATGTCGCCGAAGTTGTCGACCACGGTGCAAAAAATATCCCAGCGGGTTTTCATTTCAGGCATTCCAGGCTCCCGTTGGCAAAGGCGCCGATTGTCCGCATAAATTACCCCGTGCAGAAGAGCCGACGGCGATTATTCTTCATGCGACAATCGCCACTCGCCAGTGACCTTTCGCCAAGAGGCAACCATGCCCCATCGCCCCACTCCGCGCCGATCCTTCCCGATCAGTCTCAGCGCCCTGCAACTGACCGGCAGTATCGCCCTCGGCATGTGGCTCGGGTTCATTGCCATTGTGTTGACCTGCTGGCTCGCGTCGCGCCTGCTTTTCAGCGAGCAACTCGCCCCGGTCGCGGCGGCGGTTGAGCAGCTGGCCCAACCACCCTCAGCGGCTCAACCGTTGCCGAACATTCCGCCACAGAGCCCGCTGTTCGAGCAATATGAAGAAAACCTGCGCAAGAACGAACAGCAGCAACGTCTTGATCAGGCACGCAGCAGCAGTCGCAACCTGGCCATCCCGAACTGTCAGTTCTGGCTGCAACAGGACCGGACTGCACCCAGCGCAAAAAGCCGCGCCAACGTCCTGCAATTCTGCGATTGATCATGAATAAGCAAACCGTCCACCAACTGATTATCGACAAGCTGCGGATCGATCTCGACATCGCCGAACGGGCCGCGCAAACCGCCTACGAAACGGCGACCCACGAAGAAAACATCGCCGAGAACAAGTACGACACCCTGGGGCTGGAAGCGTCCTATCTCGCGGCCGGGCAAGCCAGGCGGGTCGAGGAAATTCGCAAGTCACTGAGCCTCTGCCAGAACCTCGCCCTGCGTCCGTATGACGATCAGCGGGGCATCGAAGTGGGCGCGCTGCTCGGGCTGGAGGACGAAAAGGGTCGCGAACAATGGCTGTTTCTGGCTCCCGATGCCGCCGGGCTGAAGGTCGACCTGGTGGGGCAACTGATCACCGTCATCACCCCGCGCTCACCGCTGGGCAAAAGCCTGCTGGGCAAGTTCGAGGGCGATGAGGTGGAGATCATGGTGGCGGGCGCTCGGCAACAGTTCGCTGTCACCGAGGTGGTTTGACCGGCAGGAAACGCTATCAGTGAACGGGTAGTTCGACGCCTTCGAACAGCTCTTCCAGTTCCTGCTTGTTGTGGCACTGAATGGCCTTGGCCATGACTTCGCGGGTCAGGTGCGGCGCGAACTTCTCGATGAAGTCGCACATGAAACCCCGCAGGAAGGTGCCGCGACGGAAGCCGATCTTGGTTACGCTGGACTCGAACAGTTCGCTGGCATCGAGTACCACCAGGTCGCTATCGAGCTTGGTGTCGACAGCCATTTTGGCCACGATGCCTACGCCCAGACCCAGGCGAACATAGGTCTTGATCACGTCGGCGTCGGCGGCGGTGAACACCACTTTCGGCGTCAGGCCGCGATGGCTGAAGGCTTCGTCGAGTTTCGAACGGCCGGTAAAACCGAACACGTACGTCACGATCGGGTATTCGGCCAGTGCTTCGAGGGTCAGTTTCGACAGTTTGGTCAGCGGGTGGCCCTGAGGCACGACCACGCAACGGTTCCAGCGGTAGCACGGCATCATCACCAGATCACCGAACAGCTCGAGCGCTTCGGTGGCAATGGCGAAATCCACGGTGCCGTCAGCGGCCATTTCGGCGATTTGCATCGGCGATCCCTGATGCATGTGCAGGGCCACGTCCGGGTATTGCTTGATGAAATTGCTGATCACCGGCGGCAACGCATAACGCGCCTGGGTATGAGTGGTGGCAATCGACAGGGTGCCTTTCTTCTCGTTGGAGAACTCCTGGGCGATCTGCTTGATGCTTTCAACCTTGCGCAGAATCTCGCCAGCGGTGGTGATGATGCGCTCGCCGGCCGGGGTGACACGGGTCAGGTGCTTGCCGCTACGGGCAAAAACCTCGACGCCCAGTTCGTCTTCCAGCAGACGGATCTGCTTGCTGATGCCCGGTTGAGAGGTGTAAAGGCTTTGGGCTGTAGCGGAAACGTTGAGGTCGTGGTGCGCCACTTCCCAGATGTAGCGCAATTGTTGAAGCTTCATATGAATCCCTCAAAGCAGGTAGACGCCACGGGCATCAGCGACGGTATATAACTATATTAATGGCTCGAAGAATAAATCTAGAACTTTTTTATCAAATTGCCATTATTCGTGTTCTAGAGATCCCCTTGACGACGACGTTGCACCAGCGGCACCAGATAGACCGGCACCTTGGACAGTTGCAACACACGGGCGGCGGTTCGCCCCAGAGGCGTTTCCGCACCAGCACCATGGCTGTGACTACCTACGATCAACAAATCCACGGAGAGTTTCTGCGCCTGGTCCAGAATCACCTGCGACGGATCGCCCTGCAGCACCCGTACTGCCTGAATCCGCTCCAGGTCGTGCTCCCCTTCATCCCCCAACTCCTCACGAAAACTGTCGAGCACCCGCTGCTCGATACTGGCAATCACCGTATTGAGGCCCTGGCTGTGAAACTCGTTCAGCGCCTGTTCATCGAGATAACTTTGCAGCACCGATTCGGCAAACAACCCCATGGGTTCAACCGCATGCACGACATACAAACTGGCATTGAAGGTCCTGGCCAGTTCCAGGGCATGCTGCATCACCACGGGCGCGTACAGACCAAGGTCAGTGGCATACAGCATCGAACGAATCATATGACCTCCTCGACTGCCAACATGGCGGAGATTTGATTCAGCTTAGCAGTGCCTTGGCGACTACGACGTCCCGCGCAACGCATTGAACGGTGGGCTTAAACCTTTTGCTCGTTGCTTATGCCATGGGGCACATGACCGGTGGCGACGACTTCTCGGGCCAACTCGCAGTGACCGGCCTGATCGTCGAAAAACACGTCGGCCGCGAAGGCTTCGAGAAAGGCCGACTTGGTCAGGCCACCGAGGAACAGCGACTCGTCAAGACGGATGTCCCATTCGCGCAACGTGCGAATGACCCGCTCATGGGCTGGCGCCGATCGCGCAGTGACCAGCGCGGTACGGATCGGACAGGTGTCCTCCGGGAACTCACGCTGCAACAGGTTGAGGGCCGCGAGAAACCCTTTGAACGGCCCACCGCGCAACGGTTCGCGGGCGGCCTCACGCTCGCTGGCCTGGAACGCCTCCAGACCACCGGCCTGATAAATGCGTTCCGACTCATCGGAAAACAGTACCGCGTCTCCATCGAAGGCAATGCGTAACTCGTCGCTGGCCGCACGACTGGCACCGCCCGACAGAATGGTCGCTGCCGCGAACCCGGCATCCAGTGCATTGCGCACGTCTTCGGCGTGGGTCGAGAGAAACAGGTCGCAGCCAAAGGCCTTGAGGTAGGGATACGGACTGCGCCCGCCGACAAAGGCCGCACGGGAAATGGCCAGTCCGTAGTGGTCAATCGAGTTGAACACCCGCAGCCCGGTGTCGGCGCTGTTGCGCGACACCAGAATCACCTCGACCCGGGCGCGGCCGAGGCTGTTGTTGAGGTTCAGGAGTTTCTGCACCAACGGAAAGGCATCGCCGGGCTCGAGGATTTCGTCTTCGTGTTCGATCTGATATTGCCGGTAGGCCTCGACGCCACTCGACAGGTAGACCTTGTGGCTTTCGCTCAGGTCGAACAGCGCCCGCGAAGAAATCGCCAGCACCAGCTTGTCGTCAATTGCCTTTGGCATGCCCTTCCCCCTCAGGTCGGTCGACTCAGGTGTTGCGTCGATCAATGAAACTCAAACTGCGATACAAGGCCTCGATGCGTGGCATCTCACACCCGGCTGCCTTCGCCGCCGCCAAAGGCCGGGCGTAGATCGCGGCCAGTTCCAGCGGTCGCTTGTGCAAATAATCGTGGTACATGCTCGGCCAGTAGTCGGGCATCTTTTCGGTCACCATGAACAAATGCTCGGCATAGCCTGCCGGTACGTCGTGCCCGCAGGCAACAGCGCCTTGCACCACTTCAGCCATCAGCGCCTTGACCAGCTCGCGGCTGTCGGCATCGGCCATCAACGGTGTAGTGCTCGCCCCCAGCAAAACCGAGAGACCGTTGTAAGGGATATTCCAGACCAGTTTTTGCCAACGCGCCTGATGCAGATTCGCCATGGCCTGGGAATCGAGGCCGGCGCTGCGAAACAGCCCGACGCCCTCCTCGACAATTGCGCTGCGTGCCGGCCCATCGGCGGGACCGCTGTGATAACCCACATGCACCGCGCCCAGCGCCTGATGGTCAATGACGCCCGGCGCCTCGCGATGGACGCAGATGTAGCAGAGCCCTCCAAGCACATGCAGCGAATCGGGGAGCAACGCGCGCAGGCTGTCTTCGACGTCCAGGCCGTTTTGCAACAGCAGTACCTTGGCGTTCGGTGCCGCCGCCTGCAGGATGGCAGGTGCCAGGTCGGCGTTGCTGGTGGTTTTCGCGCCCACCAGCAGCCAATCGCAGGGTGGCATGTCTTGCGCGTCCGAATAGGCCTGCACCGGGTTCAACGTCAGTACACCGTGGGGCGCGCTATCGACTCGCAAGCCATGGTCGGCCACCGCGGAGAACTCGCTGCGTAGCAGAAAATGCACATCAAAACCGGCACGCGCCAGCATCACCCCATAGAAACCGCCGATTGCGCCGGTCCCGATAATGCCGATCGTCGGCCTGGCAACTGCTCCCATCATGGCAACTCCTCTGCTGTTCGACTCAGCGCCTGGCGCACGGCCCGATTGAGCTCGGTGCGGGTCAGGCGCGATTTCAGTGCTCCAAAGAATTCACCGTCGCGAACGACAAACAGCGCCGGCAAGTGAAAAACCTGGTAACGCTCGACCACCCCGCCGTTGTTGCCGGCATCGATCCAGCACAGTCGATCGACTGCCAGGCCGAGTGTCGGCAATTGCTCGCGGGCAAAACGGCAACTGGCGCAGCCGACACTGGTGAAAATGACCAGCGATACACCGCTCATCGCCAGCAGCCGTTGGTCGGCGTCAAAATCGGTCAGTTCCAATTCGACCACTATACTGGGAGGAACAATGTCAGATGGCCGACACATGGAGTCTGTGTTCATGGGACGATTCATTCCTCACCCTGACGATGTGCCCGTCGAATTAACGTTGCTGAAACCTGAGTGTCTTACGCGACGACAGCTGCACACTATCAGTCTCGGGGGCATGGCTTGCAATTATCACCGCGCGTGGCGTCACGGCACGGCGCTGGAGGTACGCATGCCGACCGTGAACCCGGACATGCGCTACCTGGGCTATGTCGCCTGGTGCCTGCGACGCAAGCGCGGTTATCTGGTAGGCATCGCTTTCGTCGATGAACAAACGCTGTTCAGCGCCCGGATGGGCGAACAAGTGTGCCAGATCGAACGCTACTGCCGCCTGCATGAGGCCCACGAAGACTTGCAGGACATCCAGGCCCTGGCCCTCGAATGGGTCCAGGAGCATGCCGACGAGTTCTCTCACGATTCGGTGCGCAAGGCTTTTGCGCAACCGGTGCTGGAATAGAGGCGTTCTTGATCGGTTTGCCCCTCGCGGCAGGGAAACTGACTGCGAAACCCCACCAAACCGGCGTCTGCCCATTGTCGAGCCACGGTGTAACGCGCTAAGGTTCAGCTCCCCGACGCGCTTAATTTGCTGTGCTCCGCCGCGCGGGTTCGCTGGCGGCCGGCACCCGTGACCTGACGAGTAAACGATGGCTGATTTACCGATCAACGACCTAAACGTCGCCTCCAACGAGACACTGATCACTCCCGATCAGCTCAAGCGCGATATTCCCCTGAGCGACGCCGCACTGCGCACCGTCACCAAGGGCCGCGAAGTCATTCGCAACATTCTGGATGGCACCGACCATCGCCTGTTCGTCGTCATCGGGCCTTGCTCGATCCACGACATCAAGGCCGCCCACGAATATGCCGAGCGCCTGAAAGTTCTCGCCGCCGAAGTGTCCGATACCCTGTATCTGGTCATGCGCGTGTACTTCGAAAAGCCACGTACCACCGTCGGCTGGAAAGGCTTGATCAACGACCCGTATCTGGACGACTCGTTCAAGATCCAGGACGGCTTGCACATCGGTCGCCAGTTGCTGCTGGACCTGGCCGAAAAAGGCCTGCCGACCGCCACCGAAGCCCTCGACCCGATCTCCCCGCAATACTTGCAGGACCTGATCAGCTGGTCGGCCATCGGCGCGCGCACCACCGAATCCCAGACTCACCGTGAAATGGCCTCCGGGCTGTCCTCGGCCGTCGGCTTCAAGAACGGCACAGATGGCGGCCTGACCGTGGCGATCAACGCCCTGCAATCGGTTTCCAGCCCGCACCGTTTCCTGGGTATCAACCAGGAAGGTGGCGTGTCGATCGTGACCACCAAGGGCAATGCCTACGGTCACGTGGTGCTGCGCGGCGGCAACGGCAAACCGAACTACGATTCGGTCAGCGTTGCGCTCTGCGAGCAGGCGCTGAACAAGGCGAAGATCAAGCCGAACATCATGGTCGATTGCAGCCACGCCAACTCCAACAAGGATCCGGCCCTGCAACCGCTGGTGATGGAGAACGTCGCCAACCAGATCCTCGAAGGCAACAAGTCGATCATCGGCCTGATGGTTGAAAGCCACTTGAACTGGGGCGCCCAGGCGATCCCGAAAGACCTCGCCGACCTGCAATACGGCGTGTCGATCACCGACGCCTGCATCGACTGGACCGCCACCGAAAACACCTTGCGCAGCATGCATGCCAAGCTCAAGGATGTGCTGCCTAAACGCGATCGCAGCTGATCGCCTGTTTGGCGGCGCAAAAAGCACACACAAAAAAAAACGCCGGGCTGAACCCGGCGTTTTTTTATGTGTTCGTTTTGTTGAAGGTCACTGACTCAGCTTGGCCGCATGCCGCTGGTGACGCTCCATGTAGCGCTCGACGTAGGAGCACGATGGAATGACGGTGTAGCCCATTTCGTCAGCGTACTCCAGCGCCTTCTCGGTCAAGGCTGCCGCAATACCGCGACCACGCAATGCGTTGGGCACGAAGGTGCGATAGATATCCAGGGTCTGTTTCCCCAGATCCATATAGGTCAGATAGGCACGATGACCGTCCACATTGGTCTCGAACTGATGACCAGCCTGGTCATGGTGGATGGACAACGCCTCGCTCATCACTACTCCTCGCGGGTCTGGAATTCCGACCCCTACCTTACCGATGTTTTTCCGGCGAAGGAACATCTACGCCACCCCGTGCCTGAGTGGACACCGAGAAGAGCTGCACCGATCTCGCGCTACCGAGCACGTACAAATAGTAGGCACCATTGGCAGAAATGCTCAAGGTGCGCTCGTCATCGTGCGGGTTGGCGGGTGCTGCTCCGGGTCACGCAGGATTGGCTCGACCGAAGATCACTCCGGGTCGATAGCCTGTACATTGCCGGATGTTGAGACTTAAGACGAGCGCCCGTTGTTAAAGTCACCTGAACATCGAGAAAGATATTGAGAGGCGCCACACAAAAGCCGAACAAAAGTGTAGACGATTCCATGTAGGCGGACTTTAGCCAGACTGAAAAACAGCGCTGTACCACAGGAACTTTTTCTCATTGGCTCGCTCAGCTACGGGCCTTGTAGCTGGATATTTTTTAAACAATTCAGTTAAAAGTTGCTCGAAAAAGAATCAACGCCTACAATTTTTTTTGCTTCTTGCGTCACGTCAGTTTTACTTACTACAAGTAATGGGTAGTATGTACGCCGGCTCTTTCCTCAATCGGAGGAGATAGCTACTTAATAGAAAGTCCTTGAAGGGGAACACGATGAACAACGTTCTGAAATTCTCTGCTCTGGCTCTGGCCGCAGTTCTGGCTACCGGTTGCAGCAGCGCATCGAAAGAAACCGAAGCACGTCTGACCGCTACTGAAGACGCAGCTGCTCGCTCCCAGGCTCGTGCAGACGAAGCTTACCGTAAAGCTGATGAAGCTCTGGCTGCTGCTCAAAAAGCACAACAGACTGCTGACGAAGCTAACGAGCGTGCTCTGCGCATGCTGGACAAAGCTAGCCGCAAGTAATAATCCTTCGGGATTGTTATCAAGCCGACCCATTTTTTGGGTCGGCTTTTTTATTGCCTGGCGTTTCTCCAGGCAATAAAAAACCCGTCGACGCTGTCCGCGCCGACGGGCTCTTTGCCAGCATTACTGCAGCGGGTCGATCGGCATGCTCGATACCATCGGTGCAACGCCGTTGCCCGGCACAGCGATCTCAACCGGCAGGCCGTCTTCAGCGGCGACCACATCACGCACCACATCCCAGTTCATACGCAGGTTGTTGGTGATGTCTTCACGCTTGAGCATCGCATTGATGACTGCGGTGTGCTTGTCGACCACCGACGGGTTGCCCTTGTCGTCCAGCGGCGTATGCGCCTCCAGATAGACCTTGCCGCCACTCAGACCAAACTTGTACGGGTCGTTGATGATCCGCACCGACGTTCCGACCGGCACCATGCCCGCCATTTCCAGCACGTTGTTGTTGAACATGCGGAAGCAACCGTGGCTGGTGCGCATGCCGATACCGAACTTCTTGTTCGAACCGTGGATCAGGTAGCCCGGTGTGCCCAGGGTGAACTTGAACGGCCCCAGCGGGTTGTCAGGGCCGGCCGGCACGACGTTGGGCAGCGGATCACCGTCTGCTGCGTGCTCGGCCTTGATCGAAGCCGGAGGCGTCCAGGTAGGGTTCGGTGTCTTGGCGGTGATGCTGGTGTGGGCAATCGGCGAGCCCCAGCCTTCACGACCGATACCCAGCGGGAACGTGTACACCACGTTCTTGCCTTTCGGGTAGTAGTAGAGGCGGTACTCGGCCAGGTTGATCACGATGCCTTCACGCGGACCTGGTGGCAGGATGAAGCGAGTCGGCAGAATGATTTCCGTACCGGCGCCTGGCAACCAGGCATCGACACCCGGGTTGGCCGCGACCATTTCCGTGTAGCCCAGATCGTAGGCGGTACCAAGGTCGGCGAAGGTATCTTCGTACTTGGCCTTGATCACCTGCACCTGGCCGATGATGTCCTCACCGGGCGGTGGCAGGGGAAGCTCCAATGCTGCGACTGGACCGGCCACAAAGAGGGCGGCAAGAGTCAGGCAGCGGGTGACGGCAGGAAAGCGCGACAACATCCGGAAAATCCTATGCATGATCAACTGAGAGTATAAGAACGCGATTGTACACTGCAGTCCGTTATTTCGGGGAGATCGCCCGATTACAGGCAGTGCAAGGCGATATTGAGATTATCCTCGATCCCGTGTGGGAGCGGGCTTGCTCGCGAAGGCTGTAGGGCAGGCGGTGTGGATTTTTGAGGGTTCCGCCCTTATGGCGGGCTACCTGGAAAAGCCCCCAGTAACCAAGGGCTTTTGCCCCTGACGTTCGGTGCCTCGCTCCGGGGCAAGAAGATCAAAAGCAAAAGCGGCGGCCTGCTGGCCGGGCTGATTACAACTGAACGCGTTTCCCTGTAGGAGCGAGCTTGCTCGCGAAAAACGCCAGGACAACGCGGGCATTCAGGCAGCACGCGTTATCGTTGACGTCCATCGCGAGCAAGCTCGCTCCCACAGAAGAGCAGAGCAAAAGCAGGGCCGCGTACCCCCACGCTCTTCACCACTCATCAGGCCGAGCGTTAGCTCGCCTGCAGCTCTTGATCTTGATCCACCCGCCCCCTCGGAAGGCTGAGCGGAGGTGTTCATCAGGGGGCAGGCGCGCAGCGCCGTTCGACGAAGTCGAACACATCGAGAGGAGGTCGTCGCGAAGCAGACCGGAGGCGATGCGCCCTGATGAATACCGGAGCGAAGGAACCCCGAGCCTTAGCAAGGGGCCGCAAGGGCGAAACCATAAGCCGCCGTTACCGCAGCAACGGATATGTACACGGCCAACAAAAGACAGGTCGGCTCGAAGGCCGCCACGACTCTTGACAGATCAAAGCTCAAACCGCAATTCAGGCCAGATCGGCGACGTCCCCCGCTTCTGCGACTCAAGAATGGCCCGGCACAACGAACACAGCCGCTGGTCCTGAAACACACGGCGATCAACACTCGACCAGCGAGGTTGCGCCGGCAACAGACTGCCGCACAGGGTCCGGTCCGCCGAACCGCCCAACTCCAGCTGACGGGTCACCAGATGCACCCGCACTTCCTGGCAGGCGAACAGATCCAGCTGTTCGTCAGGCTCGATCAGTTGATAGGCAAATAGTGACCAGGCGGGACGCGGCATCGGGGGCTCCAAATCGGGGGCGCCACCTTAGCCGAAAGCCTGCTTCTAGAAAAGTGTCATAACAGTGGTTTTAGAGTAGGCCAGACATTTTCCAGCAACTTGTCCTGAGCCCCGGCCGCCGGGTGTATGCCGTCAGCCTGCATCAAGTCCGGATGACCGCCTACGCCATCGAGGAAAAACGGCACCAGCGGGATCTTTTTCTCTTCGGCCAGGTTGCTGTAGACCTCGGCGAACGCCTTGGTGTAACGCGCACCATAATTGGGTGGCAATTGCATGCCGAGCAGCAACACCTTGGCACCGCTGGCCCGGGAGCTGTCGATCATCGAAGCAAGATTTTGTTGCAATTGAGTTGGCAACATCCCGCGCAGACCATCATTGCCGCCCAACTCGAGGATCACCAGTTCCGGTTTATGCTCTGCAAGCAGCGCGGGCAGGCGCGCCTGGCCTCCGGCACTGGTGTCGCCACTGATGGACGCATTGATCACTTTGTCGTCGAAACCTTCGTGCCTGAGCCGTTGCTCAAGCAGCGACACCCACCCCAGCCGGGTATCCAGCCCGAAACCGGCGCTGATACTATCGCCAACGATCAGGACTGTACCCGCCGCTGCGTTTTGGGCCATGCACATCAAGGCCAGGCCAGCACTCAAAAACCAGACACGCATCGGACTCTCCATGGGCGCAAGCATTCTCATCGCGAAGGACCTTAGCAAAGTGGTTCCCAGCGCGGAAGGTGAACTGACCATCCTGCACCAACTCAGCCTGGAACTGAACAAGGGCGACAGCCTGGCCATCGTCGGCGCTTCCGGCTCCGGCAAGTCCACCTTGCTGGGCCTGCTTGCCGGCCTCGACCTGCCGAGCAGCGGCGAAGTCACACTCGCCGGGCAAGGCCTGAGCAACCTCGATGAAGACCAGCGTGCGCGCATCCGCGCCGAGCACGTGGGTTTTGTCTTTCAATCGTTTCAGCTGCTCGACAGTCTCAATGCCCTGGAAAACGTCATGCTGCCACTGGAGCTCGATGGCCGCAAAGACGCCCGCGAACGCGCCACCCAATTGCTGCAACGGGTGGGGCTGGGCCAACGCCTGACTCACTCGCCGCGCCAGCTCTCCGGAGGCGAGCAACAACGCGTGGCGATTGCCCGAGCGTTTGCCGCCGAGCCCGATGTGCTGTTCGCCGACGAACCGACCGGCAACCTCGACAGCCACACCGGCGAGCGCATCAGCGACTTGCTGTTCGAGCTCAACCAGGAGCGCGGCACGACCCTGGTGCTGGTGACTCACGATGAACGCCTGGCCCATCGCTGCCGGCGCCTGATCCGTCTTGAAGCCGGCCTGCTGGTCGCCCCTCTGGAGCCTTGATGGCACGCCTGCCGCTGTTGCGCCTGTTCAGTCTCGCCATCCGCCAATTACTGCGCGATGCCCGCGCCGGTGAATTGCGCGTGTTGTTTTTCGCCTTGCTGGTGGCCGTGGCCGCCAGCACCGCCATCGGTTACTTTGGCGCGCGCCTGAACGGCGCCATGATGCTGCGCGCTACCGAATTCCTCGGTGCCGACCTGCTGCTCGAAGGCAGTTCGCCTGCGCGCCCCGAACAGATAAGAAGCGGCACCGAACTGGGTCTGGAACACGCTCAAGTGGTGGAGTTCTCCAGCGTCATCGCCACCGACAACAGCATTCAGCTGTCCAGCATCAAGGCGGCCGATGACACCTACCCGCTACGCGGCGAATTGAAAAGCGCGCCCGCCCCCTTTGCCACGCAAATAGTCGGTGGCGGACCGCAACCCGGTGAAGCCTGGGTCGAGGCACGCCTGCTGACCGCCCTGGACCTGAAGATCGGCGACAGCATCGATGTCGGCATGAAAACCCTGAAACTGGCGCGGGTGCTGACTTACGAACCCGATCGAGCCGGCAATTTCTACAGCCTGACACCGCGGGTGCTGATCAACCTCGACGACCTTGCAGCCACCGGCGTGGTGCAGCCCGGCAGCAGGGTCAGCTATCGCGAATTATGGCGAGGCAGCGCTCAGGCACTCGAGACGTATCGGCAACTGATCAAACCGGGGCTTGCCGCCAACCAGCGCTTGCAGGACGCCCGCGACGGTAATCGACAGATCGGTGGCGCCCTGGGCAAAGCCGAACGCTACCTGAACATGGCCAGCCTGGTGGCGGTGTTGCTGTCCGGCGTGGCGGTGGCGCTGTCGGCAACCCGCTTCGCCACCCGACGGTTCGATGCCAGTGCCTTGCTGCGCTGCCTCGGGCTGTCGCGCCGGGAAACCATGGTGCTGTTCAGCCTGCAATTGACTGTGCTCGGGCTGCTGGCCAGCATCAGCGGCGCCCTCCTCGGCTGGCTCGCACAGCTGGGATTGTTTGCCCTGCTGCATGACTTGTTGCCGACCGACGTGCCTCCGGGCGGGCTGTTTCCGGCCATTGCCGGGATCGGCACCGGACTGGTGGCGTTGGCCGGATTCGCCTTGCCGCCACTGGCGGCTCTGGGCCGGGTTCCGCCATTGCGCGTGCTGCGCCGGGATATGCTGCCGATCCCTTCCAGCACCTGGATGGTCTACGGCGCAGCGCTGGGCGCCCTCGCCCTGATCATGTGGCGCCTGAGCCTGGACCTGGTGCTGACCTTTGCCCTGCTCGGCGGCGGCGTGATTGCAGCGTTGGTGCTGGGCGGTTTGTTGTTGCTGCTGTTGAAGAGCCTGCGGCGCATGCTTGCTCGTGCGTCCTTGCCCTGGCGCCTGGGACTGGGCCAACTGCTGCGTCATCCACTCGCTGCCGCGGGCCAGTCCCTGGCGTTCGGCCTGATTCTGCTGTCAATGGCGCTGATTGCGCTGCTGCGCGGCGAGTTGCTGGACACCTGGCAGAACCAGCTGCCGAAAAACGCTCCAAACTACTTCGCGCTGAACATCCTGCCAGCGGACAAACAGGCCTTCACCGATCACCTGATCACCGTATCGGCGCAATCGGCACCGCTGTACCCGGTGGTGCCTGGACGCTTGATCAGCATCAACGGCGAGCCTGTGCAGCAAATCGTCACCAAGGAATCGGCCGGGGACCGGGCGATCCAGCGCGACCTGAGCCTGACCTGGGCCGCGGACCTGCCGTCGGGCAACAAACTCACGGCCGGCAATTGGTGGAACCAACAGATGCCGGACGATGTTCCCGGCGTGTCGGTAGAGGGCAAGGTCGCCGAGAGTTTGAAAATAAAGCTCGGCGACCACCTGGTATTCAGCGTTGGCGGAGTCAATCGCGAGGCGAAGGTCACCAGCCTGCGGGAGATCAACTGGGACAACTTCCAGCCGAACTTCTTCATGATCTTCCAGCCCGGCACCCTCAAGGATCTGCCAGCGACCTACCTGACCAGTTTCTATCTGGCAGCCGGTCACGACCAACAGATTGTCGACCTGTCCCGCGCCTTCCCGGCGGTGACCATCCTGCAAGTCGAAGCCTTGCTGGAGCAACTGCGCAGCATCCTCGCCCAGGTGACCCTGGCGGTGGAGTACGTGTTGTTGTTCGTGTTGGCGGCGGGGATGGCGGTGCTGTTCTCCGGCCTGCAAGCGACGCTGGATGAACGCATTCGCCAGGGTGCGTTGCTGCGTGCGCTGGGGGCGGAGCGGCAATTGCTGGTCAAGGCCCGGCGTATCGAGTTCGGTTTGCTGGGCGCAGTCAGTGGCCTGCTGGCGGCGCTGGGTTCGGAAGTGGTGAGCTGGGTGCTCTACCGCTACGCCTTTGACCTGCCGTGGCATCCACATCCATGGCTGTTGTTGCTCCCACTGGTGGGCGCCGTGCTCATTGGTGGTGCCGGGGTGTTCGGCACCCGTCGGGCATTGAACGCCAGCCCGCTGACAGTTCTGCGCGAGGGTTGATAGACTCCTGCCATCCTCACCACAAGAAGCTGTCATGAGCCGTTACCGCCCTCCCCGCACCGCTGGCACCGCGCTGATCACCCCCGAGGGTGAAGCGCGGATGCGCGCCGAGTTCCATGAGTTGTGGCATGTACGTCGGCCCCAGGTTACCCAGGCTGTCAGCGAAGCCGCGGCCCAGGGTGATCGCTCGGAGAACGCCGAATACACCTATGGCAAAAAGATGCTGCGAGAGATCGACAGCCGCGTGCGTTTTCTCACCAAACGCCTGGAAGCGCTCAAGGTTGTCAGCGAAAAACCCAGCGATCCGAACAAGGTCTATTTCGGCGCCTGGGTCACGATCGAAGACGAGGACGGCAAAGAGTCGCGCTACCGCATTGTCGGGCCGGATGAACTGGACCTCAAACAGGGCCTGATCAGCATCGACTCGCCCCTGGCCCGCGCATTGATCGGCAAGGCACTGGACGCCGAAGTCCGGGTCCAGACACCGACGGGTGAGCAGTGTGTGTACATCGTGGCAATCGAGTACCCGTAAGCGTTAAAGCCGGGTAATCAGCCCTTGCCGGGCAACGCGGGTCAGTTGCCGGATCACTTCAGGCGCATCTTCAAGGCTGGGGGACTGAATCACTGCCAGATCGAAACTGTCGTTGGCGAAACGAGCGAGCGACTCACCGTCTTCGACAAACTGGATCAGGAAGGCAGCGGGACCGCCGGTACGACGTGGCCAGCCATCGAGATAACGCAAGAGCGTCGGCTGATGTTTGCCGCCAAGCAGGATTTTTGGATTGCGCTGGGTCAGGTGTGCCGTGATCGGCGCGGGACGTACAACGGGGTTTAGTGCATTCATTGTGTCGTGTCTCTGCCTCAAAAGTCTGCATGGCAGGTGAGAGGCAACACCGAACCAGCGCTTTAGCGGTATTTCGAAGCCTGTTCCGGCTTCTATCGGCAACTGGATGAGTCACCTGGCGCCCCGCAAGTAGCTGTTTAAATCGGCGCATGAGCAACATCCTAGAGAAGCTGACTGGACAGTGTCAAGAATGACGCTCAACAAAAAAGGCCCGCACAATGCGGGCCTTTTCGTTGAACCAGAGCGGTCAACCGGCGATGGCACGGTCCGCCGAGAGCTTGCCCGCACCTTCGATCAATACCGCGATACTGCCACCGAGCAACGCCAGGGCGAACTCATAACCGTTGTTGGCCATGAACAGACCGTTGCTGATGTGCACCGAAAAAATCGCGACCAGCGACAGGAAGATCAGGCCCAGTGCGGCCGGGCGAACCAGCAAGCCGATGATCAGGGCCAGGCCGGCGAAGAATTCGGTGCCGCCCGCCAGTGCCGCCATCAGGTAACCCGGCGTCAGTCCGATGCTTTCCATGTACTGCGCGGTTCCAGCCAGACCATAGCCACCGAATGCCCCGAAGAGCTTCTGCGAACCGTGAGCGGCGAAAATAATGCCGACCACGATGCGCAGAACGGTCAGGCCGTAGCCAGCGCGTGTAGACAGTACCTTATTGATCAGTGTGCTCATGCTGTTTCATTCCTTGTCAGTGTGTGTTGGTTGGCCGCTATATTAATCAGTAATTCACATTCTAAAAGCGCAAAAAACCCGTCATAACAATCAGATTTGTTGATCATTTGCGTGAGACAACCTTTTGCCCCTGGGGCTCCAACGACTCCCGCTCCCGGTCGAACGCCAAGTAATACTTGTTCACGCTATTAACATAACTGACAGGCCCCATACCCACTTGCTCCATGGCAATGCGTTCGACCTGGAAGAACCACTGGTTGGGATTCAAGCCTCGCCGGCGGGCTTCGGCGCGCATTCCTTGCACCCGCTCCGGCCCGATGTTGTAGGCCGCCAGCACGAAGGCCATGCGTTCGCGCTCGTTGAGTTTCGGACTGGCAAAGAATTTGCGCCGGATCATCGCCAGGTACTTGGCCCCGGCCTGCACATTGCCATCAAGGTCCTGAATATTGTTGACCCCCACCCGCTGCGCCGCAGAAGGCGTGATCTGCATCAGACCGGTGGGGCCACCGCCACTGCGGGCGGCGGGTTGCAGGGATGACTCCTTGAAGGCCAGCGCCGCCAGGTTCAGCCAGTCCATGCCCTGGGCGTCGGCGTGTTTTTGCAACACTGGGCGAAGTTTTTCCAGGCGCTGTCGGTCCGCCTTGGCCAGTGGATAGTGCACTTGATAGAGACGACGATAGATCCGCAGGAACGCGGCGTCCTGATCCGATGGTTTTTTGTAGACGGTGAGGAAGCGATCAATGCTGGCCCGCAGCATCGAGGCATCACGGCGCACGAACCAGAATTCCTCTCCCGGATCACTGACGAGTACCTGTTTGTCGAAACGCAGCCTGGGCAGGATCTTGCCCCAGCGTTCGGCGATCGGTTGCTCGACGATGGTCAGGTGGAAGATCCCGCCCTGCACCATCTCCAGTACATCCTCGACGGCAAGGCTCGGATCGACCCATTCGATTGTGACCGGTGGCAGTTTGTGCAAGGCGAGCTTTTGATTGATCTGGCTGACGGCATCCCCGGCGGCACTGCCTGCGGGTAATGCCAGGGTCTTGCCGGAAAGCTGTTCAAGCCTGGTGTAGCGGCGTTCGCCCTTGATGCCCACCAGGACCAACGGGATGTTGCTGGCAATCGGCTCACTGGTACTGACGGCGAAGCCGGGTTGCAGCTCGAGCAACTCGCCTGGCGCCACCAGATCGCCCTCCCCCCGCTGCAATGCGCCAAGCAGTTGATCCTTGGCCTTGGGAATGATCTTGAGGGTGATTTCCTGACCGTCACGGGCGTGGCCGTTGAGGTATTGCTCGAACGCTCTCAGGCGATGGTACTCGACCCCGATCGCCTGCCCCTGGACTTCACCGGAACTGTTGCGGCTCTGGTTGACCAACACCCGCAGCACACGACTGCTGCGTATTTCCGCAAGGTCGCGCACCTTGCTGGCCGGTACGGCTTGCAACGGCCCGGGCAGACGCGCGACCGCCGTCATCGGCAGTAGCAGCGAACAACACAGCAGTAGCAAAATCGAGGGACGAATCATCCACTCTCCGGAAAGAATATGAGGCCCGCTTCAATGACGAAAACCATCAAGCGCGGCGACAAAAACAGAGCGCCCAAGGCGCTGGCAACGTGCGAAAGACTGGCACAATGATGGCAAAACTACCAACCAGGTCTGGTCCGCGGCTCAAGAGACAGCGTTAACCCGTTGTAGTTCTTGGTTTTTCTTATAAATCCACGGCTCTGATATGCTTTCCGGCCTTTGGGCCGAGGTAGCACCATGCAACTCATCGATATCGGCGTCAACCTGACCAACGCCAGTTTTGCCGACAAACACCAGGCCGTACTTGACCGCGCCTACGCGGCCGGCGTGTGCCAACTGGTGCTGACCGGCACCAGTGTCGAGGGCAGTGAACAGGCCCTTGAGCTGTGCCAGCAACTGGACGAAAGCGCCCAGCGACTGTTCGCCACCGCCGGTATTCACCCTCACTGCGCCAGCGACTGGAACGCCGACAGCGCCCGACGTTTGCGCAGCTTGCTCTTGGAGCCGAATGTGGTGGCCGTGGGCGAATGCGGGCTGGATTTCAACCGTGATTTCTCGCCGCGCCCGCAACAGGAGAAGGTCCTCGAAGAACACCTGGCCATGGCCGTCGAATTGCAGCTGCCGGTTTTTCTGCACGAACGCGACGCCAGCCAGCGTCTGCTGGAAATCCTGCGCGACTTCCGCGACCGACTGCCGGCCGCCGTAGTGCACTGCTTCACTGGAGAGCAGAAGGCACTGTTCAGCTATCTCGACCTGGACTTGCACATCGGCATTACCGGCTGGATCTGTGACGAGCGCCGGGGAACGCATTTGCACCCACTGGTCAAGGAGATCAAGCGCGGACGCCTGATGCTCGAAAGCGATGCACCGTATCTGCTGCCGCGCAGCCTGCGCCCCAAGCCGAAAAACGGGCGAAACGAGCCGGCGTACCTGACCGAAGTGCTGCGCGAAGTAGCACTGCATCGCGGGGAAAGCCAGGAGGATCTGGCGACACACACGACAGCCTGCGCACGAGCGTTTTATCGGCTGCCCACCATCGCCTTGTAAACACTGCCCCTTGTGGGAGCGGGCTTGCTCGCGAAGGGGGACTATCAAACACCATTGATGTCGACTGATACCCTGCTTTCGCGAGCAAGCCCGCTCCCACATTGACGTGTATCAAGGTTCGAATTTCTGAGTAGCGGCACAATGCTGGCACCTTGCCAAAACTGTTTCCGCTATCAGAGAAGACCTCCATGGGTGCCTGGCTTAGCAATATCTCGCTGAAATACAAATTCTGGGCGGTCAACGCTGTCGCCTTCATCACCACGCTTTTGCTGGTGCTGTACGCCGTGCAGCTCGAACAACAGGCCCGCAGTCACGCAGCCCAGGCTTCGGCCCAGGCTCAGGCGCAATTGCTCGAAGCCTGGCCCGCCGGGCAAACGTTGCCCCACGCCGACAACTTGCTTGCGTTCAGCCGAGGACAGGCGCCCACGCTCAATGAGCAACCCGTGCAAGAACTGGCCGACGCCAATGGCTGGGTCGAGATCAACGTGATGCCGCTGTTCGGTGACAATCCGCTGATGGGTGCCGAAGTGTTTACCCGTGCCGACGGCCAGCAGGTCGCCGTGATTGCCCATGGTCCGAGCCTGAGCCAGGTGTTCAGCGAGCGCTTCACCAACTACGCGTCGGCGGTGTTCATCCTGATGCTGGCAATGCTCGGTGCATCGCAGTTATTGATCCGCTTCCTGCTCAGCCAGCTCAACACCTTGAAAGACGTCATGTTGCACGTGGAGAAAACCGGCGACCTGTCGGCCAGCGTGCCATTGGCTTGCAGCGACGAAGTCGGGCAAATGGCCAACGCCTTCAACGCCATGCAGGCCGGTTATCAACGGGTGGTCAACACCGTCGCCAGCACCGCCCGGCAACTGGACATCGGCGCCGCACGGCTGGCGGCCAGCATGAATGAAGTGCGCCACGGCATGCTGGGCCAGCAAAGTGAAACCGATCAGGCCGCCACAGCGATCAATGAAATGACCGCAACGGTCTATCACATCGCTCAACACGCCGGTGCCACCCGTGACCTTTCGCAATCGGCCGATACCCTGGCCGGCAGCGGGCAGGCGGTTGTGACACGGGTGCAGCGGTCGATTGCCGGACTGTCCACCGGCGTCCAGCAGACTGCCGAGATGATTCAACGCCTGGCCGAGGACAGCCAGAAAATCAACGGCGTGGTCAACGTGATTCACAGCATCGCCGAGCAAACCAACCTGTTGGCGCTGAACGCCGCCATCGAAGCGGCCCGGGCCGGCGAGATGGGTCGCGGTTTCGCGGTAGTCGCCGATGAAGTACGCAACCTCGCCAAACGCGTGCAGACCTCCACGGATGAGATCACCCTCATGGTTTCGGCGTTACAGGCCGGCACACGGGACGCCGTGGACTTCATGCAAGAGAGCTCGTTCAAGGCCGACGACTGCGTACAACAGGCCCAAGAGGCCGGCGCGGCATTGGCCGAGATCACCGGAGCGGTGGCGCAGATGCGTGAAAGCAACACGCAGATCGCGGTGGCGGCCGAGCAGCAGAGCCAGGTGGCGGAGGAGATGAACCGGGCGGTGGTGAGCATCCGTGACGTGACCGAGAACACGGTGCAGCAGACGGTGACTTCGGCGATCACCAGCAATGAGCTGGCGGCGTTGGCCGGGGAATTAAGCAAGGCGATAGGTCAGCTCAAACTTTGAGGGCCTCTTCGCGGGCAAGCCCGCTCCCACAGGTGACCGCGTTCTTTCATTGGAATACGGTCAAAATGTAGGAACGGGCTTGCTCGCGAAGGCTTCAGAACTGGCACCATCTATTCCAGTCATGGCACCTATCAAGCCAATAGCCAGCCTTGATTCGCCGCCAGCATAGACCGGGCCTATTCTTAATCACATGTGTTCAACATGGATCGAGGATCGGCATCATGGGCAAACGTCACCCCAACCTACCCGCCTGGCAATGGCGAGCCTACCCGAACAATCATCAGCACCCGACCAATCTGGTGCTGCACCTGATCGCGGTGCCGCTGTTCATCGTGGCATTTCTGCTGATTGTGACCGGGGTGTTCAGCCTGAGCCTGGCAAATATCGCCATCGGCGTAATCGGTGTGATTGCGGCGCTGGCCTTGCAACGCCACGGCCACAACCTGGAGACCCAAGCCTCCGAACCCTTCAGTGATCGCAAGGATGCGGTATCACGCCTGTTGGTCGAGCAGTTCCTGACGTTTCCACGGTTCTTCCTCAGCGGCGGCTGGTGGCGCGCCTGGCGTGAGCGCCACCGCCGTCACTGATCAGGCGAACACAGTCACGGTCTGCCGGCTCATGGCGATCAACCGGCCATCCGCGCTCCACATTTTTGCGGCGGCATGCCCGTAGCCATCGGCGGCGTATTCGGTTTCGACGAGGTATTTGCACCAGTCCAGGGTGCTCAGTTCCAGCAGCGGCTGCACGAATTCGATGGTCCAGGTCAGCGTGCTGCCCATCGCCGGCTTCTTCAAAAACGGCATCAGGGCCGGCGGCCAGGCGTCCACCAGCGCCAGGATATGCGCCTCGCCGATAGCCTCTTCCTTTACGTCGCCGCGCAAACGTACCCAGCCACCCATTTGCCGGGATGTGCTACCGCTGAACGGCAGCCCGCCGACACTCCAGCGCATCGCCAGATGCCGCATGAACTCCGGAATGACGCCTTCGACGAAAGGCAATTCCTGGCATTCGTCCCAGTGCTTCATTTCAGGTGCCGGTTCAGCGGCCACCGCCACTTCCGAAGGTCGCGAGGCGCCGAAGCTGCCCTGGATCAACGTCACCACCTGGCCCTTCTGCATCACCCGGCCCAGCACTTGGCTGACGGCCTTGCCTTCGCGCAGCACCTCGACGTCAAAACTGACCGGCACCTCGGGCTCAACCGGGCCGACAAAGGTGATTGCCAACGAACGCACCGGTCGATCCGCCGGAACCCGGGCGCGCATGGCTTCGTACTGCAAAGCGGCCACCAGGCCACCGAAACTGGCTCGCCCCTGGGCCCATGAGGCCGGGATAGACAGCTCCATCGGCTGGCTGCGGACAGCGTTGAGCAGTTCGGAAAAACGCATGAAAACCTCTGGGAATGGAAAAAGATGAAGGGATCTTAACCATCTGGCGACGTTGATACATCGCCTATTCCGGCCAAATTGACTGACAGATAAGTCGCACAAGGCTCGTGCCGGACATGTAACCTGCAGGAGCGAGCCTGCTCGCGATAGCGCCCGGACAGCCAACATCAATGTTGAATGTCACGACCTCATCGCGAGCAAGCTCGCTTGTATGTTTAGACTTGAAGGGGTGGGCGGGACTAACAGCTCGATTCCGACTCTAGCCAGTACGGACCGTGGGAGACTTCTCGTTCCGCCCTTTCTACCTAAAGCGCCGATAAGGAATTCATCG
>NZ_JAHBDG010000031.1:0-57502 GCF_019956305.1 Pseudomonas sp. BF-B-30 | reverse complement strand
AGATGTGTATAATAGACAGGCACTTCACGACATGGCATTACTGACTGAACACGAACAACGCAAGGTGGCCGAGGCCATTGCCCGGGTCGAGCGCGAGACAGACGCAGAACTGGTGACAGTACTCGCAGCCCGCGCCGACGACTATGCGTACATCCCCTTGCTGTGGGCCAGCCTGCTGGCGCTACTGGTGCCAGGCATCGTGCATTACCTCACCGGCTGGCTGACCATGCACAGCCTGCTGATGGTGCAATGGGCCATCTTCATCGTGCTTTGCCTGGTGTTCCGCCTGCCGAAAGTAACCACCCATCTGATCCCGCGCTCGGTGCGCCACTGGCGCGCCTCGAACCTGGCGCGCCGGCAGTTCCTGGAGCAGAACCTGCACCACACCGAGGGCAGCACCGGCATGCTGATTTTCGTTTCCGAGGCCGAGCGTTACGTGGAGATCCTGGTGGATGAAGGGATTTCCAGTCGCCTGGACAACAAGAACTGGGATGCGATCGTCGCGACGTTCACCCAGCAGGTGAAACAGGGGCAGACGCTGCAGGGCTTTGTCAGTTGCGTCGAGGCCTGTGGCGAGTTGCTCAAGGTACATGTGCCGGTGACCCATGTGCGCAACGAGCTGCCGAATCGTCTGGTGGTGCTGGGTTAAGCCAGGGCTTCATCTGCTTTTGTAATGCGCCGCGACACAGTTCCCGAACGTTGTCCGGCGGGGAGCTTGTCTTCAACATCTCTCTCATGGTGCACGCCCTGCGATGGGCGTTCTGTGTAGAGGGAGTTCTTATGAAAACGCAACAAACGCTGGAGACCTTGGTGGAGGATGCACCCGGTAGCGCAATGCTTACTCCGCTGGTGCAACTGACAACGAAAGAGACACAAGCCCTGGAGTGGTGCCTTAAAGGCAAGACGTCCTGGGAGATCGCCAGGATTCAGAGTTGCTCGGAATCCACCATCAACTTCCACTTTTCCAATATCCGCCGCAAGTTCGCCGTCAGATCTCGCAACGCTGCCGTGTTCAAGGCGCTGAAGTCGGGAGCCATCACTGTTGAGCCATTGCAGTCGCGAGATACCCATGAGCCTGACTGATTCGACCTATAACAGTATCAGCGGGCTCATGGTGGGGTTGGGTATTGCGACGTTGCCGGCTATCGATGGAGAAGCCCTGTTCGGCGCGACGCTTGGCGCGTGGTTGGTCACGACCACTCGCGGCAACTTCAAGGCCTGGCAACGCATCGGTTCCTGGCTGTTGTCGGCGGGTGTCGGTTACCTGTTTGTCCCGGTCGCCCAGCCACTGGCGCCTTTTCTGACAGCCGGTGTGACGGCCTTTCTGTGCGCGTTGCTGGTCATTCCCATCAGCATCAAGCTCATGCAGTGGATCGATGGCGCCGGCCTCGGTGACATCCTTCGTCATCTCAGAGGGCGAGGGCAATGACCTTTGAGATGGCGGCTCTGGTGTGGGGGACGGGCGTGGCTCACCTGGTCAGTGCGTTCAGGCTGGCGTGTTACCAGCGCGACGAACAACGTTACCACTGGTGCGACAGGATATTGATCAGCTTGCTTGGCGCAGTGTTCTGCCTTGCCGGCATCGATGTATTGCTGACATTCCTGCCGGTTAGCCCATGGCATGCAGCGGTGAGTGTTTTTTCATGCGTAATGATTGTTCGCAGTAGTGGCAACATTATTGTTTTGTGGCATGCCTTCAAGCATTGAAACGTCGGACTTCAAATCAGGTTTTGTTTGAGTGTCCAAGTGAGGCCAGGATAGTGGCCATTTCCGAAAGTTGTGTTTCCAGATCCCGCAGGCGTCGCTTTTCCTCCAATGCGTTTTGTATTGCACAGCGGTCATCCTCATCAAGCAATCGCCACAGCGAAAGGATGGTGCTTTCCTGCGTTGTTGCAGTTTCCGCAACATTTGCAGGAGCGTTGACATGGGGCTGCCGCAGCATGGGGCCCTCGCCCAGCAGCAACCAGTCAAGGGAGATGCCGCGAGTCTGTGCAATATCTACGCATAATGAGTATGGCGTGCTGTCGCGGCCTTTCCAGCTGCTGAGTGTTTGGGGGCTGATCTGTAGCGCAGAAGACAGGGATGCGTCAGTTTTTGTACCCGTGATTTGCTTCAGGCGGGCCAAAACAGCTTGTGATTTTTTGCTACGCAATTTGAGCCTCTTCCTTTTGACATATGCTTTTTGAGTGCTTAACGTATGCGTAATGAGTACTTTTTTTCTTGTAAGTAATCAATCGTCAACTATGAATCAGAAGAATACGATGTCGAAACTTCCTAATGGTATCAGGGTGATTTCCTACGAGCTTGGCTCGTATCTATTACGTGTCCACCCGTTGCACTTCCTTTTGTCTGGCGGACGTTATTTGCAGCACCTGTCTTTCACCAATTGTGTTTCAAACAGTATTGCGTTTGATCAATTCGATTACCACCGGATGGCCCAAGGGAAGCATGTATGAGTACTTACAAGATGGTGTGCCCGCACTGCTTGAGCCGGATGCGCATACGTACCAGCGAAGGGCGGCATATCTTCCTGCGGGTGGCATACCTGCAATGTACGTCGGAGGCCTGTGGCTGGTCGGTACGGGCCGAGTTCGAAATGACCCATGAGCTTTCCCCCAGTGGCATGCCCAATCCGGCCGTGCACCTGCCGTGCGCCGGACCTGACTTGCGCCGCGCCGCACGGCCTGTCGCCGAGAGTGCTCCGGCGGCGCAAGCGCAACAGGAGTCTTGAGCATGAAGGAGGTTGATGAACAGGCCCATTTGAATGAGGAGCTATTGGCCATAGCGCAGGCGTTTCTGACCCGTCATGAAGGCGAGGGTGTGATTGATGATCAAGTGCTGTTCTGCCGTGCGGTGAGGCATTTGCAGAGTCTGGATATGCCGATGCACCAGGCGGAGCGGCTGGTCAGCCATGCATATGGGTTACTCAAATCCAGCAACGATCGCCGACGTCTGGATCTGGCTGCAAGTTCCGAAACTGTCGCCGTGGTCACTGATCCGGTCAACGGTCTGACGTGGGCGGTGCCGGTAGGGTTGATCGTCAAGTTCGTCATCAACTCGCCGACCAATCGCAAACTTCGACTGGTGGAGCCATGAGGTAGCGACGGTTGAATTCAGGTCCCGATCGGCGGGAACGGGACCTGGCGCAAAATTACCCCGTGCCCAAAACCCTCGTCCCCCCTAAAATACCCGGCATCTCCAGATTCGTATTGCCGAGGCCGTTTTTCCATGTCCGTTACCGCCACTCCCGCCAGCCTCGCGCCGGATCATCACGCCCAGTTCATCGACCTGCTGCAGTCGAGCCTCGAGCACAACGCATTCATCAAACTGGTGCTGGCCAAGTACGTGGGTGATGAAACGGACCTGCAGCGGATCATCATCAAGCCGGTGACGGTCAAGGCGCAGCCTTGCCTGTCTTTTGTCTACCGCTACAAGACCCGCGATATCACCAAGAACCTGCCGCTGGTCGAAGGCGTGGCGAGCATTGCCGGGCTGCTACCGGCGTCGTTCAAAAATGCGCATTTGTTGTCGTTGACCGACGAAGCCCAGCTCGAATACAGCAAAAAAGGCAAGTCATCGCTGTTCAAGAGCCAACCTCAGCAATTGCGCGAAGTGCCATCGGCCGAGCACAACCGTGAGAAAAACCGTTTTCTTGACCTGAGTCGGCCGTTTCTCGCCGACCTCGGTGTGACCAACAGCAAGCACGAGCTGATCCCGGCGATGTCGCGCAAGTGGAAGCAGATCAACAAGTTCATCGAAGTGTTCAGCCATGCGCTGACGTCGTCCCCCCTGGCGCTGGACAAGCCGGTGCGTGTGGCGGACTTCGGGTCGGGCAAGGGCTACCTGACCTTCGCCATCCACGATTACCTGCGCAACACCTTGAAGGCCGAAGGCGAGGTGACCGGCGTCGAGCTGCGTGAAGACATGGTCACCCTGTGCAACACCGCCGCCGCCAGGCTTGAACACCCCGGCCTGGTGTTCAAGTGCGGTGACGTGCGCAGCGTGGCGCCGAGCGAGCTGGACGTGATGATCGCCCTGCATGCCTGCGATATCGCCACCGACTATGCGATCCACACCGGCATCCGTTCCGGCGCGGCGATCATCATGTGCTCGCCGTGCTGCCACAAACAGATCCGCCTGCAAATCCAGAGCCCGGCGCTGCTCAAGCCGATGCTGCAATACGGCTTGCACCTGGGCCAGCAGGCCGAGATGGTCACCGACAGTTTGCGCGCGTTGTTCCTTGAGGCCTGCGGCTATGAGACCAAGGTGTTCGAGTTCATCTCTCTGGACCACACCAACAAGAACAAGATGATCCTGGCGGTCAAACGCGCAGAACCAGTGGACCCGGCTCAGTTGCTGGCGAAGATTCAGGAGCTGAAGGATTTCTATCACATCAGCGAGCATTGCCTGGAAACCCTGCTGCGCTCCGACGGTTACCTCTGATCCTGTGGGAGCGAGCTTGCTCGCGATGGCGGATTTACAGTCGATAGAGATGTTGAATGTGATGTCCCCATCGCGAGCAAGCTCGCTCCCACAGGATTGGGTTTGATCGCTGTCTTGCGCCCGAGCATCACCGTCACGATCACCCCGCCGGCAAACAGCCAGGTAATCGGCTCCACATGTTCACCGAAGAACAGCGCCGAGAAGGCGATGGTGAAGAAGATCTGCAGCAACTGGATCTGGCTGACCCGGGCAATGCCACCCATGGCCAGTCCGGCGTACCAGGCAAAGAAACCGATGAACTGCGAAAACAGCGAGACATATCCGAAGGCCCACCAGGTCTTGGCGGAAATCTCGCCCTGATGTTGCAGTGCCAGATACACCACCGGGCCGATCAGCAGCGGCGTCGACAGCACCAGCGCCCAGCAGATCACCTGCCAGCCGCCCATCTCCCTGGCCAGCCGGCCTCCCTCGGCGTAACCCAATCCGCCCACTGCAATGGCGCCGAGCATCAGCAAGTCACCGGCCTGAATGCTGCCGGCACCGCTGATCAGTGCATAACCGAGCACTAGCGCACTGCCCAATGCGGCGCAGGCCCAGAAGGCTTTCGAAGGCCGCTCATGGGACAACCACGCGGCGTACAGCGCCACGCACAGCGGCTGCAAACCGTTGACCAGCGCACCGTGGGACGCCGGCAAGGTTTGCATGGCCCAGGCCGACAATACCGGGAAACCGAGGATCACCCCGGCCATCACCAGCGTCAGGCCTTTGACCTGCTTCCAGGTCGGCCATTTTTCCCGGTGCCACAGCAACAGCAACGCCGCCGGAACCGCTGCAAACAGTGCCCGGCCCAGGCCATTGAGCAGCGGGTGGAGTTCCTGCACGACGATCCGCGTGAAGGGCAGGGTGAGGCTGAAGATCACAACGCCGAGCAGGCCCAGGGCCATGCCGGTGTTTTCGCGCGAAGACATGATGGCAACCAGAATATGGTGTGATGGGGTAAGGCTCCATATAGCCATAAACCTTGGGTTTTCCGCTGTTACAGCTAGGCACAGACTTATCCGTACAGTTTGCGGGCCTCTTCGCGAGCAAGCCCGCTCCCACAGGGGAAACGCATTCCAATGTGGGAGCGGGCTTGCTCGCGAAGAACGATAACGCCGTAGTAGCAGGTTATTACCCACCCCCACGGATAAGGACTACCTTGAATACTCCTGCACGCCCACTTCCAGAGGAGTCCTCCCCATGGCTGCGAAAAAAATTCTGATGCTGGTCGGTGATTACGTCGAAGACTATGAAGTGATGGTGCCGTTCCAGGCGTTGCTGATGGTCGGCCACACGGTGCACGCCGTTTGCCCGGACAAGGCTGCCGGCCAGACCGTGCGCACGGCGATCCATGACTTTGAAGGCGACCAGACCTACAGTGAAAAACCCGGTCACCTGTTTGCCCTGAACTTCGATTTCGCCAAGGTCAACGCCGCCGATTATGACGCGGTGCTGATTCCGGGCGGCCGTGCGCCGGAGTACCTGCGCCTGAACGAAAAAGTCCTGGAACTGGTGCGTGCGTTCGACAAGGCTGGCAAGCCGATCGCTGCCGTGTGCCATGGCGCGCAGTTGCTGGCGGCAGCAGGTGTTCTCGAAGGTCGTGAATGCAGCGCTTACCCGGCCTGCGCTCCGGAAGTGCGGCTGGCGGGCGGTACGTATATCGATATTCCGGTGACGGACGGCCATGTCCAGGGCAATCTGGCCACGGCTCCGGCCTGGCCTGCGCATCCGAACTGGCTGGCCGGTTTCCTGGGGTTGCTGGGTACTAAAATCACGCTGTAAAGAGGGGCATGCCCATGTGCGAGCTGTACGTCAAAGCCGACCCGATACTCTACGAATCGCGCTCCCGCTCGCTGCGCATCTGCGGGGTGGTCACCACCTTGCGGCTGGAGAATCAGTTCTGGGACATCCTCAGCGAAATCGCCGAGGTCGACGGCATGACCACCAACCAGTTGATCGCCAAGCTGTATGAAGAGGTGATGGACTATCGCGGCGAAGTGGTCAATTTCGCTTCGTTCCTGCGGGTGAGTTGTACGCGGTATCTGAGTCAGCGTCGGACTCAGGTGCCGGAGTTGTCGGTGGTGCGGGCTGCGGTGAAATAGCCGACATTGCGTCGACCGCTTCGCGAGCAAGCCCGCTCCCACAATGGTTGGGTGTACACAAATCTACTGTGGGAGCGGGCTTGCTCGCGAAGGGGCCAGAGCAGGCGACAGAAACCCGAGGCTGGTCTTTACTGTGAAGCGCGCAACCTTTCAATCGCCAAGGAGAAAGAGCATGTCCGGATGGTATGAAGTGAGCAAAAGCAGCAATGGTCAGTTCAGGTTTGTCCTCAAGGCGGCCAACGCCGAGACCATTCTGACCAGCGAGCTGTACACCACCCACGCCGCCGCCGACAAAGGCATTGCCTCGGTCCAGGCCAACAGCCCGCTGGATGAGCGTTACGAGAAGAAAATCACCAAGGATGGCCACCCGTATTTCAACCTGAAGGCGGGCAACCACGAGATCATCGGCAGCAGCGAGGCCTATTCCTCCGATGCCGCCATGGAGAAAGGCATCGCCAGCGTGAAGGCCAACGGTTCGTCCAAGGTGGTCAAGGACAAGACGTTGCCGGTGCTTTGAGATCAACACTCATCCCCTGTGGGAGCGGGCTTGCTCGCGAAGAGGCCGTCACATTCAACCTGTCTATTGAATGTTCCACCGTCTTCGCGAGCAAGCCCGCTCCCACATTGTGGTTTTGTGTATGGCAGGAAGTCAGCGCAAGGCGTTCAGCAGCCCTTGCAACTGACCACAACCTGCCTCACTCAACGCAAACACCGGCAGCCGCGGATCCCCCACCTCCAGGCCCGTCGCCCGCAAACCCGCCTTGATCGTTGCCGGCAAGCCACCCTTGAGGATGAAGTCCAGCAGCGGCAACTGGCGATAGAACAGTTCGCGTGCCTTGCGCAAATCGTTGGCCAGCACTGCTTCGTACAAATCCAGGTTGAGCTGCGGGATCAGGTTCGGCGCAGCGGTGCACCAGCCTTTTGCGCCGGCGGCGAAGGCCTCCAGGGCCAACGGATTGCAGCCGTTGTAGAACGGCACCTGGCCTTCGCCGAGACGTTGCAGTTGATGCATGCGCTGGATGTCGCCGGTGCTCTCCTTGACCATGGTCACGTTTTCCACGGCGTTGACGATGCGCAGGATCAGGTCCACCGACATGTCGGTGCCGCTGGTGGCCGGGTTGTTGTAGAGCATGATCGGCACGCCGATGCTGTCGCCGATGGCGCGGTAATGGGCGAGGATTTCCGCTTCGCTGAGTTTCCAGTAGGACGTGGGCAGCACCATCACCACATCGGCGCCTTGAGCTTCGGCGAAACGCGCGCGACGCACCGCTTTAGCGGTGGTCAGGTCGGACACGCTGACGACGGTCGGCACGCGCCTGGCCACGTGCCTGATGCTGAACTCGCTGACCTGATCCCACTCTGCATCGCTCAAGTAGGCACCTTCACCGGTGCTGCCCAGCGGTGCGATGGCGTGTACGCCACCCTCGATCAGTCGGTCGATGGAGCGCCCGAGGGCATCCAGGTCAACGCCCTCGCCGTGGGGGGTGAAAGGGGTGATGGTGTAGCCGATGATGCCGTGAATGTTTGCGGTGGACATGGTGTCTCTCCGTTCGATCGATGGGTTCAGTTCAGGCAATCGGCGTGTTGGCGCAGGATCTGCCGGGCGTAGTAGTTGAAAGCGGCGGCATGCCGCTTGGGCCGGGCAATCCAGTCGTGGGCTTCACGGCCCAGTTCGGGAATGATCGGCTTGATGGTCCCGGCGCTCATCGCCAGCAGTTGCAGTTTTGCGGCGCGTTCGATCAGTTGCGCGATGACACAGGCTTCCTCGATGGTATCGCCGGTGGACAATTGGCCATGGTGCGAAAGCAGGATCGCCCGTTTGTCGCCCAGTGCCCCGGCAATCAGCTCGCCTTCCTCGTTGCCCACCGGCACGCCCGGCCAGCCTTCGAGAAACGCGCAGTCGTCATAGAGCGGGCAGAGGTCCATGTGGGAAATCTGCAACGGCACTTCCAGCATCGACAAGGCTGCAACGTGGGTCGGATGGGTGTGAATGATGCAGTTCACATCCGCTCGGGCGCGGTACACCCAACTGTGAAAACGATTGGCCGGGTTGGGCATGCCGTGGCCTTCGAGCACCTCCAGGTCCTCGTTGACCAGCAGCAGGTTGCTCGCAGTGATTTCGTCGAAACCCAGGCCCAGTTGTTGAGTGTAGTAAGTGCCGGGTTGCGGACCACGGGCGGTGATTTGTCCGGCAAGGCCGGAATCGTGACCATGCTCGAACAGGATGCGGCAGGTCAGGGCCAGCTTTTGCCGGGCGGTCCACGTATTATCCGCCAGGGTATTTTGCATTTGGTTCAGCGCGTGCTTGACCAGTTGCTCTTTGGGCAGTGCTAATGTCTTGGCCATATCGGTGTCCTTTGGGTGATTCAATGGACGTCGGGTTTGCCGTTCACCGGTTCCTCGCAAAGTCGTCGGTGAGTGCAAATGACACTAAAGAGGCTATATGACACATTGTGTCATTGGCAAGGACAAATCGTTGCCTCCTTGATGGATAAATCGCTCTACATGTCTATCCGTTTGAAATTACTCAGAAAAAAACTTGGCGTGACGTTGGAAACCCTGGCCGAACAATCCGGCATGACCAAGAGTTACCTGTCGAAAGTCGAGCGTGGGTTGAACACGCCGTCGATTGCTGCGGCCCTGAAACTGGCCAGGGCGCTGAATGTGAAGGTCGAGGAACTGTTCTCTGAAG
Source organism: Pseudomonas sp. BF-B-30 (assembly GCF_019956305.1). Lineage (NCBI taxonomy): Bacteria > Pseudomonadati > Pseudomonadota > Gammaproteobacteria > Pseudomonadales > Pseudomonadaceae > Pseudomonas > Pseudomonas sp. BF-B-30. The sequence continues at coordinate 48,226 of NZ_JAHBDG010000031.1, read as the reverse complement.
ACAACGTCAGCCTCGACAGCTACAGCCTGGTGCGCAGCCACGAACGGCAACCCTTGGGCGTCAGTGACAACAATTCGGGTTACGCGGTGCTGGCCCATCAGGTCAGCGAACGCAGCCTGCTGCCGTTCATCATCTACCCGCCGGCCGAGTTCACCGACAAGACCTTCAAGGAGCATTTGGGCGAGGAGTTTTTATTCGTCCACGAAGGGCGGGTGGAGGTGGACTTCATGAACGAGCGCGTGCTGCTCGATCGTGGCGATGCGTTGCATTTCAATGCGCAAAAGCCGCACCGGATTCGTTCGGTGGGCGAGGTGCAGGCGCAGTTGCTGGTGGTGGTGCACAGCACTGAAGAATGAGTTGACTGCAAAAGCTTCGCGAGCAAGCCCGCTCCCACATTTGACTGCATTTCTCCTGTAGAAACCCTGTCACCTGTGGGAGCGGGCTTGCTCGCGAAAGCGCCAGGTCGGCCAGTACTAAACTTCGACTGGAACCGATAACTTCGTGCCACCCAACGCGTGGCTCTTCGAATCAAAAAACCTCAACTCCATACCCGTCCCCTCAAACACCTTCGCGTAATGCCGCTTCTGGTGCTGGATGAACGCCTTGCTGCGCGGGTAAATCGAGATCGCCACCACCTGCGGTTTCGCCAGGCGCAAGGCATTGATGATGTGGCTGTCCTGCTCCCCCAGCGCATGGCCGAAGATGCACAGCGCCTGGCCGTGACCGAGTAATTGCTCGTAGCAGAACGACAGGTAATCCGAACTGCGAATGGTCTTGAGCTTGTCCGCACTCGGGCCTTCATTGACGAACAGCGGCACGTCGTCGAGGGTCTTGATCGTGTTGTTGATGGCGAAATTGCCCAGCAACGTGCCCTCGGTCGACATCAGCTTGCGCGCCGTACCGTCCTGGTTGCGCACCAGATGCAGACCGCCGTGCAGGTACAGCAAACGGGTTTTATCGGTGGCCGTGTCGCTCAGGTCGAAACCGGGCTCGGCGCCCTGGAACAGATCGCTGATCGCCTCAGGTTGGTGTTGCACCGCCCAGTAGTTGAGCAGGTCGTAATTGGTGGTGAACACCGTGCGGTAGCTGGCCAGCTCCTGATTGATCGTCGCCAGCGTCGAAGGCACTACCAGCCGCCACGGGATATGCACTGCGTGCACGGTGTTGATCAGCGCTTCCTTGATCGCGTAGTAGCGATTGCGCGGGGCGGCGGAGCTGACAGCCAGGGCCTTGTTGACCCGGCTGGTGGTTTTCAAGGCGCTCAGTACCTGCTCGAAACTGCGGGTCTGCATCGCATCGAACACGCTCAACTCGGACGGGCTCAGGGGTTTTTCTTCAACGGTGCGGGCGTTTTCGAACAGCGACTCGTAGCCGAAATCGTCCCACACCGCGCGACTGGCACCGTTGCCCACCAGCAAGCCACTGAACGAAGTGGTGCTGCGCAAGGCGTTCCAGTCTTCAAGTTGAGCATCGACATCCTGGAAATCGGTCATTGCGGTCTTCGTCTCACGGCAAAAGGTCTGTGGGCCGCGACTTTATCACGACCGGTGCCTGGACCACGGCACGACGTGGGCGAAGAACGCTATGCTGCGACTTCGCCTGAGCCGACTTCGCCGAGTACCCGATGCTGCAAAAAAGCCTGATCCGCCGTCTCGACCTGATCACCCTGCAACTGTTCGTCGCCGTGCACGAAGAGGGCACGTTGACCCGTGCAGCGGCGCGCGAAGCGATTGCCGTCTCGGCGGCGAGCAAGCGTTTGATGGAGCTGGAGGAGGCGTTGGGCATCAGCCTGTTCGTGCGCCAGGCCAAGGGCATGTCCCTGACGCCGGCCGGTGAAACCCTGCTGCACCATGCCCGGCAGATGTTGTTCAACGTCGAGAAAATGGGACTTGAACTGGGCGAGCACAGCCACGGTGTGCGCGGCTACGTGCGGATGCTCGCCAACCTGTCGGCGATCATTCAGTTTTTGCCTGAGGACCTGCGGGATTTTTCCGAGCGTCACCCACAGGTCAAGACCGACCTCGAAGAACGCCCCAGCGCCGGGGTGATTCAGGGTGTGCTCGACGGCGTGGCCGACCTCGGGATCTGTTCCATCGACAGTGACATCAAGGGCCTGCACAGCGTGCTGTATCGCCAGGACAAACTGGTGGTGTTGATGCCGTCGCACCATCCATTGGCGAGTCGGTCCAGCGTGGCGTTCGCCGACACGCTGGACAGTGATTACGTTGGGTTGCATGCCGCCAGTTCGATCAACATGCGTACCCACACGGCGGCGCGCCAGGCCGGCAAGGTACTGCGGGTTCGTATTCATGTGCCGGGGTTTGATGCGATGTGTCGGATGATCCAGGCCAATATGGGCATCGGCATTTTGCCGCACAAGGCTTATGAATTGTTTGGCCGGGCACTGGGTTTGCACGCGGTGCCGCTGACGGACGAATGGTCGGACCGGGCGTTGATTCTGGTGGTGCGCGATGAAGCTTTGTTGTCGCCGGTGAGCCGGATGTTGTTTGAGCATCTGCGGGGGGCAGCCTGATAACTCTTCGCTGACTAGGCCGGCCTCTTCGCGAGCAAGCCCGCTCCCACATTGGAATGCGTTCCCCTGTGGGAGCGGGCTTGCTCGCGAAGGCGGACCTGAGGCCACGATAATTTTCCAGGGCGTTCGCATTTCGCGAACGCCCGTTGCCAACTGAAGGTTGGATTCCCGAGCTACCTGTCCTCTAGCCTTGGCACATATTCCAAGAACAAGAGGTACCCCGCGATGACTGCCCCTTTGAGTGCGATCAAAGTGATCGAGATCGGCACGCTGATCGCCGCGCCGTTTGCGGCGCGCATGCTGGCCGAGTTCGGCGCCGAGGTGATCAAGATCGAAGCCATGGGCCAGGGCGATCCCCTGCGCAAATGGCGCAAGCTGCACGAAGGCACCTCGTTGTGGTGGTACCTGCAATCACGCAACAAGAAGTCCTTGGCGCTGAACCTCAAATCCCCTGAAGGCATCGAACTGGTCAAGCAACTGGCGACCAGCGCCGATGTGCTGATCGAGAACCTGCGCCCCGGCGCCTTGGAAAAACTCGGCCTCGGTTGGGACGTGTTGCATGCGCTCAACCCCAATCTGACGCTGGTGCGGATTTCCGGATACGGCCAGACCGGCCCGTATCGCGATCGTCCGGGTTTCGGTGCCATAGGCGAAGCCATGGGCGGGATCCGCTACACCACCGGCACACCCGGTTCGCCGCCGGCGCGGGTCGGCGTGAGCCTTGGCGATTCCCTGGCTTCGCTGCATGCGGTGATCGGTGCGCTGATGTCGCTGCTAAGGGTCAAGACCGGGCAGGGCGGCGGGCAAATCGTTGATGTGTCCCTGGCCGAAAGCGTGTTTAACGTCATGGAAAGCCTGGTGCCGGAATACGACATGCTTGGTCATGTGCGCGAACGCAGCGGTGGTGCCTTGCCGGGCATCGCGCCGTCCAACACCTACCTGACGGCCGACGGCGCCTACGTGGTGATCGCCGGCAACAGCGATCCGATCTACAAGCGCCTGATGCAAACCATCGGCCGCGCCGATCTGGCCGAAGCGCCGGAGTTCGCCCACAACGACGGGCGTGCAGCCAAGAGCAACCTGCTCGACGCCGCCATCACCCACTGGACCAGCAGTTTGCCCATCGATGAGGTGCTGGCCGCGCTGGAGGCCGCCGAAGTCCCGGCCGGACGCATCTACTCGGTGGCCGACATCGTCGCCGATCCGCACTATCAGGCGCGGGACATGCTGCTCAATGCCGAGTTGCCCGGTGGCGCCACGGTGAAGATGCCAGGCATCGTGCCAAAACTCTCCGAGACGCCCGGCGGCGTGAACTGGTCCGGCCCCGGGCTGGGCCAGCACACCGACGGCATCCTCGCGCAGTTGGGCCTGACTGCAACAGACATCGAACGCCTGAAAGTCGAAGGAGTGGTGCAATGATCAGCGATTATTCCGACCACCTGATCGTGCAGGAAGTGTCCCCGCGCGACGGTTTGCAAATCGAGCCGACCTGGGTTGAAACCCACGACAAGATCGCTCTGATCGATCAACTGTCGCTGGCCGGGTTCAGCCGCATCGAAGCCGGTTCGTTCGTGTCGCCCAAGGCCATTCCTGCGCTGCGCGATGGTGAACTGGTGTTCAAGGGCATTAGCCGGCAACCGGGGGTGATCTATGTCGCGCTGATCCCCAACCTCAAAGGCGCGCAACGGGCATTGGCGTGCAGTGTCGATGAGCTGAACCTGGTGATGTCCGCGAGCCAGACCCACAACCTGGCGAACATGCGCATGCGTTGTGAGGATTCATTGGCGGCGTTCGGCGAGATTGTGCAGTTCGTCGGCGACAGCCCGGTGCGACTCAACGCCAGCATCGCCACCACCTTCGGCTGCCCGTTTGAAGGCAAGATCGATGAGGACCGGGTACTGCAAATCGTCGACGCCTATCAGGAACTCGGCATCCAGGGCATCACCCTGGCCGATACCACGGGCATGGCCAACCCGCGTCAGGTCGACCGGCTGGTGCGCCGGGTGCTGCAAAGGGTCTCCCCATCAGACCTGACCCTGCATTTTCACAACACTCGCGGTCTTGGCCTGTGCAATGTGCTGGCCGCTTACGAGGCTGGTGCCCGGCGCTTCGACGCAGCCCTCGGTGGCCTCGGCGGCTGCCCGTTCGCACCGGGGGCATCGGGAAACATCTGCACCGAGGATCTGGTGAACCTGTGCGATGAAGTCGGCATTCATACCGGCATCGATCTGCCGCTGCTGTTGAAACTGTCCCGGGGACTGCCGGCGCTGCTCGGCCATGAAGTGCCCGGTCAACTGGCCAAGGCCGGGCGCAATTGTGATTTGCACCCGATACCCTCCTGACCAAACACGAAACCCTGTGGGAGCGGGCTTGCTCGCGAAGACGGAGTGTCAGTCGACATCTTTGCTGAATGTCAGACCGCTTTCGCGAGCAAGCCCGCTCCCACAAAAAAAACACCTCAACCAGACAACAAAAACAATCGGACACCCACGGGAAGTCCGCCTGGAGAAACGCAATGAGCCTTAATGCACTGGAGGCCGGCGCGAGCCCGGCCGTTAGCCACGACGAAGAAAAAGCCCTGGTCAGCAAAGTCGCCTGGCGCCTGATGCCGCTGATCATGGTCTGCTACCTGTTCGCCTTTTTCGACCGAATCAACATCAGCTTCGCCAAGTTTCAGCTGCAGGCCGACCTGAGCCTGAGCGATACCGCTTACGGCCTGGGTGCCGGGTTGTTCGTGGTCGGTTATGTGATTTTCGAAGTGCCCAGCAACATGATGCTGTACAAGGTCGGCGCCCGGCGCTGGATCGCCCGGATCATGATGTCCTGGGGCCTGGCCACGGCGGCCATGGTGTTCGTCAACAGCGAATGGCAGTTCTACGTGCTGCGCTTCGTGATCGGCGCGATGGAGGCGGGTTTCGCTCCGGGCGTGCTGTATTACCTGACCCTGTGGTTCCCGCAGCACTATCGCGGGCGCATCACCTCGATGCTGTTCCTGGCGTCGGCGTTCGCCGGCCTGGTGGGTGCGCCGTTCTCCGGCCTTGTGCTGCAACACCTTGACGGTGTGCTGCAAATGCGTGGCTGGCACTGGCTGTTCCTGCTCGGTGGCGTGCCGTGTATCGGCCTCGGTTTGCTGGTGCTGACCCTGCTCAAGGACCGCATCGAAGACGCCCATTGGCTGACGCCTTCGGAGAAGACTTTGCTGGCCAGCCGTATCGCTCAGCATGAGCCGCACAAGAGCGGTGGTTCGCTGCTCGCCGCGCTGCGGATTCCGGGCTTCCTGACTTTGGGGCTGATCTATTTCCTGATTCAGGTGGCGTCCTACGGCTTGAATTTCTGGGCGCCGCAACTGATCCGCAGCGCAGGTACCGAGAGTCCGGTGATGATCGGCTTGCTGACGGCCATCCCGTACATCTGCGGCGCCATCAGCATGGTGGTGATCGGACGGCTGTCCGATGCTACTGGCGAGCGGCGCAAGTTTGTCGCCGGTCTGGTGGCGGTCGGTGCGGTCGGGTTCTTCTGTGCGGGGATCTTCGCCAGTCACACGACCTTCCTGATTGTCGCGTTGGGCCTGCTCGGTGCCGGGATCATCGCCTCCATCCCGAGCTTCTGGACCCTGCCGCCGAAACTGCTGGCCGGTGCCGGCGCGGGCGCGGCCGGCGGGATTGCGGTGATCAACACCCTGGGCCAGTTCGGCGGCATCGTCAGCCCGGTGATGGTCGGCCGAATCAAGGACCTGACCGGCAGCACCACGCCGGCGCTGTATGTCATTGGTGTATGTGCGCTGATCGCCGTGGCGCTGTTGTTGTGGGGGTTGCCGCAGAAGTTGCGCACACTCGACAAGGCCTGATGCCATAGACCGCTTTCGCGAGCAAGCCCGCTCCCACAGGAACCGCGTACCTCCCTGTGGGAGCGGGCTTGCTCGCGAAGGCGGCCAGGAGAACACCTTCGCATCGTCGGTTATCCCATCAACCCGCCGTCACCAACCCTTTGGCCGGCGCATCAAAAAACTGGATCAACACCACCCCGGCCATCAACAACATCACTCCCACCAGCTTGGGCAGGTTGATCTGCCGCTCCACCAACCCGAACCAGCCGAAGTGATCCAGCAACAACGACCCCACCACTTGCCCCGCCAGCGCCAATGCCATGAACCCCGCGGCCCCCAGCTTGGGCAGCAGCACCAATGCCAGGGAAATGAATATCACCCCAAAAGCACCACCGGCCCACATCCAGAGCGGCGCCTTGCTGATGAATGCCAGTGATGGCAACGGCAAGCGCATCGCAACGATGATCGGCAACAGCACCACGACGCTCACCAGCAACGAGGCGAGTGTCGCCCACAGCGGATGGCCCAACCCGCGCCCGAGATTGACGTTGATCGCGCTCTGAAACGGCACCACCGCCCCGGCGATCATCGCCAGTCCAATCAGACCGGCCCAATGCAACGTACTCATGATCGATCTCCAACAGGTTTTGCTGGACTCTAGGGTATTCGTCGCGCAGATTTAAATTCCGTTTTGTTATCCAGAACATGCAGCAGATGAATAATCTTCGCCGTATCGACCTCAACTTGCTGGTGATCCTCGACGCCTTGCTCAGCGAGCAACACGTGACCCGGGCGGCCGAGCGTCTGCACTTGAGCCAGCCAGCGGTCAGCCATGCGCTGGCGCGCTTGCGTGACCTGCTCGGCGATCCGCTGCTGGTGCGCGCCGGTGCCGGTCTTGTGCCGACTCCGCGAGCGCTGGAACTCGTGGTACCGCTGGCCGCAGCCCTGGCCCAGGTGCAAGCGCTGCTGGCGCCGAACGCCTTCGATCCCGCGACCACCCAGCGCACCTTCCGTCTGGCGATGTCCGACTACGGCGCCGCCATTGTCTTGCCGGGACTGATCCGAACGTTGCGCCGCGAAGCGCCGGGCATCGACCTGCAAATCAGCCATGGAAGCCGCGAAAGCATGCTCGAAGGGGTGCTCAACGGTGACATTGATGTCGCCGCCGGTGTATTCCCGGAAATGCCCCATGAGTTGCGCAGCACGCCCCTGTTCGAAGAGCACTATGCCTGCCTGGTGGACCGCAACAGCCTGCCCGCCGATGGTGGCCTCGACCTGCCCACTTACCTGGCTCGGCCTCACGTCCTGCTGGAAATGCGCGGCAGCGGCACCCCGGAAATCGAGCGTGCATTGACTGCATTGCGCGAACGTCGTCGTGTGGCTGTCAGCCTGCCGCACTGGAGCGTGGCCCCGGAGCTCATCAGCGGCACCGACCTGATCCTCACCGTCGCGTCGCGCGGCTTGCGCGATATCGATCAGTCTTCATTGGTTGTCGTGCCACCGCCGTTTCACATTCCGTCGTTCACCTTTGTGTTGGCGTGGCATAAACGGCGGGGTGGGGATCAGGCGTTGAACTGGTTGAATCGCAGGATTGGGGAGGGGATCGAACGCTAGAGGCTTTTCCAAATGGCCTTTACCAATTGGAAGGTGGCAGGCGACGCGTATGAAAAATCCGTAGTACCTGAAGCCGACCTTGGCGAACCCGGTAGGGAATCAAATAGGGGCGATCAGGCATGACCCATTCCCGGGTACCGGGTAGGCGTCCTTCACGGCCCGTCGCTGGAAATCGGGCAAGGTGATCGACACTGGCGAGAATTGCCTGGACAAAATCTGCTGCAGCTTTTGGATTCTCGATGGCAATGTACGCGGCTTCGTCATCCAGATTCTTTAACGCCGTACGCAACCACTCAACGCGCATTCGCCGTCCACTTGTCTGCAATTGCGTTCACTTCTTCTTGTGTCGCGAAGTCACCATCATCGGCTTCTTTCAAGGCTTTCTGAATTTCCTCGATTTGCCACGCTTCACGGGCCAGGTACTCACGCAGCGCATCCACGGCCAGAAATGATTTGCTGCGGCCCGTTGCTTTGGAAAGACTCGCGAGAGTATCGGCGATTTCGTCTGGTATGCGCAGGGACATAACTGACATGGTGGTCTCGATGTAGTGGTTTGTAATACAACATACTACACCGTCATCAGTGAAGCGGGGCCAGCCCGTTCGTCTGTCGAGATGTTTCAGTCGACAGGCAATGACCTGATATAGACTGGCCACCATTCACCAAGCCGTTCAAAAGGACTCCCCATGACCCCATCGTTGCTAATGGCCGTGCTTGCCTCGGGTTTTATCTACGGCATCACCCCGGGACCGGGTGTGCTGGCGGTATTCGGTATTGGCGCGGCCCATGGGCGACGGGCCGGGGCGGGGTTTCTGTGCGGGCATTTGCTCGGTGATGTGGTCTGGTGCAGCACGGCGCTGATCGCGATTGTCGGTGCGCGGGAGATCGGCAGTACGGCGTTTGACGTGCTCGGTGTGCTCAGCGGCCTGTACCTGTTCTGGCTCGGCTGGCGTGCGGTGCGCGCCCGGCGTAGCAGCGGTGATGCGCCGCAGGGCCCGGCGCGGCAGCCGTTCTGGCACGGCATCCTGTTTGGCCTGACCAATCCCAAGGCCTATCCGGTGGCGGTGGCGACGTTCACGGCATTGCTGTCGAGTCGCGCGGAACTGCTCAACTGGTCAATGCTGCCGATACTGATCGCCCTGAGTTTCGTCGGCGGGTTGCTCGCCTACGCTATTCTCATCGGCATCGTCGGTGCACGGCGAGTGCGCACCTTGTACCAGCGTCATGAACTGGCAATCACCCGGTTGTGCGGGGTAATGTTCATCGGTTTCGCCATCAATGCGCTGGTCCATGCGTTGCCGGGGCTGATGCCGGAAAAGGCTTGAATGTAATCACAGGGATGCAAGGCTGACGGGGCAGGGATGATTGAAGAGCGCTGCATTATCGGGGCACCCACGCTGAACCATGGAAAACCGGAATTCCGCGCCGCTGGCGAGTTATATCGATCTGTTGCTGGACGCCGTCTGTGCGGTGGATAAGCAGGGCCGCTTCGTCTTTGTCAGCGCGGCATGCGAACGCATTTTTGGCTACAGCGCCGATGAGATGATCGGCGAGGCGATGATCGACATGGTGCACCCGGGCGATCGCCAGCGCACCCTCGACGCGGCCCGGGAAATCATGGGCGGTGAGCCCAAGCTCAACTTCGAAAACCGCTACCTGCGCAAGGATGGCAGTGTGGTGCACATCCTCTGGTCGGCACGCTGGTCCGAGGACGATCAACTGCGCATCGCCGTTGCTCGTGACATCACCGAGCGTAAGCAGGCCGAGTCCCGGCAGGCAGCGTTGTATGCGATTTCCGAAGCGGCCCATGCGGCAGAGGATCTGCTGGCGTTGTTCAAGCGCATCCACATGATCATCGGCGAATGGCTGCCGGCATTGAGTTTTTCCGTGGCGCTGTACGACCAGCACTGCGCACAGCTGAACTTCCCCTATCACGTCGATGACCACGAGCCACAGCCCGAACAGCCCGGAACCATGACCGGGCGCCTGTGTGTCGAGGTGATCTGCACGGGGCAGCCGATCCTGTTGACTCCGGGCCAGTGCCCACCTCTTGCCGGCTTCGAAATGCTGCAGACCGAACAGAACGCACCCTGTTGGCTGGGTGTGCCGCTGAATTCGCAAAACGGCACCATCGGCGCGCTGATCGTCAAAAGCATTCCGGGCGGCGAACGCTACACCGAGCAAGACAAGGAGCTGCTGCAATACGTCTGCGCCCAGGTCGCCACCGCCATCGAGCGCAAGCAATTGCACGCCCGCCTGCAACACATGGCCCAGTACGACCAACTGACCCAGTTACCCAACCGCGAGCTGCTGCGCGAACGGCTCAAGGCGTCACTGCAAGTGGCCCGGGAGGGCGGCGGGCGCATGGCGCTGCTGTACGTCGACCTTGACCGCTTCAAGCAAGTCAACGACACCCATGGGCACGCGGTCGGCGACATGCTGTTGCAAGCGGTGGCCAACAGGCTCAAGGGCTGCGTGCGGGAAATCGACACCGTGGCCCGCATCGGCGGCGATGAATTCGTGGTGTTGCTGCACAGCATTCACGCGGCGGACGATACCGACCTTGTGGTCGAGAAAGTCCGTCAGGTCCTGGGTCAGCCCCTGCGCCTGGACGGGCACAGCCTGAATATCCAGCCCAGCATCGGCGTCGCCCGATACCCCGATCACGGCACCGAAGAGAAGCAATTGTTCCGGCATGCCGACGAGGCGATGTACTGCGCCAAACGCGAGCATCACCTGCGACTGGTCTGAAAAACCGCGCACCGTTCGTCGTGGCATCCACGTAATTTTCTAAACCTTTTTGGGCGCGCAAATTCAGATTCTATGCGGGCTACAGCCCGCCGCGACTACCACCAAGAGGAAGAGAATCATGCCTAATTCAAGAAACTCGAACTCGGGGAACTTCGCCAATGATCGAACGAAGGCCTCTGAAGCCGGTCGCAAGGGTGGGAAAACCACCACGACGACTGTCGACAAAGAGCCTGCGAAACCCGACATGGGCCGCAAGCCCGGACAGAAATCCAAGTAATGGATGATGGTGGTTTTGATTGAGAAGCGGGGGCGAAAGCTCCCGTTTGAATTTGAAGAGGAGGGCGCGACCATGAACCGGATGGCCACCCGATTATGTAATACCAGTCTTGCCACGTTACTGGGCCTGTTTGCCAGCGGCGTCTTTGCCCAGTCGACTGCCGAGTTCATCGACGAGGCCTCGGCAAAAGGTATTGCCGATATTGAAGCAAGTCGCCTGGCGCACCAGAAAGCCGAGTCCAAAGAGGTCAAGGACTACACCATTATCGTCATCAACGACCGCACCAAGGCGAACCAGCACCTGGCGAAAATCGCCAAACAACTGGATATACCGGTCGCCCCCCGGGAAGAGATTGTCGAAAAGGCCAAAACCCTGATGCCACAAGTCCTGGATGGGGCGACCTACGACGAGGCCTATACCGCCAGTCAGGTGAAGACCACGCAGGAAGCCATCGAACAGCTGCAACAAGAGGCGCAGACCACCGACGTGCCGCAAATCAAGGCGTTCGCCGAAGAAACCCTGCCTAAATTGCAAAATCACCTGGAAATGGCCAAGGCGTTGCAAGCCAGTCGTTGACCTGAAGGTTTGAACACAAACGGCGCGGGGCTTCAGTCACGCGCCGTTTTTCTGTTCAGTACTGGTCCGGATGCGGCTTGGGATTATGCGTTGGGTTCAGGCCATTGAGGTCAAACATTCGACGTGATCGAAAAGGTTGTTTTCTGAAACCTTTAGCGGTGCTCGCCGCGGTATCGTAGCGTCCCGAGGACAACGCACCGACAGGAGAACGCAATGAGTTGGTCCGCCAAACAGTACGTCGCTTTTGAAGATGAACGCACCCGTCCCGCCCGTGACCTGCTGGCGGCTGTCCCCGCCGGGGACGTGCGCTTGGTCATCGATATCGGTTGTGGGCCCGGCAACTCCACCGAGTTGCTGGTGGAGCGCTTTGCCGATGCCACGGTGCGCGGGCTGGACAGTTCCAGCGACATGATCGACGCCGCGCGCAAGCGCTTGCCGCAGGTGCAGTTCGACATCGCCGACATCGACACCTGGAATGACAGTGGCCCGTTCGATGTGATTTTCGCCAACGCGGTGTTGCAGTGGGTACCTGATCACGCCACGTTGCTACCGTCGCTGGTGAGCAAACTGGCGCCGGGTGGCAGACTGGCCGTCCAGATGCCTGACAACCTGAATGAACACTCGCACCGCTTGATGCGTGAAGTCGCCGCTGATGGCCCATGGGTCGGCAAGCTGGCAGGTGCCGCCGGGCAGAGGACCGAAATGGCCGATGCCAGTGGCTACTATTCGATTTTGAAAGCCTGTTGCACCCGCGTCGATGTATGGCGCACCACTTACCATCATCCGCTCGCGGGTGGTGCGTCTGGGGTGGTGGAGTGGTTCAAGGGCAGTGGCTTGCGACCGTTTCTCGATCCGTTAGACGAGGCGGAACGGGCGCAGTATCTGAAGCAATATCAGACTGCTATCGAGCGGGCGTACCCGGCCATGGCCGATGGTTCGGTGCTGTTGCCATTCCCGCGACTGTTTATCGTCGCGACCCGCTGAAGCAAAACAGGGACAGTTGATGAGTGTCATCTGCCCCTTTTTTCGATCTTGAAAAATCACTGTGGCTTGTTCTTTTTTGAGCGCCGGGCACTCAAGTACTCAAAGGCAAAGGAGGCAAAGCCGAACAACCCGATCAATGAAATGATCATGATTCCCAACTCTGAATTGTGCATGTTGATCTCCAGGCGAAGGATGAGCCGGGAGAATAAGGGAACTGTTGCTGGGCTCAACGCAGCGCTACGGCTTCTTTACTCGCTTGCGGTGATCTATACGCAAAAGATATGAGCGTCCAGGTGGCAGGGTCACATTCAGCGCTGAACACCAACCCACTGTTTTGAGTCATATCAGGGGCTCCAATCAGTTACTCGATCACGTCGATTTCCACCAGTGCCCACGTACAGCCAGCGTACTTTGGATTAGATGTGTGCAGGGTAACGCTGCTGGCTGAGGGGAAGGGTGCACCGTTCTCGGCGAGCATCTCGAAATACCCCTCAATGGCTTGTTGAACCATGGCTATTGCATCTTCCAGATCTTCACCGGCGCTAAAACAACCTGGCACATCCGGGACTTCAACACCCCACGCATGTTCGTCGTCGTCCATGAAAATCGCAATCGGGTAAAACATGTTCATGGTCCTCCGTGAACACAGCGGGTGAGGTTATGAACCCCAAAGGGCGCCCCCGAAAGGCGCCGGGTGGACTGTCAGGAGGGTTCTGCATCCATGCGTCGAGCGATTACATCAAGCACATCGCATCCATCGCGCAATGGCACGCAGCAGAGCAATGCGAAGTCGCTGAGGACCACGGTGTCGGAGGTCAGGTCGCCACGCATCGCGAGGTTTTCAAGGAGCTGAGTGACGGCTCGAATTCTGTAACTGGCGGTGCTGAGCAGGGAATGCAGGGGTTGGGTGGTGTTGACGAAGAGGGAGGGGAGGTCGTCGGCGTTACTGGTTAAAGCCATATATTCATTCATGAGTGATTCCTTGAATTGAAGTGAACTACCACTCAGTGTCGCCAAACAAAAGGTGGTAGCTGTACGCAGGTTGGCGAACCGGGACAAGGCAAACCGGTAGACCCAAAGGTCTCCCACGCACAGCCACCATAAACAGGTAGCCAAGTGCGTTCAGAAACGCTCCGAGATTGCTCGGAGGTTCCTATGCTTTGTCATCGAGTCGCCAAACCCGATACGCCATTTGGACGCGGTCGGACTATAGGTCTCATGACAAAGGCACAGCAATGCGCAAGTCTACGGACATTTCCCAGTGTCGTGTAGGACGTTGCTTTTTCTAACGTTGATCTCCGTTTGGCCTTTAAAAACGGGGCCTTAACATTAGCGTTGGCAGGCGCATCACCAAATCCCGCGCAAAAAAAAACCGGCCACTTGGGCCGGTTTTTTCTGTCTCTACATCCCCGGGAAAAGGTGACGGATTTGTTTATCAACGTAGAGCTGGATCGGTCATGATTCGACCAAATTCCGGGTACAAAAAACGGCTAAAAGTGCCTTTTTTTACTTAATCCACCTCCCATCTCTCAATCCTCAAACGCAGAACGCACAGCCTCCACAACGCGCTCTGCCACGCGCTCATCTTCAAGTTGCGGATACCCTTTCTTCAGCTTGCCCGACACCGTCCAGCCATTCTCCTTGATAGAGCGAATGATGCGATTCGCGTCCTGGTCTGGCATTTCCAATACCTCTTTCAACTGTTCCTGCGCTCGCTGAAAGATCACCAGTACTCTGGCTTCATCCGCCATTTCCTTTTTAATCGTGTGCTCGACAACGCGTGCGGTGTACAGGACGTGTTCGGTCAGATCGGGATAGCGCCAGGCAAAACGCGCGTCCTCATATTCATCGAAGATGAAGTTGCTGCGAGTACCGTCTTCGTAGGTCACGAGTTCGCCGAACCGATGGGCCGTCGCGTAACGTCGCATGAACGGTCGCGAGAATACTTCGAGCGTACGATCGTAGCCGGCCCTGAAGTCGATCGAGCTTGTGATTGTGGCAGAGACCGGCAATATCACGCCGTCGGGCACAGCCTTGTCCCGAACCAGGGTGTCGTTGATCAGGAAACGGTGAATCCGGCCATTTCCGTCGCGCATGGGATGGATGTACACGAAGCCAAATGCCAACACTGCGGCACGTGCCACTGACTCAGCGCCACGGGTTGCGACCTCAAACTCGTTGAGGCCTGCCAAGAGCTGAGCGAGGTCTGCGAAATGGGGGGCAATGTAATGCACGATGTCCTCGCGCATCGTGGCTTGCCCCACAAATACGGGAGAGCGCCGCAAGCCCAGTCCGATGGCGTCATGTCCAAGAATGCCAGCTTGCAGGGAATGCAGGCTGTCGTTGCTCAACGGGTCTTTGATATGACCGCAGTGCTGGGCAATGACATGGGCAAACCGCTGGATGCGATCCGCCTGGCCGGCTTCCTTTTCGATGAGAAAACTCGCGCGCGATTCCTTGAACGTCAGCCAACTGGCCGTACGCATCAGGATGTCGGCACCAAAGGCCTGATCCAATTCACCCAATGCTTCGCGCAGATTGAATTGCAGAGCTTCCTGCACTGGCACCGTACGACGAACCAAGGGGCAGAACTCAGCCGTCCCCGGCAGGTTGTTGTTGATGCGCCAACGACGAGTTCGCAGAGCTTCGCGACGAGTCAGATAATCTTGGGGCGAAAGTACATCAACATAGCCGCCATTGGTCACGTCAGGCACATCCAGGCGTTCGCCTGTCAGCCATTCGTAGAGGAACCCCGTGCGGCGGGCGTATTGACCGAAAGGCTCCCGTCGACACCACTCTTCGACAGGCAGCGGGCCTATGGCTGCAAACAGGCGGGCGAAGAACTCGAGGTGGATCTCTTCGTACTTGAGGCCGAATTCGAAATGTCCTGCGAAATCGTCTGCGGGCCGATAGCTTGTCGGGTATCGGTTCTCCACATTGCCGTCAGTTTCGCGATTGACACGTACAGTGCCGATCATGGATTCGACGCGCAGAGGCTGTGCCAGTGCGATGTCGTAACGGGTCGCGAGGGTCTTGAAACCGACTTGCATTGACGAAATCCTTTACTGGGACAAGAAAAACGCTAACAGAACCTTGATCTTATGCGAAAACGCTAATTTCGAAACGGTAAAAACACTAATGTCGGATTGAATTTGATAACAAATCCGTGCTTTTCGAAAAAAACGCTAACAGGTCTCAGGATAGACGCTATCGCCCAAGGGCACTTGCTAATCGATCAGGGAAAATGGCGGAATGACTGAAGAAGCAAAATCCACCAAATCCCGGACACAAAAAAACCGGCCATCAAGGCCGGTTTTTTCTGTCTCTGCATCCCCCGTCAAAACAACCCTGACGTGAGATCAAAATTCGATTGGAGCGGGTGAAGGGAATCGAACCCTCGTTATCAGCTTGGGAAGCTGGAGTAATGCCATTATACGACACCCGCTCAGAGCGCTGACTTTGTACCAGATACGGCTGCGGATTTGAAGTTTTTCTTTACGTGGAGCGGGTTTAACGCAGATGTGACAAAAAAGCCCGGACCGCATGACGGTCGATCGCGGGCAAGCCTCGCGCCTGCAGAATACGTTTAACGCAGCAGGGCGGGGCTCGCTCGCGATGACGCTACTTCAGCCTGCCAATGCATGGTGTTCCTGGGCGTTGTGGTAACGCGGTCGGCTTTCGAGTTGCGCTGGTTTCAGGAAGCCCATCAGTGCGTTGCGGCTGTCTCGGCAGGCGGCCTTGTGCTCCATGTCGAGAAAGTGGCCGGTGGCCTGAATGGTGCTGAACGTGCTGTGTTGCACGTGGCCGGCGAACAACCGGGCGTCGTCGGCGGCGGTGTATTCGTCCCATTCGCCGTTGAGGAACAGCACCGGCACGTCGATTTTCTTCGCCGCGTGCAGGTAGCACTGGCGATCGCTGTGCAGCACGTCGCTGATGTGGAAGTGCATCTGCCCGTACTCATGTTCGGCCAGGGAGCTGACGTGGCGATAGTTAAAGCGCTTGAACAACGACGGCAGGTGTTTGCCGATGGTGTCGTTCACCAGGTGCCCGACCCGGTCGCGATCCAGGTTGCCGAGGTGTTCGACGCCGCGCTCGAGGTAGTCGAGCATGTGCGCGTTGATCACCGGGGAGAACGAGCTGATCACGGCTTTTTCGATGCGCCGTGGCCGTTGCGACAATGCCATCATGGTCGCGGCACCGCCCCAGGAAAACGACAGCACGTGCTCGGCGGCGAAGTGGTCGATCAGCTCAAGCAGGATCTGTCCTTCGATTTCCTTGGTGAGCATTTTTTCATGCAGGTTGTGGGCTTTTGACCGGCCCGCGTAGGGCTGGTCGTAGCAGACGACGTTGAACTGCGGATGGAGGTTTTTCACGGTTTGTGCAAACGACGCAGTCGTGGCCATCGAGCCGTTGACCAAGATAATGGTCTTCTCTGCGGCGTCCGCGCGATAGAACTCCGTGTAAACCCGATACTGACCCTGTATATCCAGCACAGCGATTTCTGGCCTCATGTCATAAGACTCCTGGCAAGCGGGTATGCGCGCAAATGAGATTGCACGAGCTTTGTGACAGGTAGGCATACGCCTGGAATTTGAGAGGCCCATGTCGATCCATTGCAGTCCGGTCGACGGGTATTGTTATTGGCGGGCAGTCTGCCGGATGAGGCCGGAACCCTTGGGTTCCTACCGGCAAAAAGTTTCTTAGAAGTATGGGGTGACTCGTCGGTCACATTTCGGCCGACGTCCTGATTCAAGCAGGGGTCACATCATTGCGCAAGTGCCGTTGGTAAATTGTTCGACAACTTTCTGCTGAGCGGTCGCGCGCTTAGATCGATCCGATCTCTTTGTCGGTCAGCGGGCGGTATTCGCCCGGTTTCAAGGTGTCGTCGAGTACCAGCGACCCCATGCGTTCGCGATGCAGGCGCATCACCTTGTTGTCGAAGTGGCCGAACATGCGCTTGACCTGGTGATAGCGGCCCTCGACGATGCTCAGGCGTGCGCATTTTGGCCCGAGCAGCTCTAGCCCGGCGGGTTGCGTGGTGAGGTCTTCGAAGGCGAAGTACAGCCCTTCGTTGAATTTGATCGCGTATTCGGGGCCGATGTCCTGCTCGGTTTCGACGTAATAGACCTTGGGCAGTTTGGTCTGCGGTTGGGTCAGGCGCCGCGACCAGCTGCCGTCGTTGGTGATCAGCATCAGGCCGGTGGTGTTGAAGTCCAGGCGTCCGGCGATGTGCAGTTCGTCCTTGTCCGGTTCATGGATCAAATCGAGCACGGTCGGGTGCTGCGGATCCCGGGTGGCGCTGACGCATCCGGCGGGCTTGTGCAACATGAAATGGCGCAGGGGTTTACCGGCTTGCAGCAGCTCGTTGTCGACTTCGACGCGGCTGAATTCGCGGACTTCGCTGTGCGGGTCGCTGACGACTTTTCCGTCAACCCTGACGCGTTTTTCCACCAGCAACAGGCGTACCTGCTTACGGTTGAAGCACGGCAGGTTGCTGAGGAAACGGTCGACACGCATGACTTAAGGATCGGTAAGGACAGGGGCGCGCATCTTACTTGATCGACCCGGACGCTGCTTGCAACTGCGCCTCGACCTCAGCGCAGCGCGGGCACAGGCACGAGGCGTCGCGCAGTTCCACCGGCAGCGCCTGGAGCACAGCCGGGTCGATGCTGACGCCGTAGCACCAGCAGGCGCGGTCGGCGGTTCGCGGGTCGGCCAGGGTGCAGTCGTTGGGTGCACCGCAGGCCGGGCAGAAGTCAGGCTGGTTCATAGCTGAAGTGAGGTTTTTCCACGCAGGTTCGGTTACGGCCAGTTTGCTTGGCCCGATACATCGCATGATCCGCCCGTGACAGCAGGCTGTGCAAGGTGTCATCGGGCTGCTGGGTGGTGAGGCCGATGCTGACGGTCACATGCAAGGCCTTACTGTTGTAGGCATAGCGCTGTTGTTCCACGTGCTGGCGAATTTTCTCGGCAATCATCAGGCCGGTCTTACCGTCGGTGTCCTTGAGCAGCACGATGAACTCTTCACCACCCCAGCGGCAGACGATGTCGGAGTGCCGCAGGCAACTTTCCAGATCCCGGGCGAAACCGATCAGTACCTGGTCGCCGGCCAGGTGGCCGTAGGTGTCGTTCAGCGCCTTGAAGTGGTCCAGGTCCAGCAGCAAAGCGGTCAGCGGCTTGGGCTCGCGCCGGGCTTCGTGCATGGCCTGCGCGGCCAGCAGGTCGAAGCCACGACGGTTGGGCAGTTCGGTCAGGCTGTCGAGGATGGCCTGGGCCTGGATCTTGTCCTGATAGCGTTTGATCACCCGGTTGAGCAGGGCCAGCACGATCAAGGTGACCAGCAGGCAGATCAGCAGGTTGAGGTACAGCGACTGGCGGATTTCACCGAGGGCGCTGTCTTCGCGTTTGTCGACGAACAGGTACCAGTTCAGCTCCGGGATAAACCGCACGTTGAGGAAATGCCCCTGGCCCTGCACGGAGTATTCATAGCTGCCGCTGTGGGGTTTGGGCAGCCGGCTGACCAGGTCTTTCATGCTGTCGAGTTCACTGAGTTTCTGCCCGATGTGCGCGCCCTGCGGCCCCCCTTCGGCGCCGGTGAGCACCAGGCGCCCGAAGTTGTCGACGAAATACACACTGCGTTGATAACGCTGCTGGTACTTGTCGATCAGCTTGATCACGGCGTCGACGGTCAGGCCAACCCCGGCCGCGCCGATGAATCGGCTGTCGTAGTCGTAGACCTTGTAGTTGATGAAGAAGGTCAGGTTGTCCTTGTTGGCGAGGTCCGGGTCGACGTTGATCTCGTACGGATCCTTCATGTCCCGCACACGGAAGTACCAGGCATCGCGGGGCTCGGTGGCCTTGACCTGCTTGAGCACACCCTTGGCGTGGTAGTAGGTCAGGCTGGTGTTGGAGACGAAAAACGCGGTGTAGGCGCCGTAGTGGGTCATGACCTCGTTGAGGTAACGGGTCATCTGGTCGGAATCCTTTTCACCATTGACCACCCAGTCGCGCATGAAGGTGTCGCGAGCCATCATCGAGGAAATCAGGATCGGCCTGACAAGGTCTTTCTGGATTTCCGAGTAGACCGTATCCGACGTCAGCGGCAGTTCGGTGTTGACGATGTTGTCGCGGATCGAGGCCCGGGAGGCGTAGTAACTGAGGAAGGAGGTGGCGAGGAAACCTGCGCCCAGCAATGCGACCAGCGTGAGCACCAACGAACGTTGAGAGTACAGCGGCGAGCGAAGCGGCATGGCAGTTCCATTGGCAGTCATCCGATGGTTGCATTCTAATGGCACTGCGGGGAAATAACTGCTCCATGTGTGCCGCGAATGGTCGTTCCCACATTCCACGAAGGGTTACGCCCGCCGCCAGCGTGAATGAGGCGGCACTTTGATGGTGCTCGTGTGCACCGCATTGGAACCTGTCCGCCGCTGATCAGACGGTGGGTGCAACGTCGCACTTGGCAGGGGATTGCCAGTCAAAACAGGTGTAAGTCGGAGCGTGCCGACTGCTGTTACAGGTCTTTACGGAGGCCGCCATGTTGCGTCGATTATTGTTAGGTGCAGTACTGGGTCTTGGATTGTCTGGCTGCTACTACTACGCCGGTCCTGCCGACGTCTACGGGGGACCTTATTACTACCCCGGCTACTACTCGCCCTATTACTACGGTTACTACGGTCCGCGTTATTACGGTGGTTATCGCTCCTATTACTACGGTGGGCATGGTTACTACCGTGGCCACGGCGGCGGACATCATGGCGGTGGACATCGAGGTGGCCACCGTTAATCAGGGCGCGAATGGATGAAAAACCTTTCATCGGCCAGATGTTTCCACTTGTTTCAAGGACGCACCAGATTCCGAATTCGGTGTCTGATCTTTCGACAGTCACCGAACATTTGTCTGTCGCCTGCCAGCGTCGCTGGTGTGGCTTACCCGCGGTCCAGGAGGCCGCCATGCTCTGTCGAATTCTTCTGCTAGCTGTGTTGGGATTGTCCCTTGGTGGGTGCGTGCCTTATTACGATGAAGGAGGCAGTTACTACAGTTCCGAGGTCTATACCTCGCCATCGCCAACCTATTACGCCGGGGGGAGTTCCTACTACTCCAATGGTGGCGGTTACTACACACCGCCGCCCCGGTACTACGTGCCGCCAGCGCGGTATTACCAGCCGACACCGCGCTATTACTCACAGCCACGGATCTATCAACCGTCGCGCTATTACTCGCAGCCGCGGATGTATCAACCATCGCGCCATTACCAGTCGGCCCCTCGTTACTATCAGCCGTCGCGTGGCGACTACCGCACGCATCAGAACCATGGCTGGGACGGCCGTAACCGCGGGAACTGGAACAACGACTATCGCGGTAACGGTCGAGGCTATCGCAGCGGGCGGGGCGGCCACCGATAGCTTTGTACAAAACACAACTCTGAATGTGGGAGCGGCGGTGCGACGATTCGACTTGCTCGCGAAGGCGGAGTGTCAGTCAACATCAATGTTGCTGAGATGACGCTTTCGCGAGCAAGTCGAATCGTCGCACCGCCGCTCCCACAGTGTTGTGTGCAGTTTTCAGTATTCGGACAAATCCGCCAGCGGATGCCGACCTTCCCACGCCTTGTGAAAATGCGCCTCTACCACCGCGTCCGGCACGTTGTTGATGTCCGGCCAGTGCCAATGCGGTTTCTGATCCTTGTCGATCAACCGGGCACGTACGCCTTCGCTGAATTCCGGATGCCGACAGCAGTTGAGGCTCAGGGTGTATTCCATCTGGAAGACTTCGGCCAATGACAGGTGTCGGGCACGAATGATCTGCTCCCACACCAGACGAGCGGTCAGCGGAGCGCCTTCGCTCAGGGTCCTGGCTGCGCGACTCAGCAACAGGTCGGTGTGATCGCGCAAGGCGCTGATGGCCTTCCATGCGCAACGCACGTCGCTGACATCCAGCAGTTCGTCGATCTGCTGGCGGCGCGGCAGCCACTGGGCTTCGGGCATCTGCGCCACGGCTTCCTGCTGCAAGGCCTTGAGCAGGCTGTTGAGCTGCATGGGTGTCTGTTCCTGCCAGTTCAATTGCAACAGGCCTTCGATCAATTGCGGCTGCTGCTCATCGAGCAGGAAACGATCGGCCAGGTCCAGGTCAATGGCATCGCGGCCGTTCATGTGCGCACCGGTCAGGCCCAGGAACAACCCGAGCTTGCCGGGCAGGCGCGACAGAAACCAACTGGCGCCAACGTCCGGGTACAGGCCGATGCTGATCTCCGGCATGGCCAAGCGGCTGCTCGGTGTGACGATGCGGATGCCTGCCCCTTGCAACAGTCCCATGCCACCGCCGAGCACATAGCCGTGGCCCCAGCAGATCAGCGGTTTCGGGTAGGTATGAAGTTTGAAATCCAGGCGATATTCCGCCGCAAAGAACTGCGCGGCCAGTGGCGGTACTTCGCCCGGATGGACGCGACAGGCTTCCACCAGGCTGCGCACTTCGCCGCCGGCGCAAAAGGCCTTGGCACCGTTGCCGCGCAATAGAACGCAGACGATCTGCGGATCCTTGGCCCAGGCCCCCATTCGGTCGCGCAGGGCGTTGATCATCGGCAGGGACAGGGCGTTCAGGGACTTTTCGGCATCCAGGCTGGCGATGCCGATGCGCGCGCCGTCGGTGCCGGTGAGTTCTTCGAAGTGCAGATTCATCGTGACCTCGATCGGGAATTTGAGGGTTAAGTATGATCGCTGTGTGGGAAAGTGCCGGATCTGCGTCAGATCAATTGACAAGCGTGATGCGCTTTCCTAGGGTTCGCCCCATTGTTTTTTCCGGATGTAACCATGACTGCTGACGACCGTATCAAACTCGAACCGGGCTGGAAGGAGGCACTGCGTGCCGAATTCGACCAGCCCTACATGACAGAGTTGCGAAACTTCCTGCAACAGGAGCGGGCGGCCGGTAAGGAGATCTATCCGCCGGGGCCGATGATTTTCAACGCGCTCAATTCCACGCCGCTGGACAAGGTCAAGGTAGTGATCCTCGGGCAGGACCCTTATCACGGCCCGGGCCAGGCCCATGGCTTGTGCTTCTCGGTGCAACCGGGCGTGCCGGCGCCGCCGTCGCTGGTGAACATTTACAAAGAGCTCAAACGCGACCTGAACATCGACATTCCCAACCATGGCTACTTGCAAAGCTGGGCCGATCAGGGCGTGCTGATGCTCAACACCACCATGACCGTCGAGCGTGCCAACGCCAATGCGCACAAGGACAAGGGCTGGCAGTTTTTCACCGATCGGGTCATTGAAGTGGTCAGCCAGCAGCAACCGCACCTGGTGTTCATGCTGTGGGGCGCCCATGCCCAGAGCAAGCAGAAGCTGATCGATGCGACCAAGCATCTGGTGTTGACCTCGGTGCATCCGTCACCGCTGTCGGCCTATCGCGGCTTTCTCGGTTGCGGGCACTTCAGCCGGACCAACAAGTTTCTGGAGCAGAATGGCGAGACGCCGATCGAGTGGCGGTTGCCGCCGGTTTGATGGGCTGAGCAAGAGGGCCCCATCGCGAGCAAGGATCACGCGAACCCTGTGGGAGCGAGCTTGCTCGCGATGAAGGCAACTCGGTCTATCAGACTGAATCCGGACCCCGGTTCCAGTACTTGAACAACGGCTCCGCCAGAAACAACACAAACAACAGCCGCATCACCTGCATCGCCGTCACCAGCGGCACCGACAGTTGCAGGGTTTCCGCTGTCAGGCTCATCTCGGCAATCCCGCCGGGCATCATGCCCAAGGTCAGTGAGCGCAGATCCAGATGGGTCAGCGCACTCAAACCCAATGCCGCCGCCGTGGCGATCAGCATGGTCAACACCGTGCCGATCAGGGTGCGCCCCATGAACGACGGCGCACGCCGGAAAAACTGCCGGTTGAAGTGACAGCCCAGACCGCTGCCGATCAACCATTGGCCAATCTGGCTACCGCCGTCGGGCAAGCCGATGTGCAGGTCCCAGCCGATGCTGACGGCCGCACTGACCAGCAACGGCCCGAACAGCCAGGGGTTGGGTTGACGCAGGCGCTCCCAGATCCAGGCCGCCAACGCGCCAGCGGGAAACAATACCGCCAGCCAGCGCCAATCGATGCTGCCAGCGTGGGAAATCGGCGCACCGTCGCCCAACAAATACTTGAAGGCTGCCGGCACGCACAGCACCACGACCAACACCCGCAAACTCTGCCCCGCCGCCACACGGCTGAGTACCGCACCATTGCGGGCGCCGAGGTTGACCATCTCCCCGGAACCGCCGGGCATGCTGGAAAAGAACGCCGTGGCGCGATCTTCTCCGGTACGGCGCATCAGCCACACGCCGACCACGGCGGACAGGCTGGTGACCAACGCACCAAAGAAAATCAAACCGAAATGACTCAGCACCTGCTCCATCACCACCGGGGTGAAGTGCAGGCCGATGCCGATACCGACGATCCACTGGCCGCACTTGCGTCCGCCAGGGATTTCGGCCAATTGCCAGGGTGTCAGGCAGCGCACGAGGATGATCGCCAGCAACGAGCCGACCATCCACGGCAAAGGCCAGCCGACCTGGCTGGCGAGATAACCGCCCAGCAGGCCGACCAGCGGGGTTCCCCACCAGAGTTTGAAGGGGGACCGATCAGACATCGGCGACAACGCGTTGCGCCACTGAGCGTTTACGCCAGATCCGCACAATCGGCACCAGCAACATGACCACGATCAACCCCCAGACACCGACGGTGATACCGCTCGACCAGAGGATGTCCAGCGAACCGTTGGAGATCGACAACGCTCGACGCAGGTTCTGCTCCATCAAGCCGCCAAGGATGAAACCCAGCAGCACCGGCGACAGCGGGAAGTCGAGCTTGCGCAGGATGTAGCCGAAGATGCCGATACCGATCATCAGGAACAGGTCGAAGGTGGTGGCATGCACCGCGTACACGCCGATAGCGGTGATGATCGCAATCATCGGCACCAGCGCCCAGTTCGGCACGGCGAGGATTTTGGTGAAGATGCGGATCATCGGGATATTGAGGATCACCAGCATGATGTTGGCGATAAACAATGACGCTATCAGGCCCCAGACGATGTCCGGTTGCTGTTGGAACAGCAGGGGGCCGGGCGTGATGTTGTACAGCGACAGCGCACCGATCATCACCGCCGTGGTGCCCGAGCCGGGAACACCGAGGGTCAGCATCGGCACCAACGCACCGCAGGCTTCGGCACCGATGGCGGTTTCCGGGGCAGCGAGGCCGCGTTTGTCGCCCTGGCCGAATTTGCCGCTTGGGCCGGCAATGCGTTTCTCGGTCATGTAGGCCACCGCACTGGCCAGCGTTGCACCTGCGCCGGGCAGTACGCCCATGATGAAACCGAGCACGCCACAACGCATGTTCACCCAGAACACCGAAGCGGCTTCCTTGAAGTTGAACAGCATGCGCCCGGTCGCCTGGAAGGCTTCCTGGCCACGGTGGGTTTTTTCCAGCAGCAACAGGATTTCACTGATGGAGAACAGGCCCAGCACCAGCACTACGAATTGAATGCCGTCGGTGAGGTGGATGTTATCGCCGGTGAAGCGGTACACACCGCTGTTGGCGTCAATGCCGACCGTCGACAGAAACAGCCCGATCAGCGCGGCGATGAAGGTCTTGAGCGGGCGGTCGCCGGCCATGCCGCCGAGACAGACAATCGCAAACACCATCAGCACGAAGTATTCCGCCGGGCCGAAGGCAATCGCCCATTTCGCCAGCATCGGCGCGAACACCACCATCCCGCAGGTGGCAATGAAAGCGCCGATGAACGAACTCCAGGCCGACAGCGACAGGGCAACACCGGCCAGGCCTTGACGGGCCATCGGGTAGCCGTCGAGGGTCGTCATCACGGTGGAGGCTTCGCCGGGAATGTTCAGCAGGATCGAACTGATCCGGCCGCCGTATTCGCAACCCAGATACACCGCCGCCAGCAGGATCAATGCCGACTCCGGCGGCAGGCCCAGTGCGAACGCAATCGGGATCAGCAATGCCACGCCGTTGATCGGCCCCAGCCCCGGCAGCAGGCCGACGACGGTGCCGATCAGCGTGCCGCTGAGGGCGGTCACCAGGTTGTAAGGGGTTAGTGCGACGCCGAAGCCGTGACTCAAATAACCAAGCGTATCCATATCAGTTCTCCAGAACGTCGAGCAGGCCCAGAGGCAGTGGCACGTCCATGACTTTGTCGAACAGCAGGTACAGACCGACGCTCATCAGACTGATGATTATCGCGCCCGGCAGCCAGCGTCCGCCGTACAGGCGAGCCATCGGTATGCCAACCAGCATGCTGCTGAGAATGAAGCCCAGCGGTTCGAACAGCCCGGCGAAGACCAGCAGCAACAGTACGCAAACACCAATTTTGGTCAGGGTTTCGCGATCCAGCGGTGGCTCTTCATCGGTGTGCTTGATCGGCGAAGGGCGATACACCATGTACACCAGCGCCAGGCCCATCAGTCCCAGCATCAGCAGGGGGAAGGCTCGCGGGCCGATCGGTTCGTAGGAAAAAGGTGCCTGGTAGGGCCAGGCCATCGCCACCAGGCTGAGGCAGGCCAGCAACAGCACCGAAGCAAAAATGCGTTGTAAGAGCATGGGGAACTCCTGTGCCGCGACTCCGCCAAACGGAGCCGCGGCCGCTAGACAGAGGCGATCACTGGATCAGGCCGAACTCTTTGGCCAGCACTTTGTAGTCCGCAACCTGCTTCTTCACGTAGGTGTCCAGTTCCGGGCCGGTCATGGCGAACGGGAACAGTTCACGCTGGTCGCGCAGCTTGGCGAACTCGGGGGAGGCCAGCAGCTTGTCGAAGGAGTCCTTCCACCAGGCATAGTCTTCATCGCTGACTTTTGGCCCGAGGTAGAAGCCGCGAACCACCGGCCAGACGATGTCGTAGCCTTGCTCGCGGGCTGTCGGAATGTCCTTCATTTCCGGCTCGTCCAGGCGCTTGTCGGAGAACACCGCCAGCAGGCGCATGTCGCCGCTCTGGATGTGCGGCATGGAGTCGGAGATGTCGGTGCTGCCGACCTGGATGTGGCCGCCAAGCAGGGCGGTAGCAATCTCGCCGCCACCTTCGAGGGCAACGTAACGCAGGTCACGGGGGTTGATCCCGGCGGCCTTGGCGATGAGGGCGGTCTGCATCCAGTCCTGGCTGCCGACGGTGCCGCCGGAACCGATCACCACTTTGCTCGGATCTTTCTTCAGCGCCTGTACCAGATCGTCCAGGGTCTTGTAGGGCGAATCGCTTTTCACCGCGATGGCGCCGTAGCTGGTGCCGACAGCGGCGAGCCAGCGCACGTTGTTTTCATCGAAACGGCCGAACTTGCCCTGGGCCAGGTTCAGCAGCGAACCACTGGACCAGGCCACCAGGGTGCCGGCATCGGCCGGACGTTGGGCGACCACTGCGTTGTAGGCCACTGCGCCAACGCCGCCGGGCATGTAGGTCACGCGCATCGGTTTGGTCAGCAGTTTTTCGTTGATCAGCGCGCTTTGCGCCAGTTTGCAGGTCAGGTCGAAACCACCGCCGGGCGAGGCCGGGGCGATGCATTCCGGGCGTTTGGGTTCGGCAAGCGCATGGCCGGTAAACAGCAGTACGCTGGCCGCGAGGGCAATTTTACGCATTGACAGGTTCATTCAAGTCTCCTTGGGAGTTGTTGTTATGGACGCACTGAATTACCAAAGGGCAACGCTATAGCTCACCAGCAGACGCACTTCATCGGCATCGCGAGCAGAGTAGTTGGAGCGGTAGGTGGCATTGCGCAGGCGCACGGCGACATCCTTGAGCGCGCCGCTTTGTACAACATATTTAATCTCGGAGTTGCGTTCCCACTCTTTGCCTTCGTCACCGTTCTTGAGCTTGATGTTGTCACCGCTCACGTAACGGCTCATGAAGGTCAGACCGGGGACGCCGAGGGTGACGAAGTCGAAGTCATAACGGGCTTGCCAGGAGCGTTCTTCGGCGCCGGCAAAGTCGTTGATCTGCACGAAGTTCACCAGGTACGGGTCGGCGCCATCCACATACGGGAATGCACTGTCGCCGGACATGTGCTGGTAGCCCGCGCTGAACTTGTGGCCACTCAAGGCGTAACTCACCAGGCCGTTGAGGGACTTGTTGTCGATCTTGCCGCCACGGGCCTCGCCCTGGTCATCACTGATGGCAAACCGCAGGTCGGTGGCAAAGGTGCCGGGGCCGAATGGCTGCGAAGCGATCAAGCCGAGGAAATGCTGGTTGTAGACTTCATCGAGTTGCGCGAAGTGGTAGCTGCCGGTGATCTTGTCGGTGAGCTTGTAGTCCAGGCCGCCAAAATCAAAGTGCTTGCCGGCCACGGTGCCAGCGAAACGGCCGTTCTTGTTGTTGAGGGCAATGTCCTCGAAGTCGGTGCTGTCACGGTCCTTGGCTTTATCCAGACGCCCGCCGGTGAAGGTCAGGTTCTTGAGCTCTTTGGAGGTCAGCATGCCGCCCTCGAAGGTCTGCGGCAGGATGCGCCCGTCATTGGGCTTGAGGATCGGCAGTTCCGGGATCAGGGTGCCGACTTTCAGCTCGCTGGCGGAGATTTTCATTTTGCCGGTCAGGCCGAGCTTGGAGTATTCGTCGACGGCGCGCCCATCGTCGGTCGGCAGCAGGCCGGTACCGGTACGGTCCGGGCTCGAATCGAGCTTGACCCCCATCATGCCCAGCGCATCGACACCGAACCCCACGGTGCCGTCGGTGTAGCCTGATTTCAGATTGAGCATGAACCCCTGGGCCCACTCGTCACGCTTGGACTGTTGGGCGCTGGTGCCGTCGCGAAAGTCGCGATTGAAGTACATGTTGCGGGTTTCGAAAGTGGCCGAGCTGTCTTCGAAGAATGCGGCCTGGCTCAACGGTGAAAAGCCGGCAAGGGCGGCAGCGCTGGCAAGCGCAGTGTGGCTGAAACGGGAGAGGCGGGCAGGCGCGATAGCCTGGGTCTGCAGGGACTGCATGGATGACTTACTCCGTTTATTGTTCTTATTTGTCGAAAACGCTTCGAGGCGTTTTTCGTATCGCTGTGTGGCTGCAGCGACGGCAGTCGAAACTGTCCGTGGCTGGACTGTAACGGGCTAACCTTTCGCTAACCTTTCAGCTGACTTTCACGGTTTTCGGGCTTCACAGCGGCGGTTGCGGCTGTAAACTTCGCGCCAGAGAATGGCGTCGACCATCCCGGAATGAGGTAAAGATCCATGCGTGTTCTGCTCGTCGAAGACCATTTGCAGCTCGCCGAAAGTGTCGCCCAGGCGCTCAAGAGCACCGGGCTGACCGTGGACGTTTTGCACGATGGCGTGGCAGCCGACCTGGCGCTGGGCAGCGAGGAATACGCCATGGCGATCCTCGACGTCGGCTTGCCGCGCATGGATGGTTTCGAAGTGCTGGCGCGTTTGCGGGCGCGGGGCAAGAACCTGCCGGTGTTGATGCTGACCGCCCGCAGCGACGTCAAGGACCGGGTCCACGGCCTCAACCTCGGCGCCGACGACTACCTGG
Organism: Pseudomonas sp. BF-B-30; assembly: GCF_019956305.1. NCBI lineage: Bacteria > Pseudomonadati > Pseudomonadota > Gammaproteobacteria > Pseudomonadales > Pseudomonadaceae > Pseudomonas > Pseudomonas sp. BF-B-30. The sequence goes on along the minus strand of NZ_JAHBDG010000031.1, from coordinate 19,166 downwards.
CCAAGCCGTTCGAACTGACCGAACTCGAAGCCCGGGTCAAAGCCTTGTTGCGCCGCAGCGTGCTGGGCGGTGAGCGCATTCAGCGTTGCGGTGTGCTGGCCTACGACCTGGAAACCCGGCGTTTCACCCTCGGGGAAGAATTGCTGACCCTGACCTCCCGCGAACAGGCCGTGCTCGAAGCCCTGATCGCGCGCCCCGGTCGGGTGATGAGCAAGGAGCAGCTGGCGTCGCAAGTGTTCGGCCTCGACGAAGAAGCCAGCCCCGATGCCATCGAAATCTACGTGCACCGCCTGCGCAAGAAACTCGACGGTCAGCCGGTCGCCATCGTGACCTTCCGCGGCCTCGGTTACTTGCTGGAAAGCCGCGATGCATAAGCCCAGCAGCCTGCGCTGGAGGTTGCTGTGGAACCTGGCGCTGCTGCTGGTGGTGTTGATGCTGGCCAGTGGTTTGAGCGCCTACTGGAACGGACGCGAAGCTGCCGATACGGCCTATGACCGGACCCTGCTGGCGTCGGCGCGAACCATCGCTGCGGGCGTCTCCCAGCGCGACGGCACCCTGAGTGCCGACGTGCCCTACGTGGCCCTCGATACCTTTGCCTACGACAGTGCCGGGCGAATTTTCTACCTGGTCAACGACATCAATCAGAAGCTGATTTCCGGTTACGAAAACCTGCCCGCGCCACCGCCGGGAACGCCGCGCACCGATGACTATCCGGCGCTCGCACGTTTCTACAACGCCCAGTACCGTGGGCAGAACGTGCGCGTGGTGAGCCTGCTCAAGCCCGTGAGCGAGCCGAACATGAACGGCATGGCGGAAATTCGCGTGGCGGAAACCGATGAGGCGCGCGTCAGCATGGCCCGCAGTCTGGCGGCGGATACTTTGCTGCGCCTGGGCATGCTGGCAATCGGTGCGTTGATGCTGGTGTGGTTCGCGGTGAGTGCTGCGTTGCGCCCGCTGGAGCGCTTGCGCACGGCGGTGGAAGAGCGCCAGCCGGACGATCTGCGCCCCTTGCCTTTGGTGGAAGTGCAGCGCGAATTGTGGCCGCTGGTGCGCGCACTCAATCACTTTACCGAGCGCTTGCGTGGCCAGTTCGAGAAGCAGGCGCAATTCATCGCCGATGCCGCCCACGAACTGCGCACTCCGCTGGCGGCACTCAAGGCGCGCCTGGAGCTGGGCCAGCGCTCGGCTGAGCCCGATGTCTGGCGCAGCACCCTGGAGAATGCCGCCCAGAGCACTGATCGATTGACTCATCTGGCCAATCAGTTGCTTTCCCTGGCGCGGGTCGAAAATGGCGCACGGGCGATTGCCGAGGGCGGCGCGCAGTTACTCGACCTGAGTCAGTTGGCACGGGAGCTGGGCATGGCCATGGCGCCGTTGGCCCACAAGCGTGGTATCGCGCTGGCGCTGGAGGCGGATGAGCCGGTCTGGCTGCGGGGCGAGCCGACGTTATTGAACGAGCTGCTGAGCAATCTGGTGGATAACGCACTGGCCCACACGCCGCCGGGTGGCAACGTGATTCTGCGGGTCTCGGCGCCCGCCGTGCTGGAAGTCGAAGATGATGGCCCCGGCATACCTCTTGAAGAACGCGATCGGGTATTCGAGCGCTTTTATCGCCGCAATCAGCAAGTGGCCGGTTCCGGATTGGGGTTGGCGATTGTCGGTGAGATCTGCCGCGCGCATCTGGCCCAGATCAGCCTGCACGATGGCGAGCGGGCGGGGTTGAAGGTGCGGGTGAGTTTTGTTGCGGGGGATTGATGCCGCGTCTGTTCAGGCCCCTTCGCGAGCAAGCCCGCTCCCACATTTGATCAGCGGCGACTCGGTTCAATGTGGGAGCGGGCTTGCTCGCGAAGGGGGCAACGCGGTCTTTGATCAGTAAAACATCGTGCGCGTTTCTTCCAGGTCGGCGCACATCGCCTTGTCGTCAAAATCGATTCCAAGTGCCTTGTAGGCCGGTACGTTCAACGCATCGGTACTGGCGAGCGGGTGATCGGTGTCCTGCAGGCAATACAGGCTGGCCACCTGTACCAGATCCACATAGTCGACCTGCGCAGACTGGCGCTTGAAGTTCAGGTATAGCCGCGGCACTTGCACCAGCATGTCGGGAAATTCCCAGACCCTGAGCAGTTTTTCGCCGATTAGCGGATGAATCCGGTCGATCACATGGTTGAGGCTGACCGGGTCGGACAGCAGCTCGTAGTGATCTTCGGCGTAGGTCAGGATCGGCAGCACGCCGATCTGGTGCACCAGGCCGCCAAGGGCCGCCTGATCGGGCTTTAGTCGGGTGCAACTGCGGCACAAGGCGTAGCTGACGCCGGCGATTTCCAGGCTTTTACGCCAGACATCGCGCATTTTCTGTTCCACCACATCGGAGCGGGCATGGAAAATCTGCTCCATGACCAGGCCGATCGCCAGGTTACAGCTGTAGTTGATGCCCAGGCGGGTGATCGCGGTATGCAGATCGGTCACTTCCTGGGTCGCGCGCAACAGTGGGCTGTTGACCACTTTGATCAGGCGTGCCGACAGCGCGGTATCACGGCCGATCACTTTGCTCAGGGTACTGACGCTGACTTCCGGGTTTTCCGCGGCCTTGCGAATCTGCAGGGCCACTTCCGGTAACGTTGGCAGAACCAGGTCATCGTTATTGATGGCCTCAACCAAATCCTGTTGGACCTTTTCCGCCAGCTTGCTCATTTAGTCTCTCTAGGTGTCGCGCCAAGTACTGCCGTTATTGCTGGATTTCGCGGTCGCGGTCCAGTTCATAAGGCAGGTCGAGCAGCTGCAAGGACGGCCCTTCGAGCGCGCCCAAGTGGATGTCTCCACTTTCTGCTGCTTCGGCTTGCAACACAGCCAGGAGTTCAATGTTCTGTCCGGCGCGGGCCGCCAGCACCACTTCGCCGATGGCGCTGCCGTGGGTCGGGGAAAACAGCGGGGTACCCGGCTCAGGCAGTTCGCCGGCAGCCAGTTGCAGGCGATACAGGCGGCGCTTGAGTTTGCCCAGGTACTGCATCCGCGCGACGATTTCCTGCCCGGTGTAGCAACCTTTCTTGAAACTCACGCCACCGACCGCTTGCAGGTTGAGCATCTGGGGGATGAACAACTCGCGGGTGCCGGGCATGACCTGGCCGATTCCGGCGCGGACCTGGCCCAGCAGCCATTGATTCAGATCGCCTTCGCTCAGCACAGCCGAAAGCTTGCCTTTGACCGCATCGGCTTGACCGGCGGCAACCCACAGTTCGGCACGATCAGGCGAGACGCGGATGGCGATCAGTCCATCGTTGCGCACGACGCTGTCGGCTTCTGCCGGCAGGTCCAGACCGAGGCTGACCAGTGCGGCGTCGCCATGGTCGACGCCGAAGCGGACCCAGGCGGCACTTTCGTCGGTCAGTTTCGACTTGGAAAATACCGCGTATTTTTTCAGGTCCGCCAGTTGCGGTTCGAGCAATTCGGTGGCCATGGCCAGGACCACGCCGTCACCCTCGAGCAGGATGCGGAAACTCGATTGCATCCGGCCTTTTTGCGTGCAGCGGGCACCGAGGCTGGCCCGGGAATCGCTCAGGTAGTTGAGGTTGCAGGTCAGTTGGCCTTGCAGGAATTTGCTGGCGTCCGCGCCGCGGACCGCGAGAACACCTTCATGAGAAAGGGTGCAGAAAAAAGCAGAATCGGCCATGGGTCATCGCAGGGTAAAAAGTCTGATGGACATCATAAGGGGCCGCCTTCGAAATGGGTAGTTAACAAAGGCTCGACGGTGGCCGACCAAAGCCGACTGTTCGACGGGGCGCGGGCCTGTATACTTGCGGCCTATTTGAGGAGCGCTCCATGGTCGAAGATGTTGAACTGAACCGCCTCTATTGGCACAGCCGCCGCGGCATGCTTGAGCTTGATGTGTTGCTGGTGCCGTTTGTGAAAGAGGTTTATCGGCACCTCAACGAGGTTGATCGCGCCTGCTATGTCAGGTTGCTCGAATGTGAAGATCAGGACATGTTCGGCTGGTTCATGGAACGCAGCGAATCGGAAGATCCTGAGCTGCAACGCATGGTTCGCATGATCCTGGATCGTGTCCAGCCCAAGTAATGGGTTCGAATGCCGCTGGCATGCCTCACGGCAGTTGCTGGCGGCCTATCTTCTGGCCCAGCTGTTCGCGTTGGGTTCGTTGTTTTTACTGTCGATTCCGGTCTGGGCCAGCTTGCTCGGCGTCGTGCTGTGCGTGGTTCACGGAGCCTGGCTGTTGCCCCGGCAAATCCTGCTGACGCACCCGCAGGCCTTTTGCGGCTTGCGGCGCGATGCCGATGGCTGGCAGTTGTGGAGTCGGGCAAGGGGTTGGCAGGCCGTACAACTGAGGCCGGACAGCCTGGCGCTGCCGTTGGTGGTGGTACTGCGTTTCCGTCTGCGTGGCGAGCGCCGGGTCAGGGCCATTTGCGTACCCCGGGATGCGCAGGCGGCGGATGTGCACCGACGCCTGCGGGTGCGGCTCAAGTTCAGCCGACGTAGGTGGGCGGCACCAGAATAGTGTCCAGCGCGACCGGCAACATGTCCGGGTAGTCGAGGGTGTAATGCAGGCCACGGCTTTCCTTGCGCTCCATGGCTGACAGAATCATCAGCTCGGCAACCTGGGCCAGGTTGCGCAGCTCGATCAAGTCCCGGCTGACCTTGTAGTTGCTGTAGAACTCGTCGATTTCATCCAGCAACAGCTGCACGCGATGTTGCGCCCGTTGCAGGCGCTTGTTGGTGCGCACGATGCCAACGTAGTCCCACATGAACCGCCGCAGCTCATCCCAGTTGTGCGCAATGATCACGTCTTCATCGGAATCGGTGACCTGGCTCGCATCCCAGGCGGGAAGGGGCGTTGGCATCGGAACCCGGGGCAACTGTTCGAGAATGTCCGCGGCCGCCGAGCGGGCATAGACGAAACATTCCAGCAGCGAGTTGCTGGCCATGCGGTTGGCGCCGTGCAGGCCGGTGAAACTGGTTTCGCCGATGGCGTACAGCCCGGGCACATCGGTGCGACCCTGTTGATCGACCATCACGCCGCCGCAGGTGTAGTGCGCCGCCGGGACCACCGGGATCGGTTGTTTGGTGATGTCGATGGAAAATTCCAGGCAGCGTTCGTACACCGTCGGGAAGTGCGTCTTGATGAAGGCTTCGGGTTTGTGGCTGATGTCCAGATAGACGCAGTCGATGCCCAGGCGCTTCATTTCATGGTCGATGGCCCGGGCGACGATGTCTCGTGGGGCCAATTCGGCCCGTGGATCGAAGCGCTGCATGAAGCGCTCGCCGTTGGGTAGCTTCAGGTGGGCACCTTCGCCTCGCAGGGCTTCGGTGACCAGGAAGCTCTTGGCTTGCGGGTGATACAGGCAAGTAGGGTGGAACTGGTTGAATTCCAGGTTCGCCACCCGGCAGCCCGAGCGCCAGGCCATGGCGATGCCATCGCCGCAGGCGCCGTCAGGGTTACTGGTGTAGAGGTAAACCTTGGCCGCACCACCGGAGGCGAGGATCACAAAGCGGGCGCCGTAGGTATCGACTTCGCCGGTGCCGCGATTGAGCACATAGGCGCCGAGGCAGCGATCACCTTCGAGTCCCAGGCGTTTCTCGGTAATCAGGTCAACCGCAACCCGCTGCTCCAGCAGTTCGATGTTCGGTCGTTTCCGGGCCTGGTCGAGCAGGGTGGTGAAAATGGCAGCGCCGGTGGCATCGGCTGCGTGGATGATGCGCCGATGGCTGTGACCGCCCTCGCGGGTGAGGTGGAACTCGAACCCGCCATCTTCGTTACTCGACTGTTCATCGCGGGTAAAGGGCACGCCCTGGTCGATCAGCCATTGAATCGCTTCCCTGCTGTGCTCGACGGTAAAGCGCACGGCGTCCTCATGACACAGGCCGCCGCCGGCATTGAGGGTGTCATCCACATGGGACTCAACGGTATCGGTGTCATCGAGAACGGCCGCAACGCCGCCCTGGGCCCAGAAAGTCGAGCCATTGGCGAGGTTGCCCTTGCTCAGAACGGCAATGCGCAAATGACCGGGCAAGGTCAGCGCAAGGCTCAAGCCGGCAGCACCGCTGCCAATTACCAGAACATCGTGTTGAAACTGTTGGCTCATTTCAGGATTCCGCTCAAAGCGACCCGGGTCGGGGGTGGCGCAGCTGGACTTTCGAGTCAATGCAGCCGCACTGCCCACTAGTATATAGAGGGGGGGAGCGGCACAATACCCGAGCTAGCATGGCATTGTGAAACTACCGTGACGCAAAACATCGGTCGCTTCGTCGGATGTTTTTCTGCCCGTTGGGCGCGAGAATGACTGTATCGCCGATTTAACAGTCTTTTTCCCTTCACGGTTGCACAATGTCGGGTTGGTACGGCTATAAATAATTGGAACTTTTGCCAAAGGGCCAAGATCAATAGACGGTTGCCTGAAACAAGGGACAGTGTCGGCTTCAGTGCCGGATTGCAGTTCGATCCTTGCTGAAGAATCCGATGACAAGATTATCCGCGCAGCCGGGTCAACTCGTGCTGCGCTTTTCGTGCGTGCCAAATCAGAGCCCGCAGGAAACTTGCCTGGAGGGGGAGAACTTTTGCGAAAAGCCCGAGTCTATGTTTGCAAGTCTGGTGGTTTACTTCTGCAAGCCTCCTCCGAGCTCATCGAGGAGTGTTCATGCTAACCCAGGAAGAGGATCAGCAACTGGTCGAACGCGTTCAGCGCGGCGACAAGCGTGCTTTCGATCTGCTAGTGCTGAAATACCAGCACAAAATTCTCGGGTTGATCGTGCGTTTCGTGCACGACACCCATGAAGCCCAGGATGTGGCACAAGAAGCCTTTATCAAGGCATACCGTGCACTAGGAAATTTTCGCGGAGACAGCGCGTTTTATACGTGGCTTTACCGCATCGCCATCAACACGGCGAAAAACTATCTGGTTTCACGCGGCCGTCGGCCGCCGGATAGCGATGTCAGTTCCGAGGATGCAGAGTTCTACGATGGCGATCATGGCCTCAAGGATCTCGAGTCGCCAGAGCGGGCTTTGCTGCGGGATGAGATCGAAGGCACCGTCCATCGAACCATTCAGCAACTGCCGGAAGATTTGCGTACGGCTTTAACTTTACGTGAGTTTGATGGTCTGAGTTACGAGGACATTGCGAGTGTCATGCAATGTCCGGTAGGCACCGTGCGCTCCCGGATTTTCCGCGCCCGGGAGGCCATCGACAAAGCCCTGCAGCCGTTGTTGCAGGAAAACTAAAGACAGCGGCGACAGCCAAGAGAGGAACGCCATGAGTCGTGAAGCCCTGCAGGAATCGCTGTCCGCAGTGATGGATAACGAAGCGGACGAATTGGAATTGCGTCGGGTATTGAATGCCTGTGACGATGTAGAAACCCGTGAAACCTGGGCTCGTTATCAGATCGCTCGGGCAGTGATGCACAAGGATCTGCTGCTTCCACGCCTGGACATCGCCGCGGCTGTTTCTGCTGCCCTGGCTGACGAAGCCGTACCGGCAAAAGCTTCCCGTGGTCCATGGCGCAGCCTGGGTCGTCTGGCGGTCGCTGCCTCGGTGACCCTGGCGGTGCTGGCCGGTGTGCGTCTGTACAACCAGGATGAGATCGCCGGTGTCGAACTGGCCCAGCAATCCGCTCAACCCGGACTGGCTGCTCCACAAGTAAAAGGCCCAGCCGTTTTGGCAGGCTACAATGAGAGTTCGGATGCTACTGGCCCAATGGCCAACGGCGTACTGCAAGGTCAGCCAGGCTGGCACGATCAGCGTCTGCCAGGTTACTTGCGCCAACACGCACAACAGGCTGCATTGAAAGGCACTGAGAGCGCTCTGCCTTACGCTCGTGCCGCAAGTCTGGAAAACCGTTAAGGAGGATCATGCGCGCCATACCTCTACTTTCGCTTCTGCTCAGCGGCTGGTTCATCGTTCCAGCCCAAGCCGGTGAAGCCCAGGACTGGTTGACCCGCCTGGGCCAGGCAGAGCAACAGCAAAGCTTTCAGGGTACTTTCGTCTACGAGCGTAACGGTAGTTTTTCTACCCATAACATCTGGCACCGCGTCCAGGATGGAAAGGTCCGCGAGCGTTTGATCCAGCTCGACGGTTCCGCTCAGGAAGTCGTTCGCATTGATGGGCAAACCCAATGCGTCAGCGGCACACTGATAGCAGGGCTTGGGGACTCCCCGAACTCCGCCGCCCGTGCACTCGATCCTCAAAAGCTCAAGAATTGGTATGACCTGGCCGTCATCGGCAAGTCGCGTGTCGCCGGGCGTTCGGCGGTGATCGTATCGCTGACACCCCGTGATCAGCACCGCTATGGTTTTGAACTGCATCTGGACAAGGAAACCGGCCTGCCTCTGAAGTCCTTGCTACTGGACGACAAGGGGCGGTTGTTGGAGCGCTTCCAGTTCACGCAAATGGATACCGCTGACGTCCCTTCCGAACAAGACCTGCAGGCCAGTAATGATTGCAAGCCAGTCAATCTCGAAAGTGACAAGGCCTCTGCCGTCAAGGCTGCCCAGGTCTGGCGTTCCGACTGGTTGCCGCCCGGCTTCGAGCTGACCAGCAGCACCGCTCGCAAGGATCCGCAGACCAAGACCCAGGTCAATAGCCTGATGTATGACGATGGCCTGACGCGCTTTTCGGTATTCCTCGAGCCGTTGAATGGCGCAACAGTCACCGACACCCGTACTCAGTTGGGACCGACCGTTGCGGTTTCCCGGCGCTTGGCCACGGCACAGGGCGACATGATGGTGACTGTTGTTGGCGAGATACCGGTCGGTACTGCTGAACGGATAGCGCTTTCGATGCGCACCGACGCCGCTGCAACCAAGCAGTGAGCTGAATTTGAAATGTTTCGTGAGCATTTCAGTTTGCAAAAATCCCGTAAATTTTTTATAGGTCAGAGCCCCTCGGCTCTGGCCTTGTTTGTTGTTCCCGGAACAAAAATACCGGCGTATTGTTCCCGGTGTTCCTTGCTCCATATCGCTTAACCATGCTCGTCGTAACGGGAGCCGTATGTCGATACCACGCTTGAAGTCCTACCTTTCCATTATTGCCACCGTGCTGGTGCTCGGTCAGGCGGTCACCGCCCAAGCGGTCGAATTGCCTGATTTTACGCAACTGGTCGAACAGGCTTCGCCTGCGGTCGTGAACATCAGTACCACGCAAAAGCTGCCGGATCGCAAAGTCAACCAGCAAATGCCCGACCTCGAAGGCTTGCCACCGATGCTGCGCGAATTCTTCGAACGGGGCATGCCGCCACAATCGCGCTCACCTCGTGACCGTCAGCGCGAGGCAACCTCCCTGGGTTCGGGTTTCATCATCTCTTCCGATGGCTATATCCTGACCAATAATCACGTGATCGCCGATGCTGACGAAATCCTCGTCCGCCTGGCCGATCGCAGCGAAATGAAAGCCAAGCTGATCGGTACCGATCCACGTTCCGACGTGGCGCTGCTGAAAATCGAAGGCAAGGATCTGCCAGTGCTCAAGCTCGGTAAATCCCAGGACCTGAAGGCTGGCCAATGGGTTGTCGCGATCGGTTCGCCATTCGGCTTTGACCACACGGTGACACAAGGCATCGTCAGCGCCGTCGGTCGCAGCTTGCCGAACGAAAACTATGTGCCGTTCATCCAGACCGACGTGCCGATCAACCCGGGTAACTCCGGCGGTCCGCTGTTCAACCTCAACGGTGAGGTGGTCGGGATCAACTCGCAGATCTATACCCGCTCCGGTGGCTTCATGGGCGTGTCGTTTGCAATCCCGATCGACGTGGCCATGGATGTTTCCAATCAGCTGAAATCCGGTGGCAAGGTCAGCCGTGGCTGGCTGGGCGTCGTGATTCAGGAAGTGAGCAAGGATCTGGCCGAGTCGTTCGGCCTGGAGAAGCCGGCCGGTGCGCTGGTCGCCCAGATCCAGGACGATGGTCCGGCTGCCAAGGGCGGCCTGCAAGTTGGCGACGTGATCCTGAGCATGAACGGTCAGCCAATCGTCATGTCGGCCGACCTGCCGCATCTGGTTGGCGCGTTGAAGGCTGGCAACAAGGCCGATCTGGAAGTGATTCGTGACGGCAAGCGCAAGAATGTCGAATTGACGGTCGGCGCGATTCCGGAAGAAGGCAAGGAGCTGGATGCGCTGCCAAAATCCAGCATTGAGCGCAGCAGTAATCGCCTGGGTGTTTCCGTGGTCGAGCTGACTGACGAGCAGAAGAAAACCTACGACCTCAAGGGTGGTGTGCTGATCAAGGAAGTACAGGACGGCCCTGCTGCCATGATCGGCTTGCAGCCGGGTGATGTGATCACCCATCTGAACAACCAGGCCATCGGTTCCACCAAGGAGTTCGCGGACATCGCCAAGGCGCTGCCAAAGAACCGTTCGGTGTCGATGCGGGTACTGCGTCAGGGGCGTGCGAGCTTCATCACCTTCAAGCTGGCCGAATAACCCGGTTGTTGGTTGCATAAAAAACCGCCTCGAAAGAGGCGGTTTTTTTGTGTCCGGACCTTTTGTCGCCGGGGCGTCAGCCCATCATGTCCTTGATCATGCGCTCTTGTTCCATCAGCTCGCGTTGTCGCGCGTCGATCCGCGAAGACAGCGGGAAGTTGCTGCCAGCCCTGCGTTTGGCGAAGTCCAGTTGCTGAATGGCCTGTTTGTAGTCACCGACCAGCGCAAAGTATTCGGCGCGAGCCTGATGCAGGCCGATGATATTGCCCGACAGGCCGCGCGTCTCGGCAACCTGATACCACACGTCCGGATCATCCGGGCGGGACTTGAGCAGGCTTTCGAGGGCTTTCTCCGCATCCGCAGTACGGTTTTGCTTGAGCAGCAGGTCGACGCGGATCTGGTTCAGCGGGTAGTTGCCAGAGTATTGGCCCATCAACCGGTCAACCCGGGACTGGGCATCCGCCAGGCGATTATTGGTGATATCCAGATCGACCTGAGCCAGGTTGTAGATGATTTCGTTGGGTGACTTGGCCAGCAACTGCTTGAGGTTTTCCCGTGCTTCGTTCAGATGGCCGCCCTTGATCTGGGCGATCGCCAGGCCGTAGCGTGCCACGTCGTTTTTCGGGTTCTCGTCGAGCTGGGCGCGGAAGCGCTTGGCACCAAGCCCCGGGGTTTCTTCATAGATCAGCTGTACGCGTGCGCGGATCAGTTGGTAGCGCATGCTGTCTTCGATACCGCCCTTTGGAAACTGTTCGGCGCGGTTGCGGGTGTCGGCGATACGCGATTCAGTGACCGGGTGGGTCAGCAGAAATTCCGGTGGCTTGGCATCGTAGCGGTACTGACGCCCCAGCCGTTCGAACATGGTTGGCATCGAGCGGGGATCGTAACCGGCCTTTTCCAGATTGAGGATGCCGATACGGTCGGCTTCCTGCTCGTTCTGGCGGGAGAATCGCCGCTGTTCCTGGATGGCTGCGGCCTGTGTGCCGGCAATGGCCGCGATCCCGGCGTCACCGCCACCGGCGGCTGCCAGCACGATACCCGCCAGCAATGCAGCCATCATCGGTACTTGCATGCGTTGCTGCGCTTCGACGCCCCGGGCAAAGTGGCGCTGCGACAAGTGAGCCAATTCGTGCGCCAGTACCGAAGCGTATTCGCCCTCGGTCTGGGCGTTGAGGAACAAACCTCCGTTCACCCCGACGATCCCGCCCGGCGCTGCAAAGGCGTTGAGCTGCGGGCTGTTGATCAGGATGAATTCCAGGCGTCGGTCAGTGACCTGGCTGGTCTCGACCAGTCGGTAAACGCTGGATTCCACGTAATTCTTGAGCTGCGGATCGTTGAGCTGTGAAACCTGACTGCGCAACATTGCCAGCCAGGCGCGACCGAGCTGGTATTCCTGTTGCGGTGAGACAATGGCAGAACTGGCGTCGCCGAGTGACGGCAGGTCGTCGGCAAAGCCCGGTGAGGCGAGCAGGCAAGCGAGCGTCAGCAGGGTGGGGCGCAAAAAAGTCATGCACAAAGCCTTAGTCGACAAAGACCTTACTGTAGCCGGACACCGGCGTTGCGACCAGATATTCTAGGCAACACAACCACCTGACCCGGAGTGATGCAATGACCGACGCTGTAGAGCATGACGTTGAACTGGATGCCAGCGGCCTGAATTGCCCGTTGCCGTTGCTCAAGGCCAAGATGGAGCTCAACCGGCTGGCCAGTGGCGCGGTGCTCAAGGTCATCGCCACCGATGCGGGTTCGCAACGCGACTTTCGCACCTTTGCCCGATTGGCCGGTCATACCCTGCTTCGTGAAGAAGATGAGGCGGGTGTTTACCGCTATTGGTTGAAAAAAGCCTGAAATCGGCTGCGTTTACTCCTAAGGATTATTGATGTTCAAAGTGTTGCGCGACTGGATTCAGCGCTATTTCTCCGATGAAGAAGCGGTGGTGCTGGCTGTCCTGCTGTTTCTGGCGTTCACCGCCGTGCTGACCCTGGGCGGTATGCTGGCGCCGGTGCTCGCCGGGATGGTGCTGGCGTACCTGATGCAGGGGCTGGTGGTGACCCTCGAGCGCCTGCGGGTGCCGGGCGGGGTCGCGGTGGGGCTGGTCTTTGCGTTGTTCATGGGGCTGTTGCTGGTGTTTATCGTGGTTGTCGTGCCATTGCTCTGGCATCAACTGATCACCCTGTTCAACGAGTTGCCCGGCATGCTCGCCAAGTGGCAGTCGCTGTTGCTGCTGCTGCCCGAACGCTATCCGCATCTGGTGTCCGATGAGCAGGTACTGCAGGCCATCGAAGCGGCACGGGGCGAAATCGGCAAGTTTGGTCAGTGGGCACTGACGTTCTCGCTGTCGAGCCTGCCATTGCTGGTGAACATCATGATCTACCTGGTGCTGGTGCCGATCCTGGTGTTCTTCTTCCTCAAGGATCGGGCCATGATCGGCCAGTGGGTGCGCGGTTACCTGCCCCGTGAGCGGGCATTGATCACCCGGGTCGCCCATGAAATGAACCGGCAGATCGCCAATTACATTCGCGGCAAGGTCATCGAAATCTTCATTTGCGGTGGCGTGACCTACATCGCCTTTGTTGTCCTGGAACTCAATTACGCGGCGCTGCTGGCACTGCTGGTTGGGATTTCGGTGGTGGTGCCTTATGTCGGCGCCGTGGTGGTGACCGTGCCCGTGTTTCTGATTGCGCTGTTCCAGTGGGGCTGGAGCGATCAGTTCATATACTTGATGGCGGTCTACGGGATCATTCAGACGCTGGATGGCAACGTGCTGGTGCCATTGTTGTTCTCGGAGGCGGTCAACCTGCACCCGGTGGCAATCATCTGCGCAGTGCTGTTGTTTGGCGGGTTGTGGGGGTTCTGGGGGGTGTTCTTCGCGATTCCCCTGGCGACGCTGTTCAAGGCCGTGCTGGATGCCTGGCCGCGCAAGGAGCCGGAGGTGGCGCCGCTGCTTTAAGGGGCAGGTTTGATCGTTCAGTGGGGCTGATGGCCCCTTCGCGAGCAAGCTCGCTCCCACAGTTGACCGAGTTGTTCAGAAAAACACCGTCTAATGTGGGAGCGGGCTTGCTCGCGAAAGCGCCTTCACAGGCGTCGATAGAATCAGGCCTTGTTCAGTGCCTGAGCAGCCGCCAGAACCGCATCAACATGCCCCGGCACCTTCACGCCGCGCCATTCCTGACGCAGTACGCCATCCTTGTCGATCAGGAACGTGCTGCGATCCACGCCCATGTATTCCTTGCCGTAGAGCTTTTTCAGCTTGATCACGTCGAACAGTTGGCAGATGGCTTCGTCCTTGTCGCTGATCAGCTCAAAGGGGAATTCCTGTTTGCACTTGAAGTTCTCGTGGGATTTGAGGCTGTCGCGAGACACGCCGAACACTTCGGTATTGGCGGCCTTGAACGCAGCGTATTGATCACGAAAGCCCTGCCCCTCGGTCGTGCAGCCCGGTGTGCTGTCCTTGGGGTAGAAGTAGATCACTACCTGCTTGCCTTTCAGGCCGGCGAGGCTGACGGTTTGCCCGCTGGTGGCGGGGGCTTGGAAATCGGCAACCGGTTGGTCGATGGCAACGGCCATGAAAGCTTCCTTACATTGGGTTCTGTGGGCGCCAGGGTTCGATCAGGGCATCGAGGTTCAGCGCGTCGGCAAAATCCAGGAACTGATCGCGCAGCCAGCTGATTTGCACGCCGGCCGGCAAGGTCACGGTAAACGTGGCGTTGAGCATGGTGCCGCCGGTCTGCGGAGCCTGATAAGTGTCGCAGGTCAGGTTTTCCAGCTCGACATTGTGGTCCATGAAGAACTGGCACAGCTCGTTGATGATGTCCGAGCGGTAGGCCGAGCTGACATAAGCGACGTACGGCAGGGCCTGAGGGCGGTTTTCCAGGGCCGCGCTGCGCACCACGTTGACCGTGAACGCATGCCGCTTGGCCAATACCGGCAGGCTGCCTTCCAGGCGTGCCAGGGCATCCCAGCTACCGGAGATTTCCAGCACCAGGGCACTGCATTCGCCATGGCGGGTCAGGCGAGAGGTGACAACGGCGCAGCGGTTTTCATGGCTGGCGCGGCACAGGACGTTGGTCAGCTCCATGGGGTTGGCGCCGAGGGCACTGATAACAAGGAATTGTTCGCGAACTGTGGGGGTGGACATGCAGCATTCCTAAAGCGATGAGCGGTCGGTACGTCCAGAGGGCGTTTTGCCGGGGCGAGCCTGCGGATGCGAATTCAGAAACCCCCAAGCGGCAGGTCGCGACGTGCTCCGGCAGGGCGGGAGCGAGAGGCGGCAACGCTGGATCAGGGCTTGTGATGCCGTAAATGGAGGCTGAAACCCGGCGCGCGAGCTTGTCTGTACCGATCAAAGTCTGAAGGGTAGCGAAAACCGGCGCCAAGGGGAATGGCGGCAGCACAGTACTTCGCTTGTGCAAGCATCTTGGCGCCAGTACCATTACGGCTCTCTTTTTCCGGCAGGAGCGGTTTCATGATTGCGGGCAGTATGGTGGCACTGGTCACACCCATGGATGCACAGGGGCGTCTTGACTGGGACAGCCTCAGCAAACTCGTGGACTTCCACCTTGAAAACGGCACCCATGCCATTGTCGCCGTCGGCACCACCGGCGAGTCGGCAACCCTCGACGTCAACGAGCACATCGAAGTCATCCGTGCCGTGGTCAAGCAGGTCAACGGTCGTATTCCGGTGATTGCCGGTACCGGCGCCAATTCGACCCGCGAAGCCGTCGAATTGACCCGTAATGCCAAGGAAGCCGGCGCCGATGCCTGCCTGCTGGTAGTGCCGTACTACAACAAGCCGACCCAGGAAGGCCTGTACCTGCACTTCAAGCACATCGCCGAATCGGTCGACATCCCGCAGATTCTCTATAACGTTCCCGGCCGCACCTCCTGCGACATGCAGGCCGAAACCGTGATCCGCCTGTCCACCGTGCCGAACATCATCGGTATCAAGGAAGCGACCGGCGACCTCAAGCGCGCCAAGGCCATCCTCGACGGCGTAAGCAAGGACTTCATCGTCCTTTCCGGCGATGATCCGACCGCGGTCGAGCTGATCCTGATGGGCGGCAAGGGCAACATCTCCGTTACCGCCAACGTCGCACCGCGTGAAATGGCCGATCTGTGCGAGGCCGCCCTCAAGGGGGATGCCGAGACTGCACGGGCAATCAACGAAAAACTGATGCCGCTGCACAAGGACCTGTTCATCGAAGCCAACCCGATTCCGGTGAAGTGGGCTTTGGTTGAAATGGGCCTGATGCACGAAGGCATCCGCCTGCCGTTGACCTGGCTGAGCGCACCTTGTCACGAAACGCTGCGCACGGCCCTGCGCCAGTGCGGCGTCCTGGTTTAATTGAGGAAGTACAACGCATGAAGCGAATGGCCGGACTTTCCGCACTTGCCTTGATTATCTCCAGCACCAGTGGCTGTGGATGGATCTGGGGCCCGGAAGGTTATTTCCGTGACCGTGGTAGCGATTACCTGGAAGCGCAACAGACTGCACCGATGCAAATGCCACCGGATGTCCGTACCGCCAAGCGTCTGGATCCGCTGTTGCCGATCCCGCGCAACGTGGCCGATGACACCGCCAAGGGCGAATACATCGTTCCTCGGCCGCAGCCGCTGACCGCGGGTGCTGACGCCGGTGCCTACTCCCTGCAGAAGAGCGGCGGCTCCAGCTCCATCCTGGCGCAGAATCCGCCGGCTGAAGTCTGGCCCGTCGCCGTTCAGTTCTTCCAGGACAACGGTTTCCGTCTGGATGAACAGCGTCCGCAAACCGGTGAATTCACCACGACCTGGCAGCATTCCGATGAACTGTCTGCGGCCATGGCCAAGCGCCTGAGCGCGGCCGGCGTCAGCACGGACAGCGAAACCCGCGTGCGGGTGCGCATCGAACCGGGCGTGCAGCGCAACACCAGTGAAGTCTATGTGGTCAGCGCCGAGCGTCCCGCCGGCAGCACCGCCGACGTGGCCTTCACCAACCGTTCGGTCAACACTGGCCTGGACGCGGCACTGGTCGACGACATGCTCGCGAGCATGAGCCGTATCTCCGAGAAGGGCGGTTCGGTCTCCATGCTGGCTTCGCGTGATTTCGACGCGCCAAGTCGTGTCAGCCTGAGTGAAGACGGCAGCGGCAACCCTGTGCTGAACGTCGGTACCGATCTGGATCGTGCCTGGTCGAGCGTCGGTCGTGCGCTGGAACAAGGCGAATGGCGTGTTGAAGACATCAACCGCAGCCTGGGCCTGTACTACATCAACCTGGCCGAAAAAGCCGAGAGCAAAGACGACAAGCCAGGCTTCTTCAGCAGCCTGTTCGGCAGCGCGCCGAGCAAGGAAGAGCTTGAGGCCCGCGCCGAGCGTTATCAGGTTCGCCTGAGCAAGGTTGGCGAGAACGTCCAGGTCACCGTAGAGAAAAACATCAACACCGTGGCGCCGGCCGATGTGGCGCGTAAAGTGTTGAGCAAGATTCAGGACAACCTGGGCTGATCCTATGCGTTTTGCCGTTCTCGGCAGCGGTAGTCAAGGGAACGGCACGCTGATAGCCAGCGCTGATACGTACGTATTGGTGGATTGTGGTTTTTCCCTGCGGGAAACCGAAAAACGCCTGCTGCGCCTGGGTGTGAACCCTGCGCAGCTGAGCGCGATACTCGTGACCCACGAACATGCCGACCACGTGCATGGCGTGGGTTTGCTGTCTCGGCGCTACAATCTGCCTGTCTACCTCAGTCGCGGGACCTTGCGCGGGATGCGCAAACCTATTGAGCCGGCAGGCTTTCTGGCCGGCGGCGATCAACTGCAAATCGGCGACTTGAGCATCGGTGTCATTGCCGTGGCCCACGATGCACAAGAACCGACGCAATATGTTTTCAGTGACGGTTTACGGCGCTTCGGCCTGTTGACCGACCTGGGCTCGTATTGTGACAAGGTGCTGGACGGCTATCGGGACCTCGATGCGTTGATGATCGAGTCCAATCACTGTCGTGACATGCTGGCTCGCGGTCATTACCCGTACTTTCTCAAGCAGCGGGTAGGCGGTGAACTGGGGCATTTGAATAACCACCAGGCGGCATTCCTGGTGGCCGAGCTGGGCTGGAAAGACCTGCAACACCTGGTCCTGGCCCATCTGAGCAGCAAGAACAACCTGCCGCGGCTGGCCCGGCAATGTTTTGTCGACACCCTTGGGTGCGACCCGGACTGGCTGCAACTGGCCGATCAAGATTCAGGGCTCGACTGGCGACATATCGCCTAGCCCATCTACTTAGCAAGCGGAGCCCATCATGGAAAAACGTGAAGAACTCTACCGCGGCAAAGCCAAGTCGGTTTACAAGACCGACGACGCTAACCGCTTGATCCTGCTGTTTCGTAACGACACCTCGGCGTTCGACGGCAAGCGCATCGAGCAGCTCGACCGCAAAGGCATGGTGAACAACAAGTTCAACGCCTTCATCATGCAGAAGCTCGAAGCGGCCGGCGTGCCGACCCAATTCGACAAATTGCTGGGCGACAACGAATGCCTGGTGAAGAAACTCGACATGATCCCGGTCGAATGCGTCGTGCGTAACTACGCCGCCGGCAGCCTGGTCAAGCGTCTGGGTGTCGAAGAGGGCATGAAGCTCAACCCTTACACCTTCGAACTGTTCCTGAAGGACGACGCCAAGGGCGACCCGTTCATCAACGAATCCCATGTCGTGGCCTTTGGTTGGGGCACGGCCGAGCAACTGGTGCGCATGAAAGAGCTGTCGCTCAAGGTCAACGAAGTCCTGAGCAAACTGTTCGATGGCGCCGGCCTGCTGCTGGTCGACTTCAAACTGGAGTTCGGCGTGTTCCACGATGGCTCCATCGTGCTGGGCGACGAATTCAGTCCGGACGGCTGCCGTCTGTGGGACAAGGCCACCGGCAAGAAAATGGACAAGGACCGCTTCCGTCAGGGCCTCGGTGACGTCATCGAAGCCTATGAAGAAGTCGCCAATCGCCTGGGCGTACCGCTTTAACCGACGCAAGCATCTGATAGCACAGAAATATTTCGCTTAGGGGGTTCGCTTCCTGCGAAAGTGTTGTTATGATGCGCGCCGTTGGAGAGATGCCAGAGTGGCCGAATGGGACGGATTCGAAATCCGTTGTACCTTCACCGGTACCTAGGGTTCGAATCCCTATCTCTCCGCCATTATTGAACAAGACGAAGCCCCTGAAGTGGTTAAACATTTCAGGGGCTTTTTCGTTTCTGTCGTATTGGTCGGGGAGGGCATTTCGTGTCCCGGCATTTTTGACGTGATGCCCGTCATGCTCTTGGGATCCCCTGGGTATCCATTTGCCGTAGGGCTTTCTCACCATTGTTGTATCTATATGTCCAAGTGATGTGGTTTGGGTTCGTTGCTGTCCCAGTGCTTTATATAGATGCTGGAGGTTCTCATGGTGGCGGCCCGGACGCTTTGGCAAGGAAGAAGAATTTTCAGGTGGGGGGTTGACCACGTATTTTAATACTGTACTATTCGCCTCCCGCTAACGAGCAGTTTGATGTGGCTCTTGGTTTAAGTAGTTGATTTTGTTGAAAAATCAGAAACTTTTAAGGTTGCAAATTGAAAAGATGCGCTGTAAGATGCGCACCTCGGTTGAGACGAAAGATCTTAACCAGCCGCTCTTTAACAACTGAATCAAGCAATTCGTGTGGGTGCTTGTGGAGTCAGACTGCTAGTCAACAGATTATCAGCATCACAAGTTACTCCGCGAGAAATCAAAGATGTAACCAACGATTGCTGAGC
>NZ_JAHBDG010000030.1:0-60889 GCF_019956305.1 Pseudomonas sp. BF-B-30 | reverse complement strand
GTCGAAGATGCTGTGGCTGATACACCGCTTTCGCGAGCAAGCCCGCTCCCACACTGGACTTGTGTCAACTCAACGCCGCGTGATCACCACCTCCAGGTATTCACTCGGCACCACCAGCGACTTGTTGCCCGCCCGGTTCAACCGGTTGATCAGCTCGGTCAAGTCGGTCTCCAGGGCCTTGGCGCCATCCTCGGGCAGCGCGGCGAAGGCCTTGTGCACCGGCCCGTACCACTGGCGGAAGGTGTCGATGAAATGCGCCGCCGAGCGATAGCGGAAATTGAACGTGCGACGCGTCACCTGGAGCAGGAATTCACGCTCGTCGAAATGCTCGTGCAGCCAGGCTTCGGTGCCCCAGCGTGAGGGTGGATTGGCACCCGGAGGGGGTGGCAGGTGCTGGCCAAGGGTCTTGAACATCTGGCCGACGAAACCTTCCGGCGTCCAGTTGGCCAAGCCAATCCGCCCGCCCGGGCGACAAACCCGTGCCAGTTCCGCGGCGGCTTTGGGCTGGTCCGGCGTGAACATCACACCGAAGGTCGACAGCACGGCATCAAAGCTGCCGTCGGCAAAGGGCAAGGCTTCGGCATCGGCGACCTGGAAGGAGACATTCAGCCGTTCTGCCCGGGCCCGCTCTTCGCCGCGTTCGAGCAAGGCGGCGACATAGTCGGTGGACGTCACCTGGCAGCCACGGCGCGCAGCCGCGAGGGTTGCGTTGCCGTTACCGGCGGCAACGTCGAGCACGCGCTCATCGCACAACAGGTCACAGGCTTCGGCCAGTTGCTCGCCGACGATCTGCAGGGTGGTGCCGATCACGGCGTAGTCGCCGCTGGCCCAGGAGGCCATCTGGCGGTTTTTCAAGGCAGTCAGATCAATAGGTGTACTCATGGAGAAGGTCTCTGGGTTGAAACACGAGTCGGGCCTGGCGGGCATTCACTCCGCCGTTGTCGGATCGATGATGTTCATGACCTGGGAAATGCGATTGGCGGGAAACCCGCTCACCCGAGCGTGCTCCCTGATCTGCTCTTCGTTCGGCGAGATGTACACGCAGTAGAGCTTGTCACCGGTGACATAGCTCTGCAGCCACTGCACCTCAGGCAACTCACGCAACGCCCGGCAGGACTTTTGCGAAGCCGCTTTCAAATCCCTATCCGATAATGCTCCGGCGCCCTGGATCTCACGTTCAATGACGAACTTAGGCATGGCAACCTCTCTTTATTGTTCTTGATGGCAGGGCGGCACTCACCCTGTGATCAAACTATCGCCCTGACGGGCGCTGGCGTCCTGTCCGATCGTCGCCCAACCCTGCCCGATCGTCCGGAGATTCCACGTTGCGCGCCGAGGCGCTCACAATCAGAAATCCTTCCACGGGAAACCCTCAATGGACGCTCTGTCGCAGACCCTGCGCGTCGTGCATCTGGTCGGCGCGATCTTTATCAACGCCCGGTTCACCGCGCCCTGGTGCTACCAGTCGCCCAGCGCCGACACCGCCGCGCCGTTTCTGGAGCCCGATGCGGAACGGGTAGTGATCTTTCACCTGATAACCGAAGGTGAGTGCTACGTTGAACTGGGCGATGACCCGCCGCTGCATCTGAGTGCGGGCGACGTGGTGATCTTCCCCCAGGGCGACGCCCATCGCATGTGCTCACGTCCCGGATTGCCCCCCGCCACGGGTGCGCGACTGGATGCCGTGCTGGCGCGCCGGCCCCGGCAGTTGAGTTATGGCGGGGGTGGCGCGGTCACCCGGTTGGTGTGCGGTTACCTGGCGTGCGACACGCGCCTGGCGGGCATATTGCTCAAGGGCTTGCCGGCGGTGGTGCGGGTCAATGTGCGC
Organism: Pseudomonas sp. BF-B-30; assembly: GCF_019956305.1. Taxonomy (NCBI): domain Bacteria; kingdom Pseudomonadati; phylum Pseudomonadota; class Gammaproteobacteria; order Pseudomonadales; family Pseudomonadaceae; genus Pseudomonas; species Pseudomonas sp. BF-B-30. The sequence goes on along the minus strand of NZ_JAHBDG010000030.1, from coordinate 59,061 downwards.
GGTTCGGATGCCGGTATCTGGCTGGAATCCTCCGTGCGCTATGCCCTCGCCGAAGCCCGCTCGCCCCGCCCTGGCGGTGAAGGGGTATTGGCCAAACTGGCCGAAGTGCTGTTCATCGAAGTGTTGCGCCTGTACATGAACGAACAAGGCGAAGGCCGCACCGGCTGGCTGGCCGGTGTGCGCGACCGCATCGTCGGCGCCGCCCTCAACGCCTTGCACAAAAAACCTTGCCACGCCTGGACGCTGGACGAACTGGCGCGCACTGCCAGCACCTCACGATCGGTGTTGGCCGAACGCTTCCAGCAACTGGTGGGGGTGTCGCCGATGCAGTACCTGACGCAATGGCGCATGTTGCTCGCCGCCAATCTGTTACGCAGCAGCAACAGCTCATTGACGCGCATCGCCGAAGAAGTGGGTTACCAGACCGATACCGCTTTCAGCCGCGCCTTCCGTCGCGAGTTCGGTGCGCCACCGGCGGCGTGGCGGCGCGGACAGGAGAAAAAAACCATGGCCCACGGGGCAAGACCCGTGAGCCATTGATCGAGCAAGTTACGCCGCTGGCGTGCCGGCCTTGGCCTCCTCCAGCAACTGCTGAATCATTTTTTCCTGAGTGTCGTAACTACCTTCGCCGAAGTGGGTGTAACGCACCTGCCCCTTGGCATCGATCAGGTAGTGCGCCGGCCAGTACTGGTTGTCGAAGTTGCGCCAGATCGCGTAGTTGTTGTCGATCGCCACCGGGTAGGTGATGCCGTATTCCTTCACCTTGGCCCTGACGTTGTCGATGATGCGCTCAAAGCCGTATTCAGGCGTGTGCACGCCGATCACCACCAGTCCGTCCTTTTCGTATTTCTTCGCCCATTCCTTCACGTACGGCAGGGTGTGCTTGCAGTTGATGCAGTCGAAGGTCCAGAAGTCCACCAGTACCACTTTGCCTTTCAGGGCTTCGTTGCTCAGGGCCGGCGAGTTGAGCCATTCAACCGCGCCGTACAGCGAGGGCATGGCGCCTTGGGCATCGCCCATGGTGCTGTCTGCCTTGACCTTGCTGACCAGGTAATCGACGACTTTCGGCACGGCTTCCAGCACGCCTTTCTCCACACTGTTGACACCTTCCGATGAGGTGTTGGCCAGCAACAGGTCATTGGCCCCCGTTGCAATCACTGCCGCACCGGCGAGCACCGCAACCCCGGCGCCACGACGCAACCAGCCGGTGACCGGAATCGACGGTTTCAAGCGATTGACCAGGCCGCGCCCGGCAAAGATCAAGGTGCCCAGGGACAGCGCGCTGCCCGCGCCATAGGCCACCAGCAACAGACTGGTGCCGGCGTTCGCACCTTGCAACATGGCGCTGGTGAGAATCACCCCGAGGATCGGCCCGGCGCAGGGTGCCCAGAGCAGCCCGGTGGCGACACCGATCATGATCGACGCCAACGGCCCGGACATCTTGCGCGAGTCCGGGTCGATGCGATTGCCCAGCAGCACGAAGGGACGGGCCAGCCAGTCACCGACCCGGGCGGAGATCAGCGACAGGGCGAACAGCACCATCACCGCCAGCGCTACGTGGCGGCCAGTGTTGCTGGCCTGTATCACCCACTCACTACTGACCACGGCCAGGCTGGAGACCAGGGCAAAGGTCAGGACCATGCCGCCGAGGGTCAGCAGGATCGAGGAGCGTGTACGGTCGGCCCCGGCAAACAGGAACGGCACGACCGGCAGGATGCACGGGCTGAGGACGGTCAGTATGCCGCCCAGGAAAGCGATGAGTAACATGGGATCACCTAATGCAAATTAGAGGGCAACACAGAACCCATGTGGGAGCGGGCTTGCTCGCGAATGCGTCGGGTCAGACGACACATCGTTGATTGAACAATCGCTTTCGCGAGCAAGCCCGCTCCCACAGTGGATCGAGGTGTTTTCAAGCGGTCTGCTCATCCAGTAACTGCCCTTGTGGCGTGCGGCTGGAACCGTCTTGCGCCAGGAAACCCTGGGTGCCCTTCTCTGCCACAGGCGTGAGCTGGAAGCAGGTGTTGCTGGCACAGGCGCTTTGCTCGACAGCGGCGTTGGCATGGGCCGCCGCACCGGCGGCGGAAAAGACGATGGCGGTCAGGTAGCGGGTAACGTTGTTCATGATGTCCTTCCTGTTGCAAATGGATTTGGCGGGGGTTGATCGCGACACTCAGTTTTCCGAGTTGCAGTTGTCGGCGAATTTGCTGTAATCCAGAACCTGGGTTTTTGACTGGGAGTCGAGGTACGTCAGCCGCGCATTCACCACGCCGCAGGAAGGCGTAGTGTCCTCGGTCAGCGACACCACTTTCCTGATATCCAGTTGGGTGCCATAGGTGTAGGTTCTGGGAGCGACATCGGCTTCGGCACGGGCCGACAAGGTGCAGATGTTCAGTGCGGCAAACAGGCAGGCTGCGTAGATGGCTTTGGTGTTCATGGCGGACTCCTCAAGGTTTCAACAGGTCAACTGTTCGTTGGGCCGAGGCGCTCTGGTTTGCCTCGATGGAACCTATTAAAAGCCTGCGAGGTATCTCGTCTGTGTCGGGAATCGGCGGGAATCAATCGCTGCGTATCAGAACGGTGCCTGGATACAAAGCAATACAAAACCGCTGGAAATCGGCTTTTTTGCCTTCGTGTGTATCCGCAGGCAAGCCGGATACACTGCAATACAAAGGGCGGCAGGCGAGCCCGCCCAGGCTCGATAGACTGTGTGGCATTCCCCATTTACCAGAGGTTTGGCCCAATGGATCACGTTGATCACATCCTCATCGTTGACGATGACCGCGAAATCCGCGAACTGGTCGGCAACTACCTGAAGAAGAACGGCCTGCGCACCACGGTCGTGGCGGATGGACGGCAAATGCGCGCCTTTCTGGAAACCACCCCGGTGGACCTGATCGTGCTGGACATCATGATGCCGGGTGACGATGGCCTGCTGCTCTGCCGCGAACTGCGCGCCGGCAAGCACAAGGCCACGCCAGTGCTGATGCTCACCGCCCGCAACGATGAAACCGATCGCATCCTCGGCCTGGAAATGGGTGCCGACGACTATCTGGTCAAGCCATTCGCTGCCCGTGAACTGCTGGCGCGGATCAACGCGGTGCTGCGACGCACCCGCATGCTGCCACCGAACCTGGTGGTGACCGAAGCCAGCCGCCTGTTGGCCTTTGGACGCTGGCGCCTGGACACCTCGGCCCGTCACCTGCTCGATGAAGACGGCACCATGGTGGCCCTGAGCGGTGCTGAATATCGATTGCTGCGGGTGTTTCTCGACCATCCACAACGGGTGCTCAACCGCGATCAATTGCTCAATCTGACCCAGGGTCGCGACGCCGACCTGTTCGACCGCTCCATCGATCTTTTGGTCAGTCGTCTGCGCCAGCGCTTGCTCGACGACGCTCGCGAACCGGCCTACATCAAGACCGTGCGCAGCGAAGGCTATGTGTTTTCCCTGCCGGTGGAAATCCTGGGCGATCAATCATGACCCTGGCGCTGCATTGGCCGCGGACCCTGGCCTCGCGGCTGTCGCTGATATTCCTGATCGGCCTGATCCTCGCCCAGGCGCTGTCCTTCGGCGCGCAGTACTACGAACGCTACGAGTCCTCGAAAAACACCATGCTCGGCAACCTGGAAACCGACGTTTCCACGTCCGTCGCCATCCTCGACCGCTTGCCCGCCGATGAGCGAGCCGCCTGGCTCAAACAACTGGAGCGGCGCAATTACAGTTACATGCTCAATGAGGGTTCGCCGGGCACGCCCATCCGCACCGACATGCCCGATGCGCCCATTGCCATTGCCTCGATCAAAGACGCCATCGGCCACGATTACCCGATGACCTTTACCGACATCCCCGGGCCGAAAAAACATTTCCAGGTGCACTTGAACCTGGCCGATGGCAGCCCGCTGACCATCGACGTCCGCCCGGCGATGGTGCCGTTGTCGCCCTGGCTGCCCATCGTGTTGCTCGGGCAACTGGCGCTGATGCTGGCCTGCTCCTGGCTGGCGGTCAGAATCGCCATCCGCCCCCTCACCCGCCTCGCCGGTGCCGTCGAAACCCTGGACCCCAACGCCCATCCCGTACTCCTGGACGAAAAAGGCCCGACCGAAGTCGCCCACGCCGCCAAGGCCTTCAACGCGATGCAGGCACGCATCGCGGCGTACCTGAAGGAACGCATGCAATTGCTCGCGGCAATCTCCCACGATCTGCAAACCCCGATCACCCGCATGAAACTGCGCGCCGAGTTCATGGACGACTCCAGCGAAAAAGACAAACTGTGGAACGACCTGGGCGAAATGGAACACCTGGTGCGCGAAGGCGTGGCCTACGCCCGCAGCATCCACGGTGCCACCGAAGAAAGCCGCCGCACCGACCTCGACTCGTTCCTCGACAGCCTGGTGTTCGACTATCAGGACGTGGGCAAGGATGTTCAGCTCAGCGGCAAGAGTGCCGCCGTCATCGACACCCGCCCCCACGCCTTGCGCCGGGTGCTGGTCAACCTGACGGACAACGCATTGAAGTTTGCCGGTGCCGCCGAGTTGCGGGTGCAAAAGCAGGCCGATGGCAACCTCTCGATCAAGATCCTCGACCGTGGTCCGGGGATCGCCGAGGAAGAACTCAAGCAAGTGATGGAACCGTTCTACCGCGTTGAGAATTCCCGCAACCGCAGCACCGGCGGCACCGGGCTGGGGCTGGCGATCGCCCAGCAACTGGCGGTCGCGATTGGAGGCTCCTTGACCTTGAGCAATCGTGAAGGGGGCGGGTTGTGTGCGGAGTTGCGATTGCCGGGGCAGAAGGGTTTGGCTCAGGGGTGAGAGTGCCGGACCAACCGTAGAAAATGGTCGGCTGTCAGGCTGCCTTCGCGGGCAGGCCCGCACACAGGGGGGCGCCGTGATTACAACAACGACAAGGTGTAATTGATGATGAACCGGTTCTGATCCACGTTGCGCCCGGCATCGGTATTGGACCTGGCGTTACGCAGTGTGAACCCCACCCCCTTGAACGTACCCGATTGCAACACGTAGTCCAGGGTCATGTCGCGCTCCCACTCGGACTGGTCACTGGCGTTTTGCGCCTTGATGTCCGTGCCCTTCAGATACACGATCGAGGCTTTCAGGCCCGGCACGCCCAGGGGCGCGAAGTCGTAGGTGTATTGGCCGAAATTCGTCTGCTCGCCGGCCCGGGCAAAGTTCTGGATCATCTTGTCGGTGGGCAGGTAGACACTGCCGCCGCCCGCCCCCTTGTCCCCCAGGCTGCCCTGGTTGGGCTGGACGAAGTTGCTGCCATCGCCCACACGTTGATGCCCCACCGACACTGCGTGACCGCCGTGGCTGTAGGTGACCATCGCGGCCCAGGTGCTGTTGTCGATTTCACCATCGTTGTCGTCGGTGTAGCCCGATACCCGATAGCCTTGCGCACGGCCGGAGGCAGAGCTGTTGGCACCGCTCGACGTGGTACGGAAGTAACGCAGGTCGGTGGTGAGCGAGCTTGCACTGTCGATGAACAGGATGTGCGTCAGGCCGAGGAAGTTCTGGTTGTAGAAGTCTTCCAGCTGCGCGAAGTAATACTGGGTCTTAAGGTTCCTGGTGAGGTTGTAGTCACCGCCGGCGTAGTAGAACTTGTTGCTGTCCTGCGTGCTGCCGGCGACCGACAAGCCTGTGCGGTCCGTCGAGGCGCGCCCTACCGCGTGCTCCAGCACACCGCCGGTCAACGTCAGGCCATCGATGTCGCTCGAGGTGACCTGCGCGCCGGTAAACGATTGCGGCAACACACGGGCATCGTTCGCCAGAAGGATCGGCAATTTCGGCAGCAAGGTGCCGTAGCGAAATTCAGTCTTGGCCAGGCGCATTTTCGCCGTAGGGCCGAAGCTGCTCCAGGCATCGGCCGCGCCATCGCCGTCAGAGGGAATCATGCCGCTACCGACGTGGCGCCCCGCTCCGCTGTCCAGCGTGATGCCGAGCAACGCCTGGGCATCGAGCCCGAACCCCACCGCGCCCTGCGTGAACCCGGACTCATAGCGCAACACGAAACCCTGGGCCGCCTCTTCGGTTTTCGAGGGAGCAGCGCTGCCATCGCGATTGTCGCTGTTGAAGTACAGGGTGCGCATCGACAGGTTGGCCTTGCTGTCTTCCAGAAAACCATGGCCTGCGGTATCGGCAGCCTGTGCGCACACCGAACTGGTGACCAGCAGGACTGCGGTGGGAATCGCTCGTTTGAACATAGGGGGCTCCTGGGTGTTTCTTATCGTTATTTGAAGGTTTCACCGCCAGACAGGACCCGATTACCGCCCACGCAACAGCGCTCGATGAGTGACATGAGTCATCGGACGTTCGAGGCGAGGGTTGACTGACTGGCTTGTGAAACTCTTAAAACACTTCGAGAGGCTATTATCAAACGCGGTGAAAGTAGTTTTCGTACAGGGATAAGCCTTGTCGCACAGGGGTATGGACGATCAGTGTTTTTGAATATCGGTGCGGCGGATTTTCATCATACTGACTTCATCGGCAGCGATCGGTGGCAGCTGGTATGTCACTACAAGAGCAATGACCCATGAACGATCAAATCGAACTTTACGGCGCGAACACCGGCAACAGCCTGAGGGCCGCGATTGCCCTGGAAGAGTCGGGCATCGCCTATACGGCACGCAAGCTCGACCTGTATGCACAGGAACACCGTGGTCCGGCCTTCCTGGCGCTTAACCCGGCCGGGAAAGTGCCGACCCTGATCGATCACGGGACAACTCCGGTGCTGGTCATCAACCAGTCCAACGCCATCATCCAGTACGCCGATTCCATTGCGCCCGGAAGGCTGGCACCGGCGCAGCCAGGACCTGATCGCACCCGGGTGATCGACCGCTATTTCTTTTTCGTGACCGATGTCATCGCCCCCAGCCATGCCGCCTTTTTTCTGCACCAGGCGGGGCAGACCAAGGCGGCGGCGATCATCGATCTGCGCGTGATTGAACAGCTCACCTACTCGGAAAGTTTTCTGACGGACGACTTCATGGCCGGAGCGCAGTTCTCCATGGCCGACATTTCGGCCTTCACCATTGCCACGGCGTTCCGTGATCGGCTGGACTGGAAGCAACTGCCTCAGCTATCACGCTGGTTCGACACAGTCGAAGCCAGGCCGGCGGTTCAACGCGGCTTGAATGTGTTCAACCATTCCTGAGCGTTCGCCGAAAACAAAAATGCCCCATGTCGCCGTCATTGTAGGAGCGAGCTTGCTCGCGATGGTCGTTAACGATTACGCGTGTTTACTGACTAAACGCAGCGCTCTTGAGTCCATCGCGAGCAAGCTCGCTCCTACAGTGACGGCGATGTGCCGGGCATTTTCTGACGTTCTGACGAACACGAAACGACTTTGCCTCAGTCGGTGTAGCCGAACTTCGCCGAACGGCTTTCCTGCGCCTGGCTTCGCGTAGCGAGGCAGTAATACAACGGGCACGTCACCACCAGCCCCACCAGCCACGACAGGTCCGCGCCCTCCACCAGATTGGCATACGGTCCGACGTACAGTGAAGTATTGGCGAATGGCAGTTGCACGATGATGCCGATGAAGTAGGCAATGATCGCATGCAGGTTGAAGCGACCGTAGATGCCGCCGTCAGCCCGGAAGATCGAGGCGATGTCATAGCGACGACGCTTGATCAGGTAAAAGTCGATCAGGTTGATCGAGGCCCACGGCACCAGCACCAGCAACAGCGCCAGAATCAGGCCGATGAATTGCGAAATGAAATTCGCCGAGGCCCCCAGCGCCACCACGCAGCAACCCGCCAGCACGATGCCCGACAACACCACGCGCACCTTGATGCTGGGCGTCCATTGGCTGGCGAAGGTCTGGATCGAGGTGATGATCGACAGCACTGCGCCATACAGATTCAAGGCGTTGTGGCTGATGATGTTGAGCAGGAACAACACCATCAGGATCGGCCCCAGCCAACCGGTGGACTGCTTGACCGCCGCCATCGCCTCGGTGCCCTCCGGGGTCGCCAGTACCGCCACGGCGCCGAAGGTGAACGACAGGATCGTGCCCAGGGTCGCCCCCAGATACGTGGCCCAGAATGGCTTGGCGATCCCAATATCCGCAGGCAGGTAACGCGAGTAGTCCGACACATACGGCGAGAAGCTGATCTGCCAGATGATGCCCAGCGACACCGTGGCCAGCCAGCCGGACAGGTTGAATCCGCCGCGGGTGAAGAAGTCCGCCGGCAGATCATGGGCGAAGATATAGAGGAAACCGGCGAGCAAGGCACTGCCCATCACCCAGGTGCCGATGCGGTTCAGGGTATGGATGAAGCGATAACCGATCACCCCGATGGCCGTGGCGCTGAGGGCGCCGATGAGAATGCTGGCCGGCACCGGAACCGACGGTGCAATGCCGACAATCGATTTGCCTGCCAGCACGATGTTGGAAATGAAGAAACCGATGTAGATCAATGCCGCGAAGAACACGATCAACAGCGCGCCATAGCGGCCGAACTGACCACGGCTCTGCACCATCTGCGGGATGCCCATGCACGGTCCCTGGGCCGACGCCAGCGCAATCACTACACCGCCGACCATGTGCCCGAGGGCAATCGCCAGCAACCCCCAGAACAGGTTGAGGTGGAACACCTGGACCACCATGGCGCCGGTGACGATGGGCAGTGGCGCGATGTTGGTGCTGAACCACAGGGTGAAGAGATCGCGGGCCTTCCCGTGGCGCTCTGCGAGTGGAACGTAGTCGACCGTATGGTTCTCGATCAACGGATCTTGCCGGGACATCTGGGACATGTGCATGAACTCGAGTTTGTCTGTTCTTATCTTTGTATGAAGCCAAACCGGGGGGACTCTCTGGCCGCCCCTCAGATGCGGACCATATTATGGTATTCCAAACTTTAAACAAGACTGATCCGGTCTTTGAACAAGCATCTGAGCCGGCATCCTGCCCGATCCACGCCAGCGTTTGCTAGCTTAAAGCCCAGCAATCATTGGGTTCCAGACAAAAGCCTTACGTTTATCGGTTCACCTAAAAAGACCTTGCAATCGATGTATTACGGTATACCATCAGACCTATAAACACATAAAAACGCGTCACACCACCCGAGGACCGTCCAATGATCGATGCCGCCATCTACAAACAAGTCATGGGTTCGTTCCCGTCCGGAGTGACCGTGATCACCACCCTGGATGACGACGGGCAAATCGTCGGCCTGACCGCCAGCGCCTTCAGTTCGTTGTCGATGGACCCGGCTCTGGTGCTGTTCTGCCCCAATTACAGCTCCGACTCCTACCCGGTCCTGATCAAGAACAAACGTTTTGCCATCCACGTGCTTTCCGGCGGCCAGCAAAGCGAAGCCTATGCCTTCGCGCGCAAAGGCAAGGACAAGGCCCAGGGGATCGAGTGGACGTTGAGCGAGCTGGGCAACCCGATTCTGGCCAATGCCACGGCGGTCATCGAATGTGAGCTGTGGCGCGAATATGAAGGTGGTGACCACGCCATCATGGTCGGCGCGGTGAAAAACCTGATCGTGCCCCGCCAGAGCAGCGGGCCACTGGTGTATTGCCACGGCAAGATGGGCGCGTTGCCGGTCCTGGCCTGATCCCCTTGTGGGAGCGGGCTTGCTCGCGAAGAGGCCGGCACACCCAACATCAATGTTGTCAGGCATACCGCTTTCGCGAGCAAGCCCGCTCCCACAGGTTGCTCACTGACCAGTGAGAAACATTTGCACAGATTTCGTATTATGGTATACCAATAATCAACAGGCCCGCGATCGACTGGCCGACAACAATAGATCCGAGGTAAGCGTCATGAAGTTTTCCCTGTTCGTACACATGGAACGTTGGGACGAAAGCGTCAGCCACCGCCAGTTGTTCGAAGACCTGACCGAACTGACGCTGATGGCCGAGGCCGGTGGTTTCAGCACCGTGTGGATCGGTGAACACCACTCCATGGAATACACCATCTCGCCAAGCCCGATGCCGCTGCTGGCTTACCTGGCGGGCAAGACCACCACCATTCACCTGGGTGCCGGCACCATCATCGCGCCGTTCTGGCATCCGCTGCGGGTAGCCGGTGAATGCGCGTTGCTCGATGTGATCAGCAACGGACGCATGGAAGTCGGCCTGGCCCGTGGTGCCTACCAGATCGAGTTCGACCGCATGGCCGGCGGCATGCCGGCCTCCTCCGGCGGCCAGGCGTTGCGGGAAATGGTTCCGGTGGTGCGGGCATTGTGGAACGGTGACTACGCCCATGACGGCGACATCTGGAAATTCCCGACCTCCACCAGCGTACCCAAGCCGATCCAGCAGCCGAACCCGCCGATGTGGATCGCCGCCCGCGACCCGGACTCGCACAACTTCGCCGTGGCCAACGGTTGCAACGTCATGGTCACGCCGTTGATGAAAGGCGACGAGGAAGTCCTCGACCTGAAGAACAAATTCCAGGCCGCGCTCGACAACAACCCCGGCGTGCCGCGACCGCAACTGATGGTACTGCGTCACACCCACGTGCACACCGCCGACGATCCTCAAGGCTGGGAAGTCGGGGCCAAGGCAATCTCCAGGTTCTATCGCACCTTCGATGCCTGGTTCGGCAACAAGACCACCCCGGTCAACGGCTTCCTCGCGCCGAGCCCGGAAGAAAAATTCGCCGGTCGCCCTGAGTTCGAACTGGAAAGCCTGCACAAGACCGCCATGATCGGTACCCCGGAAGAAATCATTCCGCGCATCAAGTACTACCAGGAACTGGGGGTCGACGAATTCAGCTTCTGGTGCGATAACAGCCTGCCCCACGCGGAAAAGAAAAAATCCCTGGAGCTGTTCATCAAGCATGTGGTGCCAGCGTTCCGCTGATTGCGCCGCCCTGCTCCCCGGACGCGAAGCCGGGGGTCAGCACACCTCAACTGTGGGAGCGAGCTTGCTCGCGATGGACGCCAACGATAACGCGGGCCATCTGAAACACCGCGTTGTCTAGAGTTTTTCGCGAGCAGGCTCGCTCCTACATGGGTCGATTCCAATGATGACTGGTCACCTCCCATCACTCGCCCTTCCCTCCGGCGCCGCGCGGGCTTACCTGCGCGGTGAATGGACCGCTTCGCACCTGCATTTCAAGCGCCTGCGCGCCAGCGTTTCGGCCAAGCAGAACGGTTTCTGGCAAATAGTTCACTGAGCCCACCCGAACAGCCAATCACGCACCCCGCGTCTCGCCATTGCATGGCGCGTACGGTGCATCGTGTTTCGTCTTGATCAGGTTTGCCCAATGAACAATAACAACGCGCTGTTGATCATCGACATGCAGCAGGAGGACGGCTTCGTCCTGGAAAACTTCGACACAGTGGCTACCAATACCGCCACCCTGCTCGATACCGCCCGCCATCAGCGGATGCCTGTCATCTATACCCGCCACATCAATCAGGCCGACGGCAGTGACCTGCCCCACGGCGAACCTCTGGCCGCCGACGGTGGCCCCGGCAGTTACCGCGCCGGCACCCGCCAAGTGGAAATCATCGAGTCGCTGACGCCGCAGTCCGGTGAATTGATCATCGACAAGGGCCGTTACAGTGCCTTCCACCGCACCGACCTCGATGCCCGACTCAAGGCAATGGAGGTCGACACGCTGATCGTCTGCGGCGTGTTGACCGACGTCTGCGTGCTGACCAGCGTGTTCGATGCCTTCGCCCTGGGTTATCGCGTGCGCCTGGTCAGCGATGCTTGCACCACGACCACCGAGGCCGGGCATTACTCGGCCCTGCTGATCATGGCCAACTGGGTCTACGCGCTGGAAATCCTCACCACGACCGAGTGCCAGCGCGCCCTGCAACAGCTCGATCACATCAGCCTGATCCCCGAGCAGCCGGACCTGTTTGCCCACCAACCCCATGAGCTGCAAAGCACCATCGCCCGTCTGCAATCCCACCTCGTCCGGACTCAGGAGTGATCGCCATGCAAGTCGAAAAAAGAAGCATCGATTTCATCCCCGAAACCGAACGTCACGGCAAGCCGGGCTCGCTGTTCTACATCTGGTTCGGCGCCAACATGAACATCACCACCATTGCATCCGGCGTGTTGCCGGTGGTGATGGGACTCAACCTGTTCTGGAGTGCGCTGGCGATCATCATCGGCTCGTTGCTGGGGGCGATTTTCATGGCCTCCCACTCGGCCCAGGGACCGAAGCTGGGCATTCCGCAAATGATCCAGAGCCGGGCGCAATTCGGCGTGTTGGGGGCGGTGTTGCCGCTGCTGTTCGTGATGCTGATCTACCTGGGTTTCTTTGTCAGCAACACCTTGCTCGCGGCCCAGGCGCTGGAGTCCGTCAGCCCACTGCCGATGTCCGGCAATATCTACCTGATCGGCGCGTTGTGCTTCGTCGTCGCGCTCTATGGCTATCGATTGATTCACCGCTTGCAGAAGCTGCTGTCGATTCTGTCGCTGGTGGTGTTCGTGGCCGCCACGGTGCTCGCCTTGCAGTTGCCGATCCCGGCCGAACAATGGCTGCCAACAGGCTTCTCGCTGTCGAAGTTCCTGGTGGCGGTGAGCATTGCCGTGACCTGGCAACTGTCCTATGCACCTTATGTCGCCGACTATTCGCGCTACCTGCCGAGCAGCACGCCCGCCGCCCAGGTGTTCTGGTACAGCTACGCCGGCACGGTCAGCGGCGGCGCGTGGATGATGATTCTCGGGGCAATCCTGAGCGTCGGCATCGGCGACTTTTCCAGCAACGTCGGCGGGCATGTCGCCGGCCTGTTCGGCGCTGGCGCGGTGCTGCTGTTTGCCTTCATCGTCTACGGCCAGGTGTCGATCAACGTGTTCAACCTGTACGGCGCGTTCATGTCGACCATCACCGTGATCGAACCTTTCGCCCGGCTCAAGGTGACCCCGCGGGTACGCTGTGTGTTCATGCTGCTGATCAGCCTGGTGGCCACGGCCCTGTGCACCATCAGTCAGGACGACTTCATCAGCTTCTTCCTCAACTTCATCTTCTTCATGAGCTACTTCCTGATCCCATGGACGGCGATCAATCTGGTGGACTACTACTGCCTGCGCAAAGGCCAGTACCGGATTGACGACATCTTCGACCTGAACGGGATCTACGGGCGGGTCAACCGGATTGCCTGCGGCAGTTTCCTGCTGGCGATTGCCCTGGAAATTCCGTTCATGAACACCACGCTGTATGTCGGCCCTGTGGCCACTGCGCTGGACGGGGTGGACCTGGCGTGGATCGTCGGGTTGCTGGTGCCGGCGCTGAGTTATTACTGGCTGATGAAGCTCGGCAAGCGAGCGCCGATGATGGAGTCAGCGGCCGACTAAATTTCAGGCAAAAAAAATCCCAGGCAGCTGATGGACGCCTGGGATTTAAAAATGCATAAACCGTGGTGGTGAACGCGGCGCGGATATTACGGAATATTTCGGCCTGTAACAAGATATTTTTATTCACCATCCAGTTACTAAACGCTCTAACCCATTAAATATCCACATATTTTTTAAGGGTGACTACAGGAACCAGCGATACTCCCGCGCGCTGATGTCATGCAGAAATGCCAGATGATCCTGACGCTTGTTTTCGCAGTAGACGTCCACGAACTCCGCCCCCAAGCCTTCGCGCAGCACTGCATGATTTTGCATGGACTGCACCGCTTCGAGCATTTCCAATGGAAAATCGATGCCACTGCCGCGGTCTTCGTTGAGCGGTGCAATCGGCTCGCGCTCCCCTTCCAGGCCTTGCTCCAACCCCACCAGAATCGCCGCCAACGCCAGATAAGGGTTGGCATCGGCGCCGGCCAGACGATGTTCAATGCGCAGGTTCTTGATGTCCGACTCCGGAATACGCAAGCAGGCATCGCGATCCTCGAAGCCCCAACTGGCGCGGGACGCGACGTTCACCGTGGCGCTCAGGCGGCGCATGGCATTGTGGTTCGGGGCAAAAATCGGCATGCAGTGCGGCAACACATCCAGACAACCGGCCACCGCATGGCGCAGCGCCCGCTGGCCGTTCGCCGCCAGCAGGTTGTTGCCGGCCTGGTCATACAGGCTGACATGCACGTGCATGCCGCTGCCGGGGTGTTGCAAGTAAGGTTTGGCCATGAAGCTGGCGCGCAGGTTGTGCTTGAGCGCCACGCCCCGGGTGCTGCGGCAGAACAGGGCCGCCCAGTCGGCGGCGCGCAGGCCGTCATCGCAATGGCCGAAGTTGATTTCGAACTGGCCCGGGCCGAGTTCGGCGGTGATCACCGTGGCATCGACGCCTTGGGCTCGTGCCGTCTCGACCATTTCATCGAGCACCGGGGCGAAGCGCGACAAGCGCTCGATGTGCATGTTCGGCTGATCGTCGGCATCGCCGGTCAACTCATCACGGGGAAATTGCGGCAAGCCGTCCTTCAAGCGGCTGTCGAACAGGTAAAACTCCAGCTCGAAGGCCACCACCGGGAAAATGCCTTTGCGGTGCAGACGGTCCAGCACCCGCGCCAGCACTTCACGGGGTTCGAACTCGATGGGTTTTTCGGTGCCGTCGGAGGTGATCAGCATCTGGCCCAAGGGCTGCTTTTCCCAGCTCACCAGTTTCAGCGTGCCGGGCACCAAACGGCGCAGCGCGTCCGGATCACCATCGTTGAAGCAGTAATCGCCGATCTTGAACAGCCCACCCTGGGTGCCGAGCAGCACGCAGTTCTGCGGCAGCTTCAATGCACTGCCGGCAGCGACTTTTTCCAGCATCTCGATCGGGTAGCGCTTGCCGTAGAAATGCCCCGGAATGTCCAGGGAGATCAGGTCGACGTAGCGCACTTCGGGGTTGCAGTGGCGGAAGTTGCGAACCTCGGCCAGCAGTTCAGAGCACACAGCATCCATCGTTTTGTTCCTTGTTGTTATCAGGTGTAAACCCAAAGCACGCGGGTCAGTTGGTCGGACAGGTTGCCGTAGCGGCAGTGCGCATGGCTGGCCAGTTGAAAGCTGTCGCCGGGATGCAGGGTCACCGGTTCGTTGTCGTCGAGCCACAGGGTCAGTTCCCCTTCCAGGACATAACCGCCCTGCTCGGAGCTGTCCTTCATGTGCCGGTCACCGCTGCTGGCACCGGGTTCGAGCTGGCTTTCGAGCATCGAGAACGACGCGCGCATTTTCGGCGAAACGAGGATGTCGGTGATGCCGTCGGCGTAGTACAGCGTGCGGCGCTCGTCCGGGCGGGTAACCCAGGACAAGGCCATGGGTTTGGGCAGGCTGTAGAAATAGGTGGTCGGCACCCCAAGGGTTTCGCTGATGGCGGTCAGGTCCGCCACCGTCGGGCGCGACAGACCGCGCTCGACCTGGGACAGAAAACCCACGGAGCGGCCGATTTTGTCCGCCAGTTCCTTCAGGGTGTACTTCTTGTGTTTGCGCAGGTCCTGGATCAGGATCGCCAGCGCCGAGATTTCTTCTTGCATGTCCATCTAGAGGCTTCCAGAAATTGTCGCTTCAAATGCTGTCGCGCAGTCGATACCAGGCCTTGCCGATGGCTTCCAGCGGCGCGGCCAGGTATTTGCCGCCGGGAAAACTGCCGTTGTTCAGGCCCTGGTACAGGGACAGCTCGTCGGGCTGACCGAGTACCGCGTCGGACACCGCCCTCGCCGCAGCCAGTGTCGGCAGCACGCCATGCCCGGAATACCCCTGCATCCAGTACAGATCGCCACGGCGGCCGATATCCGGTGTGCGCTTGAGGGTCAGGTCGATGTGGCCACCCCAGGCAAACTCCAGATCGACGCCGGTGAGTTGCGGGAACACGCGCTCCAGGAACGGCCGGGTCGCGGCGGCGATGTCCTTGGGCATGCCGCCCAGGTAAGTGCAACCGCCGCCGAACAGCAGGCGGTTATCCGGGGTGCGGCGAAAATAATCGAGCACGAACTGGTTGTCGGTCACGCACACGTTGCTCGGCAGTAGCGCGGTGGCTTGCTCCTTGGTGAGTGGCGCGGTCGCGACCTGATAGGTCCCGACCGGCAACACGCAACTCGCCAGTTGCGGGTCGAGTCGATCGAGGTAAGCGTTGCATGCCAGCACCAGTACATCGGCGCGAATACGACCACGTTCGGTGGTCACCACAAACCCGTCGCCCTCCTCGCCATAGCTCAGCGCCTTGCTTTGCTCGTGGATGCGGCCACCGGCCCGCTCGATTGCATCCGCAAGACCCAAGGCCAGTTTCAGCGGATTCAGATGCCCGCCCTCGGGATCGAACAGGCCGGCCTGATAACGCTCACTGGCAACCCACTGCGGCAAATCGCTGCGCTCGATAAATTGCAGTTTGTCGTGGCCCCACTTGTGGCTGGCCTCGTGTTGCCACTCGGTCAGCAGGCCTACCCGACGGGGCATCACCGAGGTCCAGAGATGACCGGCGCGATAGTCGCAATCGAACTCATGGCGGCCGGGCAAGTCACGCAGCTCGCGCGCGGCCCAGCGCATGCCGTCCCACAAGCGCCGCGCCCGTTCGTAACCCAGCGCCGCTTCCAGCGGTGGCATGTCGCACGACCAGCCGAGAATCGCCTGACCGCCATTACGCCCGGACGCGGCCCAGGCCACCCGGCTGGCTTCGAGCAAGGTCACGCGCTTGCCGGCCAGCGCCAGACGCAAAGCCGTGTGCAATCCACTGAATCCGGCCCCGATGATCAGCACTTCGGTGTCTTGTTCACCTTCCAGTGCAGCTCGATTGACCAGACGATCGGCGCAGGTATGGGCGTAGTAACTGGCGACATGTTGCGTGGATTGCTGAAACATACGGCCTCGTGAAATTTTATATTTTTAATTTCATGAAAAAATACACGGTAAATTTCACACAAGCAATCAACGCGTAAAAAATCCCGCTCAGGCGAACCCGAGCGGGATGTTTTTATTCAGACGTGACGTTCGAATCAATCAGGCCACGGGAATCATCGGATCCGCCGAAGCCAGCGCCGAGGCGCGATCAGCCGCCGGTGGGTAGATCCACTGGGTGTTGATCTGAGTCTTCAATGCCTTGGCTTCGTGCTTGACCAACTTGACCTGACGATCCCAACCCTCGGTGTACACCGCGCCCCAAGCGCCCAGATCGAGGCAGGTCACGTATTTCGGTTGGCTGTACGGCGTCGGGTCGACACCGAGAAGCTGCGCGGCGACATTGTTGCCGGCATGGCGGCCCAGCGAAATAGCATGCTGACAGGTCATCAAGGCGTAGTTGCCGATCTCGTCACTGGCCGCATAGGCGACGTCGCCGGTAGCGAAGATGTCGTTCTGGCCAATGACTTTCAGGTGCGCGTCGACATGCAGACGGCCCAGGTGATCACGTTCGGCGGGAATCTGCTCGGTCAGGGAGCTGGCGCGAACGCCGGTGGTCCAGACCACGGTTTTTGCATCGATGCGCGCCCCGTCGGACAGGGTGACACCGTCGGCATCGACCGACACAACCGAAGCTTTCAAGTGCCATTGCACGCCGGTCGCCACGCTGGCTTCGACGATCGATTCGGCGATTTCCTCACCCATCGAGCCGCCCACTTTATCGCCGCGGTCCACGATGATCACATTGATGTCGGCACGGTCGCCGAAGATGGCCCGCAGGCGAGTCGGCATTTCAGTCGCCGTTTCGATCCCGGTGAAACCGCCACCGGCCACCACCACCGTGTTGCGCGCCTTGCTTTCGGGCTGGCTGGCCAGCGCCTTGAGATGGTTTTCCAGGCGAACGGCCTGCTCGATCTGATCGACGTCGAAGGCATGTTCGGCCACGCCCGGAGTGCTCGACGAAGCCAGACGACTGCCGGTAGCCAGAACAAGTTTGTCGTAGCTGCAGACTTGTCGGGTCCCTGCGGCATCGACATAGCCGACCTGCTTTTGCTCGACGTTGATGGTCTGCGCCGCGCCCTTGATGAACTTGACCCCTACAGCATCAAACAGATCGCCAATCGGCGCGGCCAGTTGATGGGCATTCGGTTCGTAGAAGCGCGGACGCACGCGGAGTTCGGCCTGAGGCGCCAGCACGGTCACTTCAACATCGTTGTGGCCGTGAATGTCGAACAGGCGCGTGGCACTCAATGCGGTCCACATGCCACCGAAACCTGCGCCGATCACCAGAATGTGCTGTTTCATTTTTTGACTCCTGGGGGGAATGACCAAGTGTTGAAAATCGTTGAGCGGTTTAAGGACCGACGCGGGCTTGTACCCAGATAAGCGCCTGCCACTGCGACCGAGCAACTACGACTGTATTAATCCTAGTTAGATCCTGCAACAGGTTTTTATCGAGGGCTGCCACCGAAAAACGCGACCCATGACCTGAGCCCCGTGTAATCAGCGCATCACAGGAGTGTTTTGCTGTCATGAAAAAAGATTCAACGAGAAGGGATTCGTTGCCTTGCTTGCTTTCGGCTGTTAGAATTTGCGACTAATTCAGTCGGAGATTTGCATGTCTCTTTACAGCGCGGGTGTCGAATACGGCATCCACTGCCTGCTTTTTCTGGTGGGTAATGGCGGCGACTCGCGCGAAGCGAGCGTGCGCGACCTTGCCGATCTGCAAGGCGTCCCTCAGGACTATCTGGCGAAAATCTTCACCAAGCTGGCCAAGGCCAAACTGGTGGTCGCCACCGAAGGCGTGCGCGGTGGCTTCAAGCTGGCCCGGCCCGCTGACGAAATCACCTTGCTGGATATCGTCAATGCCATCGACGGCCGCAAGTCGATTTTCGATTGTCGGGAGATCCGTGGTCGTTGCGCCGTGTTTGACGGCGCCCCGCCTGAGTGGGCACTGGAGGGTCTGTGCGCGATCAATGGCGCGATGATGGTTGCGCAAAAACGCATGGAAGAGGCCCTCGCGCAACAAACCATCCTCGACATCGCCAGGAAATTCGGGCGCAAGGCCCCGCCAGAGTTCGGCGTCAAAGTGGAAAGCTGGATGAACGAGCGCCGGGAACGCAAAAGTGCCACCCAGGCCAGTGAGCAAATCATCCCGACGACCAACCTTTCAGACTGATCCACACAAAAAAAACCGGATGCGCACCAGACATCCGGTTTTTTCTGGATTCAGGCGAACATCGGTCGCTGACCGATTTTCGGTCTCCCGCGCTTACAAACAGTCGCGCACGATTTTGCGCAGGTCGCCGGACTTGGCCCAAGGTGGCCCCTGATACAGCGAAACCCGGCTGCCTTCCTTGTACTTCACGATATCCAGCACTTCGTCGGCCGTGATCACGCTGGGCGCGGTGATGCGGAATCCGTTGGATATCGAAACCTGGGTCGTATTCGATACTTCCTTTTGCCAGGCAGGCAACACGCACGCCGCATACTCTTTTGGCGTCTTCTCGCTGTGCTTGCTGACATTCGGCTCACCCGGTACCAACGAAGCCGGCAACGAGCACCCGCCCAGCAATGCCAACACGACTCCCCCCATCAACATCCGCATGCTGTTTCCTTTAATTTGAAATAAGAAAATGTAGCTCGCCGTCGTCCCTACAGCCATCCCCAACGATTCAGCGACTGTCATTGATATCGCTTGGCCCGGTTAGTTCCTTGAATTCAGATAATCCATCCATCTTTCGCAGGCGTCATGGTTGGTCGCCGCCTCCAGGTCAGCGATCAATTCCTGGGCCATGGCCCTGAAATCATCGGTTGTGGTCATTTCACGTCGCCCCCGCAGGAACAATCGGCATTTGAGTAGGACAGCTTATTTTTTCGTTCGCTGTAGTTTTCCCGACCAAAGGAAACCCCGCTAACTCAGACGAACACAACATACGGCGCGGTAAACAGGTCTAAAATTTTGGTGTGCAAAGTTCAGGAGGTCATCATGTGGCTTAACAAATCGGAACAGGAACTTCGGCGCGATCTGCAAGGGCTTGCGTCAGATTTGCGCTGGTCGGCCGTCGAGCTGTTGCGCATCGAGCAGCAATTGCGCCTGCTCGGGAGCGAAGTCGACGCGCAAGCCGTTCAAAGACTGTGTTCTTTATTTCAGGGCGATGAAGAAAAGCTGTCCGGCTACGCCGAGGAAGTGAAGGCCAAGGTCATTAGCCGCAACAAGGCTCAATAGCGGGAGCGCTGCCATGAACAGACCTCTATTCACGCTGGTCGTCGTACTGACCGCGTTGGCAGGCTGCAGCACCAACTCGATCTACAAGGATCAACCGCTGGTCGCGAAAGTCGACACCGGCATGACCCAGGAGCAAGTCCGGCAAATCGGCGGCCAGCCGCTGGCGGTCAGCAATCGTAGCGTCGAACCCGGTACGTGCTTTGACTACAAACTGACTCATGCCGACCATCAGCAGCCGTACAACGTCAGTTTCGACGGCCGCGGCATGGTCGACCACAAGAGCTTCATGACCTGCGCGGAGTGGAGCCACACGCAGCAAAAGGCCAGGGAACCCTCCCGCCCCAGCGGAGGCGGCGGCTACTAGCGCCCTTGAGGATTTTGCAGGCTGTAGGAGCGAGCTTGCTCGCGATGGACTCAAGCGCGGCGGGTTTAGCCAGGAAACACGCGTTATCGTTAGCGACCATCGCGAGCAAGCTCGCTCCTACAGGGGGGGTCATTTTCCCGCAGGCCTGCCAGCACGTGCCCTGTAGCCGGGCAGCGATGCGGCAAATGCCAGCGCTTCTTCCCGACTGGCAAACGAGCCAAGCCGGTCACCCTGGGTACATACCCGCCAGGGGCCGTTGTTCACGCTGAGTACGTCATAACCATTCATGTGCATCTTGTTCAACATAGGAACGCTCATAGTCACCTCCTCTCGGGCAGTGATCTCAGGTTGACTTGCCTACCTTACACCCACCCTTGTCCAAAATACCGACCAGACGTCGCCATGGAAATTCCCGAAATCGATTGCACTTTTCCTCGCATTGCCCCCTCGAATTACTCGTAAAGTGCTCAATCGACCCTGGCCCGAATGCTGCATTTCAATGCCTGTTCCATCTCAACAGGCCATTAGGTAATCAATGAAAGTACGCGCAACGATCATCTGCGAGCAGGACAGGCATGTACTGCTGGTACGCAAACGAGGAGGACGCTGGACGCTGCCCGGCGGCAAGCTCGAACGGGGTGAAAGCGCAGCCGATGCCGCCGTTCGCGAGCTGCTGGAGGAAACCGGCCTGCGGGTCGACGAGTTGATATACGTGCTGGAACTGGAGTCGGGCGGCACCCGACACCACGTATTCGAGGTGTCGGTGCTGAATCTGGAGCAATTGCGACCGCTCAACGAAATCACCGATTGCATCTGGCACCCGCTTGATGCGCTACACAACCTGAACATCAGCGACGCCATGCGCAGTATTGTCAGCACCTTTGTGCGCCGCTTGTAGGCCCTAGCCTTTGGCCAACGCCGTCGCAGCCCTGTCGATCAAGGCCGCCACTTCGGCGGGCATCGACGCCAATGACGCGTGGCTGGCATTCAAGGTCAGGATCTCCCGGGCGTTGAGTCGCGCGGCCATCCATTGCTGGTTCTGTGGCGCGATCATCCGGTCTGCGGTCGAAATCTGATACCACGATGGCTTTTTCTTCCAGGCCACCGTGCCAATGGTGTCACCGAAGGTACTCGCCAGCGGCGCTTTCTGGGTGATACCCATGACCAACCCTTCGGTCGCCGGCAGGTCCTGACAGAAGCTTTCGTGGTAGAGCTCAGGCTTGACCCACAGGTATCCGTCGCTGTCGGGAGCCAGGTTGGCCGCCGCCGCTGGCAGATGCCTTTGCGTGATGCCACCGGGGCTTTCACCGGCGTCCGGTGCGAATGCGGCGATGTACACCAGGCCCACCACATTCGGCAAATCACCCGCTTCGGTGATCACCGCGCCGCCATAGGAATGCCCCACCAGCAGCACCGGACCGGGCACCTGGGCGACCATCTTGCGCGTACGCTCGGCATCATCGGCCAGCGAAGTCAGCGGCAACTCGACGGCACGAATGCGTGTGTCACCCCGGCTGACCAATTTAACGATGACCTTGTTCCAGTGGGCAGCACCGCCCCAAAAACCATGGACCAGCACGATCGTGGGTTTATCACTCATCACCATGACTCCGTTTGCCGATGGGGTTGTCTGTCGTTCGCCTCAGCCCTGATCGCCTCCGCCCACGGGCATGACCATGCCGGTGATATAGGACGCGTCGTCGCTGGCCAGAAACAGAATAGCCCCCGCCTGCTCATCCAGGGTGCCGTAGCGTTTCATCAAACTGCTGTCGAGGGTCTGGTCGACGATCTGCTGGTACCAGAGTTTTTCCTGCTCACTCTGCTCGGCACCATTGCGGGGTATGCGTCGCGGCGGTGCTTCGGTGCCACCAGGCGCCGTGGCATTGACTCGCACGCCGCGACCGGCGGTTTCGAACGCCAGACAAGCGGTCAAGGCATTGACCCCACCCTTTGCCGCACCGTAGGGCACGCGGTTGAGGCTGCGGGTAGCGATGGAGGAAACGTTGACGATCGCACCGCTGCCCTGCTGCAACATGAACGGCAGCGCGGCATGGCAACACCACAAGGTCGGGAACAGCGAACGGCGAACCTCGGCCTCGATCTGTGACGCTTCATAGTGCTCGAACGGCTTGGCCCAGATCGTCCCGCCGACGTTATTGACCAGCACATCGAGGCGACTGAAGCGCTCGACGGCGGTTTGCATCACCCGACTGCATTCCTCATATTGCTCAAGGTCGGCGGTCAGGGCCAGTACCTGGGTGGTTGGCGCCAACTGTTGCTGGACTTCGAACACCAGGTCGGAGCGATCCACCAGGATCAGCTTCGCCCCTTCGGCGGCCATACGCTCGGCCACCCGCCGCCCGATACCTTGGGCTGCGCCGGTGATCAGCGCGACTTTTTCGTGAAATCTGTTCATGTGTACCTCATGAAGAAGGTTGCCGTTCGACTGTGGGAGCGAGCTTGCTCGCGAAAGCGGTGTCACGGGCAACATCGATGTTGAATGTTCCTGCCTCTTCGCGAGCAAGCCCGCTCCCACATGAGTCCTGTGTCGCGCACGGCATTTGTGTACGACTGCTACCAACTGTGGGAGCGGGCTTGCTCGCGAAAGCGGTCTCACGGGCAATATCAATGCTGGATGTTCCGGCCTCTTCGCGAGCAGGCTCGCTCCCACATTGGGTATTTGTGCGTGACTCAAGCCGCGCTGGCAGCAAATTTTTCGTAGTAGAAATTCGCGGGCTTGATGCCTTGCTCGCCAATGTACCGGCTGACGGCCTCGACCATCGGCGGCGGGCCGCACAGGTAGACGTCGACGTCGCCATCGTTCAAATGCCTGGGCTCGATGTGCTGGGTCACATAGCCCTTGAGCGGGTGTTGGCTCTCGGGGCTGGCGACGCAGGCGCTGAAGGTGAAGTTGGGGATGCGCGCGGCAAAGGCTTCGAGGCGGTCGAGTTCCACCAGGTCGAAATCGTGGGTCACGCCGTAGATCAGATGCAGCGGGTGATCGCTGCCCTGCTCGGCGATCTTCTCCAGCATCGCGGTGAACGGCGCCAGCCCGGTGCCACCGGCCAGCAGCAACAACGGCCGACGGATGTCGCGCAGGTAGAAGCTGCCCAAAGGACCGGCCAGGCTCATGCAGTCGCCGGCCTTGGCCATGCCGGTGAGGAAGCTGCTCATCAGGCCACCCGGCACGTTGCGGATCAGGAAACTGACCTCACCGTCGCGCTGTAACGAGCTGAACGAATAGGCACGGGTCTGCTCGCTGCCGGGAATCCCCAGGTTCACGTATTGCCCCGGCAGGAACGCCAGTTTGCTCAGGGATTCGCCCTTGATCGACAGCGCGATGGTGCTGTCGGACAGTTGACGCACGGCACTGATGGTCGCGTCGTAGCTGGCCTGACGGGTGCGGCAAACCTGCGAGGACGTCGGTACGCGCACCACGCAATCGCTCTGGGCACGCATCTGGCAGGTCAGGACAAAGCCTTGCTCGGCCTCGTCAGGGCTGAGGGCGTCTTCGATGTACTCCTCGCCCAGATCGTAGGTGCCGGCTTCGGCAAAACACTTGCAGGTACCGCAAGCACCGTCGCGGCAGTCCAGCGGGATGTTGATGCCCTGGCGGTACGCGGCATCGGCCACGGTTTCGCCAACGTTGGCGTCGATGAACCGGGTGACGCCGTCTTCAAAATTGAACGCAATGGAATGGGTCATGACGGCAGTCTCACAAGTGGTAGACATCGATGACCTGGCGAACGTAATCGTTCTTCAGAATCACTTTCTTGGCCAGGATCAGCGGGTTTTCACCGCGCACGTCGAGGGTGTAGAAACTGCTGCCGAAATAGCTGTCGACCGTCTTGTAGCGAAAACTCAGGGTGTGCCAGTTGAAGCGCACCTTGCACAGTCCGTCGGCCTGTTCGAGCAGCTCGATGTTGCTGATGTTGTGGGAGGTGCGGGTGTCCGGCACGCTGGCGCTGGAGCGCTCGGTCTTGATGCGGAAGACGCGGTCTTCAAGGCCCGTGCGGTTGCCGTACCAGATCAGCGAGATTTCCCGCTGCGGGTCTTCGGTCAATTCGTCGTTATCGTCCCAGGACGGCATCCAGAATGTCGCGTCGGGGGCGTACAGCTCC
The DNA here is from genome assembly GCF_019956305.1 of Pseudomonas sp. BF-B-30. Taxonomy (NCBI): domain Bacteria; kingdom Pseudomonadati; phylum Pseudomonadota; class Gammaproteobacteria; order Pseudomonadales; family Pseudomonadaceae; genus Pseudomonas; species Pseudomonas sp. BF-B-30. The sequence continues at coordinate 34,604 of NZ_JAHBDG010000030.1, read as the reverse complement.
AGCCACTCGTCCCACTGACGATCATCGAGGTAGCGCGCCTCGCGGTAGAGGAAATCGCGCACGGCATCGTAAGAAATGGTCATTGCACGTCCTCCACGGCGATCAGCTTCGACTGTTCGGCAGCCAATGCCTTGAGCATGGTCTGCTGCCAGTACTTGTGTTGCAGCACGAACAGGCCTTCGTCCTCGGTGCGCACGCCGCTGAGCAGCGGATGCAGGTCGATTTCTTTTGCAGCCTCGTCAGCACCTTCGATCCAGTGTTCGGCGCCACGGGACATGTCGTTCCAGGTGGTGACGCTGCCCTGGTAGCTGGTCTGACAGGAGCGGAACTCTTCCAGATCGTCGGGCGTGGCCATGCCGCTGACGTTGAAGAAATCCTCGTACTGGCGAATCCGGCTGGAACGGGCGTGGTCGCTCTCGCCTTTGGGGGCGATGCAGTAGATGGTGATTTCCGTGCGGTTGACCGAGATCGGCCGGGCAATGCGGATCTGCGAGCTGAACTGGTCCATCAGGTACACGTTCGGGTACAGGCACAGGTTGCGCGAGTTCTCGATCATCCAGTCGGCGCGGGCCTTGCCGAAGTCTTGCGCCAGCTCATCGCGGCGCTCGTACAGTGGACGGTCCTCGGGATTGGCCCAACGGGTCCAGAGCAGCATGTGGCCCTTGTCGAAGGAATAGAAACCACCGCCCTGCTTGGCCCAGCTGCCGGCGCTCATGGTCGGGTTGGTGTCGCCGGCTTCGCGCTGCTTGCGCTGGTTCTGGGTGGCCGCGTAGTTCCAGTGCACGGAGCTGACGTGGTAGCCATCGGCGCCGTTCTCGGCGGTGAGTTTCCAGTTGCCTTCGTAGATGTAGCTGGAGGAGCCACGCAGCACCTCCAGGCCATCGGCGGACTGGTCGACGATCATGTCGATGATCTTCGCCGACTCGCCCAGGTGTTCGACCAGTGGCAGCACATCGGCTTTCAGGCTGCCGAACAGGAAGCCGCGATAGGACTCGAACCGCGCAACCTTGGTCAGGTCGTGGGAACCTTCGCAGTTGAAGCTCGACGGGTAGCCGGCGTTGGCCGGGTCCTTGACCTTGAGCAGCTTGCCGGAGTTGTTGAAGGTCCAGCCGTGGAACGGGCAGGTGTAGGAGCTCTTGTTGCCGGACTTGTGCCGGCACAGGGTCGCGCCGCGATGGCTGCAGGCGTTGATAAAGGCATTGAGCACACCGTCCTTGTTGCGCGCGATGAAGATCGACTGGCGCCCCATGGTGGTGGTGTAGAAATCGTTGATGTTGGGGATCTGGCTTTCGTGGGCCAGATACAGCCAGTTGCCTTCGAAGATGTGTTCCATCTCCAGATCGAACAACCGGGGGTCGGTGAACATCTCGCGCTTGCAGCGATAGAGGCCTTGCTCGGGATCGTCTTCAAGCAGGGAATGCAAATATTCGGGTCGCAGGGTCATGGCCGCCGCCTCCATTGTTATTGTTCAGGCAGGGGTCATGCTAGGACGGGGGGTCAGGCTGGAATATCCGCGCAGTGCAGACCTTTATCCGTTTTGTGCAGTGAGTCAGCGTTGTGTCAGGCAACATAAATGCTGGATGTACCGCCCCCATCGCGAGCAAGCTCGCTCCCACAGGGGTAACGCGATCCAATGTGGGAGCGAGCTTGCTCGCGATGGGGCCAGACCAGACAACATCAAACTTGAAGGTTCAATGCCGACGCTTGAGGGTATCGGACGGCAATTCACCGAACTGCTTGCGGTAGCTGTCGGAGAACCGGCCCAGGTGCAGGAAGCCGTAATCCATTGCCACTTCGGTGACGTTGCGCACGTTGCAGGTTGGATCGCTGAGGCAGGCGTTGATGCGTTCCAGGCGTTTCTGGCGTAGATAGTTTTTCGGCGTAAGGCCGGCATTTCGCTCGAACAATCCGTACAACGAGCGCAGGCTCATGTGGGCCTGGCGCGCCAGCTCTTCGCTGTCGATGTCCCGCTTGAGGTTATTGGCGATGTAGTCGGCAATCGCCTCGAACGTGGCCGTCTGCGAGCCCAGTTCGAGGCGGCTGACGTTGGTTTTCATCAAGCTGAGCATCTTGCTGACGATGATCTGCGTGTAATGCTCCTGGACCCTGGGAATTTGCTCGGTGGATTCGGCCTCCTGGCAGATCATCGCCAACAGGTTGACGAAGCCTTCCAGTTCATCGAGCTGATAACGGTTTTCCAGAAACCGCACGCCCTGCCCCGGATAGCGCCAGCGCTGCTCATCGCAGACCGATTCAAACAAGCGGGTCGGGACTTTGAGGATGAATTTTTCGCAATCGGCGGAGTACGTCAGGTCCACCGGATCGTCAGGATTGATCAGCAGCAATTCGCCGGGAGCGAAGTAATGCTCCTGGCCGTGGCCACGCCACAGGCAATTGCCGCGCAGCAGCACTTGCAGGTGATAGATGCTGTCCAGCGCACCGGACGTCACCCGCACACTGGCACCGTAGCTGATGCGGCACAGGTCGAGGCTGGCGAACTTGCGATGGTCGAGACTGGCCAGCGGGCTGCCGGCACGGGGCATGAGAATGCAGTGATTACCGACGTGCTGATTGACGTAGCCCGACACCGCATAGGGGTCGGCATGGTCGAACACTCTGCTGCGCTGACTCAACAGTTGAGCTTGCATCATCGGGTCACTCTCGTTGTTGTTATAGGTTGCGTTGGGGCATTCTAAGGCAGTATTTGCAGTAGCGTATCAGTGGACTGACCTGTGGGCATTCTCAATGAAACCTGTAGGAGCGAGCCTGCTCGCGATGGACTTGAGGACGCCGCGGGGAATCAGGCACCCGGCGTTATCGTTAACGTCCATCGCGAGCAGGCTCGCTCCTACAGGGAATCAGGACAATCAGTCCTCGAGTGCGCGAACCCGCTCGTGGCGCTGCTGTTCTTCAGGCTGAGCCGACGACTGCAGGGTGAAATCGAAGTCGATTTCGGCAAAGCGACCGCTCACACCATGGGCCGCCGCGCGCTGCTGATCGTCGCTGAAGGTGATTTTGGCGATCAGTTCGTCACGGGTGGCGTAGGCGAAATCGTCATGCAGGTACTGATCGCCGTCAAGGTTGATCTGGGTGGTCAGGTGGCGATGATCCGGCGCGGAAATGAAGAAGTGCACGTGCGCCGGACGCTGGCCATGACGACCCAGTTGATCGAGCAGTTGCTGGGTCGGACCGTCCGGTGGGCAGCCATAGCCCGACGGCACGATGCTGCGGAAACGATAGCGGCCTTCGGCGTCGGTCACGATACGGCGACGCAGGTTGAATTCCGATTGCGTGGTGTCGAAGTACGAGTAGGTGCCACCGGTATTGGCGTGCCAGACGTCTACCACGGCACCGGCCAGGGGTTCGCCAGCGGTGTTGAACACGCGGCCTTGCATGAACAGGGTCACACCCGGATCGACGCCGTCGTCCAGACGCGCTTCGCCTTGCGACAGCGGCGCACCCGCCACGTACAGCGGGCCTTCGATGGTGCGCGGCGTGCCACCGGATTTGCCGGCCTGCTCGTCTTCGGCGTCCATCAGCAGGTCGAGGTAGTGCTCCAGACCGAGACCGGCCACCACCAGCCCGGCTTCCTGGCGAGCGCCCAGCACGTTGAGGTAGTTGACGGCTTTCCAGAACTCTTCCGGGGTCACGGCCAGGTCTTCGATGATGTTCACCGAATCACGCAGGATGCGATAGACCAATGCCTTGGTCCGTGGGTTGCCGGCGTCGTTGAGCAGGCCGCTGGCCTCTTCGAGAAATTTCTGGACTTCGGCAGTGTGGGAAATCTTGACGTTCATTTTGAAGGGTTCCTCATCTTGTAATTATTAGCGTAGCGCTGAACAGGCTGGGCTCAGCGGTCATCGTCACGGATGGAAGAAGGATGCCGGCACATCGCGTCGATTTCGATGGCCATGTACGGGAACAGCGGTAATTGCATCAGCAGGTCATGCAGTTCCTGAACGCTGTCGACATCGAACACGCTGTAGTTGGCGTAGTGCCCGGCGATGCGCCACAGGTGGCGCCACTTGCCCTGCTCTTGCAGGCGCTGGGCCAGGGCTTTCTCGTCAGCCTTGAGTTTGGCTGCCGCTTCGGGATTCATGTCGACCGGCAGATTCACGGTCATTTTTACGTGGAACAGCATAATGCTCTCCTCAGGCTTGATGAATGGCGGTGGATGTCTTGTCGCGGCGGAAGAACGCCAGGCGCTCTTCATCCAGGCTCAGGCCCAGGCCCGGCGTTTTCGGCACGTGCAGTTCAAAATCGCGATACACCAGCGGTTCGCTGAGAATGTCTTCGGTCAGCAGCAACGGGCCGAACAGTTCGGTGTCCCACGCCAGCTTGTTCAGGGTGACGAAGGCATGGGCCGAGGCCATGGTGCCCAGGCCACCTTCAAGCATGGTGCCGCCGTACAGGGCAATACCGGCCGCTTCAGCGATGGAGGCGGTGCGCAATACGGCACGTGGGCCACCATTCTTGGCAATTTTCAGGGCGAACACCGAAGCTGCGCCTTCGCGGGCCAGGTTGAACGCATCTTCCACGCATTCGATGGATTCGTCGGCCATGATCGGCGCCGGGCTCATCGCGTTGAGGCGAGCCATGCCGGCGCGGTTGTTGCGCGAGATCGGCTGTTCGATCAGGTCGATGCCGTTGGTGCCGAGGATCCGGCAGGCCCGCAGCGCCACCGCTTCGTCCCAGGCCTGATTGACGTCGACCCGCACGCTGGCGCGGTCACCCAGGGCCTTCTTGATGGCGATGACGTGGGCCAGGTCGCGGTTGACCTCCCCGGCGCCGATCTTCAGTTTGAAGATGCGGTGGCGACGCAGGTCGAGCATTTTTTCCGCTTCGGCGATGTCCTTCTCGGTGTCGCCGCTGGCCAGGGTCCAGGCCACCGGCAGCGCATCGCGAACACGACCGCCAAGCAATTCGCTGACCGGCAGGCCGAGGCGTTTGCCCAAGGCATCGAGCAGTGCGGTTTCAATACCGGATTTGGCGAAGGTGTTGCCACGAATGCTGCGCTCCAGGCGCAACATGGCCGCGTTGACGTTGTTGCTGTCCTGGCCGATCAACAGTGGCGCGAAGTGCGTGTCGATGTTGGTCTTGATGCTGTCCGGGCTTTCATTGCCGTAAGCCAGACCACCGATGGTGGTGGATTCGCCGATGCCTTCGATGCCGTCGGCGCAACGCACGCGGATGATCACCAGGGTCTGGTTCTGCATGGTGTGCATCGCCAGCTTGTGCGGGCGGATGGTCGGCAGATCGACGATGATCGTCTCGATCGACTCAATGGCTGTTGCAAGCATTTCGATACCCGTCAGGTTCTTGAAGTTCTGGAATCGATTCTCGTACGGCTTTTTTCCTGAAGCCAATATAGAATTGGTCTGACTTGATACCTTAAAGGTATGCAACTGATTGACTGGAGGCCCCATGGAACTGCGGCACCTGCGTTACTTCCAGGTATTGGCTCAAACCCTCAACTTCACCCGCGCGGCCGAGTTGCTGCACATCGCCCAGCCGCCCTTGAGTCGGCAAATCCAGCAACTGGAGGACGAACTGGGGGTGATGCTGCTCGAGCGCGGCCGACCGCTGAAGTTGACCGACGCCGGGCGGTTTTTCCACGAGCACTCCACCGCCCTGCTCGAACAACTGAACAAGGTCTGCGACAACACCCGGCGCATCGGGTTGGGTGAGAAAACCTGGCTGGGTATCGGCTTTGCGCCGTCGACACTGTATGGCGTGCTGCCGGAACTGATCCGCCGGTTACGCAGTGGCGAGCCGCTGGAGCTGGAGCTGGGGCTTTCTGAAATGACCACCCTGCAACAGGTGCAGGCGTTGAAGGCCGGGCGCATCGATATCGGTTTCGGTCGAATCCGTATCGACGACCCGGCCATCGTCCAGACCGTGCTCACCGAAGACCGCCTGGTCGCCGCCCTGCCCGCCGGGCATCCGTTGCTCGCAGGGCCCATCAGTTTGCGGGAACTGGCCAAGGAACCCTTTGTGCTGTACCCCGGCAATCCAAGGCCGAGTTACGCCGACCATGTGATTGCCCTGTTCGAGTCCTACGGCGTGAGCATCCACGTCGCGCAATGGACCAACGAGCTGCAAACGGCGATCGGGTTGGTGGGGGCGGGAATCGGCGTCACGCTGGTACCGGCCTCGGTGCAGTTGCTGCACCGCGACGACATCGGCTTCACCCCGCTGCTGGAAGACAACGCCACCTCGCCGATCATTCTCAGCCGACGGGTGGGCGATGTATCGCCGGGGTTGAACCATTGTTTGCGGATGATTGATGAGCTGCTGCCACCAGCAGCGTAAGGCAATAGAACAGGCGATAATCACCTGTGGCAGCCCGCAACCCGCCCCGTGAAATTCGCAATGAGTGCGATCCAGTTCTCATTTCTGCAAGCGTCTAACGGGTGTTCCCGCCCCAGATCCAGTTCCAGAACCCCGGCAATTCGACCGGCTGCGAACCGTCACGCACGGTGCGCGCCATGGCCGCCCGCTGTAACGCAGCCTGATCGTCGTAAAACGGCTTGTCGGCGGTTTTCACCCCGGTCTCCCGGGCGCTGTCGAGCAGAATCTGCAGGTATTCACGGGTATGCCGGGCGGTATAGCGGTTGAGGTCGTGGAAGGTCACCACCACCGGAATCACGCCATCGACCACCGGCAACTCGCCGCGGGCAATGCGCTCGCGAACTTCGGACATCGAGCGCAGCATGTGCGACCGGCGCCGGGGGCTGGCGTTGAAGCCCCAGATCTTGCCGTCATTGGCGCTCAAGTCGGTGAGCAGTACATGCAGGCCATGCCGCTGATAAGCGGCGAAGGTGCGTTTGTCGTAGTTCCAGAATGGCGGGCGCAACAGGGTTGGCGCAGCGCCGGTAATCGCAGCGATGTCGGCGCTTCCATCGGTGAGGGCCTGCTCCAACACGGGTGGGTCAAGGGAACGATGATTGGTGTGCCGGGGTGTTGCCGTATGAAAGCCCAGGATATGACCTTCGGCATGTTCACGACGCATGATGTCCCGGCCCAATTCGCTGCCACCGGCTCGCGGAGCGCGGGTTTGCACGAAGAACACGGCCTTGATGTCCGATTGCAGCGGGTTTTGCGCCAGGCTCTCCAATACAGTGACGGTCGGATTCCACCAGCTCGATGCACTGGGGCCGTCATCGAAGGTCAGCAGAAACCGGATGGGGGGTTGCGCCTGCAAACGCTGCTCGGTCCGCGGAGTCATTTCGATGGGTGCGGCGATACAGCCGAACAAACCCACTGCCAGGGCGCACACCGTTAAACACTTGAACAATCGTTTCATCTTTTGCCTTGGGCCAGACCATCACGGTCGATACTTCAATGGGCAAGGATCCTTCGCCCGCTCATCCGTCGTCGGCCCGCATCGAGACGACGGGCCGAGGTTGGATAGGGTACACAGGGTTTGGTTCCGGTGCTCGCCAGGCCCGTTTCGCCACGAGCAACTAAACTCAAAGCTTCGGTCGGAGCGTCTTAACCGGAGTGTCAGGCCATGTGCGGACGACTGTCGCAATACCGTGGAATCCACGACTTCGTAGCGGTGCTGAGCATCCCCGACGCGCTGATCAATCGCGTCGGCAACGAACCCCTGGGGCACTACAACGCCGCCCCCACCACGCAACTCGCCCTGCTGCACCTGGAGAACGAGCGGCTGCACGCCGATGCCGTGCGTTGGGGGTGGCGACCGCACTGGGCGACGGATCGCGTGGAGCCGGTCAATGCCCGGGTCGAGAAAGTCGCTCACGGCCCGTACTTTCGGGCGATCTGGCCCCATCGCGCGATCTGCCCGATTGATAACTGGTTCGAATGGGTCGACACCGGCGAGGCCAACAAACAACCGTGGCTGATTCGGCGACGGGACCGCGCCCCGGTTTTCTGCGCGGCCATCGGCCAGTACCCCATCGGCGGAGCGCCCCACAGGGAACACGACGGTTTCGTCATTCTGACGGCCGACAGCTCGGGCGGCATGCTTGACGTGCATGACCGCCGACCGGTGGTGTTCTCACCCGAACTGGCGCGGGAATGGCTGGACCCGGCCACGCCCAGGGAGCGAGCCGAGGAAATGGCGTTATCCCAGGGCGAGGCCAGCGATGTATTCGAGTGGTACAAGGTCGACAGGGCCGTTGGCAATGTCAGGAACCAGGGCGCCACGCTGATCAAGGAAGTCCCATGAACCGATCAACAGCTGTAGGAGCGAGCTTGCTCGTGATGGACTCAAGAGCGCCGCGTTTAGCCAGTAAACACGCGTAATCGTTAACGACCATCGCGAGCAAGCTCGCTCCTACAGCAGCATTACGCTCAATGGCGGGGCTTCGTTGTATTCCCGTGCTGCTCAGAACTTGCGGTCAGGCTCTGACAGTTCCTTACCGTCGTCAGGATGCTTCCAGTCCGGTACCGAACGTTTCTGCTGCTCAATCTCTTCTTCCGTGGGTTCGTCCTCATCTTCTTCCGGGTCCGGTTGCTTGGGTTCATTGGCCATGTTCACCTCTCTTCCTGAAGGGATCGGTCATCAACTTAAGCTTAGATCAGTTCCCCTGCCCCGCTCAGAGCCACCAGCGCAGCAAAAAGAAGAAGCCCATGCTCAACAGCATGCTGAGCAACGTATTGCGCGTGTAGAGCACCAGCCCGACCGCCACCAGCGAGCTGATCAGATAGGGATTGTCCCAGTGCAGATTCAGCTGTTTTTCCGGCATGAACACAATCGGCCCGCAGATGGCAGTCAACATGCCCGGTACGGCAAACCCGAGGAACTGCCGGGCATTGCTGCTCAAGCGTAGCGGCAGTCGCGGTTCCAGAAAAACATAGCGGTTGAGGAACACCAACACGCCCATTCCGATAATCACTGCCCAGACCATCATGTGCGTCCACCGTAGAATTTATTGCAGACAAACCCGGCGGTCATGCCCGCCAGCCCCGACAGCACCAGCGCCGAGCCCCATTGCCAGTAGCTGAACAGCACCGAGCAGAACAGCGACACCGCCACGCACACCACGGTCGGCACATTGCGCACCACCGGGGTGATCAGGGCGATGAAGGTTGCCGCGATGGAGAAATCCAGGCCCAGGTGTTCAAGGCCGGGAATGCTGCTGCCGAGCACAATGCCCGCCAGGGTGAACAGGTTCCAGGCGATGTAGAACGTCAGGCCCACGCCCAGGGCGTACCAGCGGTTGAACTGCTGTTTGTCGTGCTGGCTGGTCAGGGCGAACAACTCATCGGTGAGCAAGAACCCCAGGCCCGCGCGCCAGCGCCCCGGCAATGGCGAAATCACCGAGCGCATGCTCATCCCGTAGAGCAAATGCTGGGAGGTCAGCAGCAGTGTGGTCAGCAAGATCGAAAAAATCCCGGCACCGCCCTTGAGCATGCCGATGGCCACCAGTTGCGCGGCACCGGCAAACACAATGCTCGACAGGCCCTGGCCTTGCAGGGGCGTGAGGTTGGCTTCGATGGCCATGGAACCGGCCAGCAAGCCCCAGGGCGCGGTGGCCAGGGACAACGGCATGATCGCCGCTGCGCCGCGAAAAAAGGCACTGCGCGGCATGATTGAGTTGGACATAACGTTCTACAGACAGGGATAGACCCCAGACTGTGCCAGCAGTCGCGGCCGAAGGCTTGAACAATCTTGCTCACTGATACGTGGCGTGCCATTCATCGGCTGCCCGCTTGATTCGCCAAAGTGCTAGCAACATGATGGCCCTGCATTTTCATCGAGGCAGGCCCTTCATGAGTTCAGTGGAAACCGACAGCGACGTTTATAAAACCCTGCTTGAATCGACCCGGGCGATTCCCTGGCGCATCGACTGGAAAACCATGACGTTCAGCTACATCGGGCCACAGATCGAAGAACTGCTGGGCTGGAAACAGCACAGCTGGGCGTCGGTCAATGACTGGGTCGAGCGCATGCATCCGGATGACCGCGACTACGTGATGGACTTCTGCGTCTCGCAATCGCGCGCCGGTATCGATCACGAGGCCGACTATCGCGCACTCACCGAAAGCGGCGAGTACGTCTGGATCCGCGATGTGGTGCATGTGGTGCGCAAGGACGGCGAAGTCGAGGCGCTGGTAGGTTTCATGTTCGATATCAGCGAGCGCAAGAAAACCGAAGAGCACCTGATCCGCCTGCAAAAGCAGCTTGAAGAGTATTCCTTCCAGGACGGCCTGACCGGCATCGCCAACCGGCGCATGTTCGACACCGTGCTGGAGCGCGAGTGGAACAATGCCCAGCGCACCGGCTTGCCATTGTCGGTGATCGTGCTGGATATCGACTACTTCAAGCAGTACAACGACCATTACGGCCACATCAAGGGCGACGAATGCCTGCGCCGCGTCGCGCAAACCTTGTCTCTGGCGGCGAACCGGCCACGGGATTTCATTGCGCGGATCGGCGGTGAAGAGTTTGTCTGGCTGCTGCCGGAAACCGATGCCGAGTCAGCGCGTCTGGTGGCGCACAAGTGCCTGCACCTGATTCGCCAGCAGCAGATTCCCCATGAATTCTCGAACGTGTCGAAGCTGCTGAGTATCAGCCTCGGCGTCGGCACCACCCTGGCGTCGATGCACGCGACGGCCCTGGAATTCGTCGAACAGGTCGATCATCTGCTGTACAAGGCCAAGCACAATGGCCGAATGCGCGCCGAGTACGCCGATTTTCGTGATTGACAAACGGCGCGCCGGCTTTTAAAACTGAGCGCCTCACTCAGGGTGTAAGCAAGTATGTCCGCAACCTTCAATCTCGACTCTTCCGTCATTGGCTTGATTACCAAGGCGCAAGGTTGCGTTGCGCACGCCCTCAAATCGAAGAAACAGTCGCTCATGTGACCGGGGCGCGCTGTCCCGTCAGATGAGCTGACAGGACATTGAGCGCGACGGACCACCCTCCCCTTGCTTACTCTCCTTCCATGCCCCTGACGGTGACGAAATCGGTCAACCATCAGGAGAAAGTGCATGTCAGCGTTTCAAGGTATCTGGGTTCCACTGGTCACACCATTCCACAACGGCGCCATCGATTTTGTCGGCTTGCGCCGGCTGGTCAGCCATCTGCTGGAAAAAGGTGTCGACGGTCTCATCGTTTGCGGCACCACCGGCGAACCGGCGGCGATGGGCAAGCATGAGCAACTGGCGGTGCTCGATGCGGTGCTGGAACTGGCGCCGGCGCAACAGGTGGTCATGGGCCTGGCCGGTAACAACCTGACCGAGTTGTTGCAGTTCCAGAGCGAGATCCTCAAGCGCCCGGTGGCTGGCCTGCTGGTGCCGGCACCGTATTACATCCGCCCTTCCCAGGCCGGCCTCGAAGCGTTTTTCCGCACGGTCGCCGATGCCTCCAGCGTACCGCTGATTCTCTACGACATCCCATACCGTACCGGCGTGGCCTTCGAACAGGCGACCCTGCTCAACATCGTCGCCCACGAGCGGATCGTCGCCATCAAGGATTGCGGCGGTAATTTTTCCAACACCCTCGCCTTGCTCAACAGCGGCCTTGTCGACGTGCTGTGCGGCGAAGACAACCAGATCTTCAATGCCCTGTGCCTGGGCGCCAAAGGTGCGATTGCCGCGTCGGCGCATGTCCATCCCGAACTGTTCGTGCAGTTGCACCGGCAAATCCGCGACAACCAATTGGCCGAAGGCCGCGCCACGTTTTTCCGTTTGCTGCCACTGATCAACAGCCTGTTCCTGGAGCCCAACCCGGCCCCGGTGAAAACCGCACTGGCCCTGCAAGGCTTGATCGGTGACGAACTGCGCGCGCCCATGCAACGCAGCAGTGAACCGATGACCGAGCGTTTGAAGGGTGTACTCAGCGCATTGGGCCGCGACAATCGATAGAGCAACGGCCTGCGGCCCGAGTAACATGGAGCGATTCGTTCAGCCTTCAGGGGCACCGACATGCTGTACCGAATCGCCGCCGACGGGCTGATGCTGTTTCACTTGCTGTTCATCGTGTTTGTGTTGTTCGGCGGGTTGCTGGTGCTCAAATGGCGCCACCTGATCTGGTGGCACCCACCGGCCGCGCTGTGGGGTATGGCGGTGGAGTTCTTCCACCTGCCCTGCCCGCTGACCGACTGGGAAAACCGCATGCGCCATGACGCCGGGCAAACCGGCTATGGCGGAGGATTCATCGAGCATTACATTTGGCCGGTGATTTACCCGGCGGGGCTGACGCCGGCTATTCAACTGTGGCTGGCCGCTGTGGTACTGGCACTCAATGTGCTGGTTTATCTTCGAGTGTTCAGGAAATGGAAGTGCCTCTGAAGGATCGCAGTCTGCGGCCGCTCCCTTTCCAGAGCAAAGAGTTGAATCGGGTGATTAATTTGTAGGAACCGACTCACTCGATAAATGGAAAAGGAGCTGAAAACGCAGGAAAAATCCGACTTAACAATCCATCTACAATCGTCAACAGTACCCCCCCTATTACGGAAAATTTAAACTGCAAAGGGGGCATCATGAGTCGCACCACACCGTCAGTCACTGGCGACGCTTCGACATTCGATCGATTACGAGCTATCTGGAAAGAAATCCTCAACCACCAGGCCATCTCGGCCGACAGCCATTTTTTTGAATGCGGCGCGACTTCCCTGTCGGTCATGATGCTGCTTGGCAAAATTGCCAACCTGTTCAATGTTGACCTGCCCCCCAAAGATATTTTCGACCATCCGACGCTGGCTCAGCAGACGAGGCTGCTCAACGGCAGCGCACGCCAGGGTAGTGAAAACAGCCTATTGCTGGACGCCCACGTCTGGCGCAAGCGAGAAGGTGAAGATACGCCCGGACTGGCTCAACGCGAGATCCTTGAAAAGCCCAACGAAACCCCAGCCTATCTGGAAAATGTGGTGCTGGCGTTTTACATTCGCGGCGAATGTTCAGTGGCCAGGGTTCGCGAAGCCTTCGGCGCCGTACTTGAACAGCAACCGGCGTTACGTTGCAGTTTCGAATTCAACGCTCACGATCAGTGGCGTCGTTCACAACACGCCCTGGATGAGTTCCCGTTGCCTTTTCACCTGATAAACCTGGCGCTTGAAAGCGATATCAGCCGAACCGTGACAGATCTGATCGCTGAAGAAACAGTGACCGCTTTTGACCTGAAACATCCACCGTTGATCCGGGCAACCTACCTTGAATGCCAAGGGACTGACGACGTGCTGATCATCACTGCCCATCACATTGCATTCGATGGCTGGTCAGGTGCGGTACTGATGGACCAGCTTTGCGCGCACTATCAGTCATTACTCGCCACCGGCGTGCCTGACAAAGCCAAATACTGCCTGCAATACGCAGATTATACCGATGCCCAACATCAACGTTTGGCTGAAAACCTGCTGGATAGACATAACGATTTTTGGCAAGAGACACTGAAACAACTGCCCGAACCCTTTCCACTGCGCGGCGCTATTGAGCGGCCTCGGCAATTTACCTATCGCAGTGCCGTTCTACCGCTCAACCTGGATGCGCAATACCCCGCAATCGCGCAATTGTGCAGCCGAACAGGCTTCAGCCTTTATACCGTTATCCTCACTGCGTTCTTGGTTTCTCTCGCCAGAAACACAGGCACGATCGACCTCTACGTACGCTCTCCAGTAGCCAACCGGACCGACGCGGCCCTGGAGCCGGTAGTGGGGTATTTTGTTCACCCCATGGTGATTCGCCCCCGGCTTTGTGAATGGTCTCCTTCTCTGTTGCTGCTGGAGCAGGTCAACCATTGCGTGTTGGATGCCTATGGCCACGCCATGCTGCCGCCGCATATTTTTGAGGCGCACTGCTCGCCCCGCGCTGTCGCTTACGGCTCCCGATTTCCCTATTGGTATAACCACCATAACTATCCCTCGCGGCAGCGCCAATTAGGCACATCACAGCTCCACGGTATCGGGGTTCCATCCAGCGGGATCAAGACCGATGTTTCGCTTAACACACTTCGTACCGAAAGCGGATTGGTCGGAAGTCTTTCCTACTACCGTGACGCCATTTCTGAAGATTGTGTGCAAGCCCTGTTGGTCAGTTTCAAGCAGGTATTGAATGAGTTACTTGCCATCCCACCCGGCGTACTTGTCGGCGACAGCACCAACTTCAACCAGGAAGGCACCGGTAACCAGGCAACCGGGTTGCAGCAATAATCGCGTAGTGGCCCTTGTGGGGATGGTCGCGATCTTTATTGCCGCATACGGAACACAGGGAACGCATATTCTTCTGTAGATACCGTATGGCCCCTCAAGAATTTTGCACATGCTGTCGACAGAAGACCCGGCGCTGCTCGAGGCCATCCGCGAAACCGGCAACCTGTCGCGGGCGGCGGCACACCTGGGCAAAGCGCCGTCGACCGCCGCCGCTACCGTTTGCAACTGACCCCGGCAGGCGAGCTGCTGGTCAACTAAGCGGCGCGGCTGATGCAGGACGTCTCGCGCCCGACCCAACAGGTCCAGCAAGTCGCCTATGGCTGGGAGAGCCGCTTGTGGATCGTCACCGACGAACTGCTGGAGTTCGAGACCTTGATTCCGGTGATCGACGAACTCGACGCACTGCACAATCCGGCGTATCGCTGCGCATAACCCAGGAAGTGCTCAAAGGAGCCTGGGGAGGCCCTGCGCGAAGGCCGCGCGGACAATGCGCGCAAAAATCCTCGCCAAGTGCAATGCACTGGTGGTGGGCTGGCTGCTAAGGAACCGGCTCACTGCTGAAAAACGGCACGCTGGTTGAAAAGCCAATGGCCGACCCGCGAGAGCCGAACATCCTGTATGCCGGTTGGCGTGGCGACCATGACGGTCGCGCCCTGGGCTGGTGGCTGGAGCAGCTGAAGAAATCGTACCTGGCTACCCGACTGGTCCAGGGAACGGACCGGTTTGTCTGACGCCCGACGTTCAGTTGGCGATCACGCTCATGTTTCGCCCACTGGCCTTGGCCACGTACAGCGCCTTGTCTGCCGCACCAATCAGGTCTTCGGGGCGGACCGGGGACGCGGCATTGCTGGCACAGACGCCGACACTGACAGTCACGGTGCCTTCCGGGCTGTCACTGTGGGCAATGTCGGCCTGCAGTACCGCACGGCGGATTTTCTCCGCCACCAGAAATGCCCCCACATAGTCGCTGCCGGGCAGCACCACGGCAAACTCTTCGCCACCATAGCGGGCGGCCAGGTCACCGGGACGCTTGATGCTGTCCGTGATGATCGCACTGACCTTGCGCAAACACTCGTCACCGGCCAGGTGGCCGTAGCGGTCGTTGAACGGTTTGAAATGGTCGACATCAATCATCAACAGCGCCAATTCGGACTGGCTGCGTCGGGCACGGCCCATTTCGGCATCGATGAAAGCGTCGAGCTGACGGCGGTTGGCCAGCCCCGTCAGCGCGTCCTTCAGGGCCAGGCCTTCGAGGTTGCGATTGACCTCCAGGAGCTTGTCCTGGGTGTCCAGCAACTC
Organism: Pseudomonas sp. BF-B-30; assembly: GCF_019956305.1. Taxonomy (NCBI): domain Bacteria; kingdom Pseudomonadati; phylum Pseudomonadota; class Gammaproteobacteria; order Pseudomonadales; family Pseudomonadaceae; genus Pseudomonas; species Pseudomonas sp. BF-B-30. The sequence goes on along the minus strand of NZ_JAHBDG010000030.1, from coordinate 19,185 downwards.
GACCTGCACCAGGTTCTGCTGTTTCATCAGTTTGATAAGCCGAAACCCCAATACCCCGAGAAAACCCAGCAACAGCGTGACGATGCCGGTGCTGAGCAGCGTCTCCTTGCGCCAGCTGCCGAGCACTTCATCCTTGTTCAACGCGGTAAAAACGATCAGCGGATAACCCTCGACCCGGCGATACCCTATCACCCGCTCGACACCGTCGATGATCGACCTGATCGTCGCCGTACCCGCGTCGCCCTTGGGCAACAACTGGGTGAACAACGGGCTCTTGGCGAGGCTGGTGCCGATGTCCGCCTCCTTGAAGGGTCTGCGAATGACAATGCTGGCATTGTCGGCGATCAGGTTGATCACGCCGTTACTGCCCATGTCGATACTGTCGTAGAGCTGCAGGAAATGGCTGAGGTAAATCGTCGCCACCGCCACCCCGGCAAAGCTGCCGTCGGGATGATTGACCCGGCGCGAAACCGTCATGATCCATTCACCGCTCGAACGGCTCTTGATCGACGGCCCGATGTGCGGCCCACGACTGGGGTTATCGCGATGGAAGGTGAAGTATTCGCGGTCGGAATTGTTGACGCCGGTTTGGCCGGCGCCGTTGGAATTGGCGATCCATTGCCCTTTTTCGTCGAAAACGAACACGCCATGGAGCTGACTCAACTCACTGCGCTGGGCATTGAGCAATGCCGGCAGCCGGGATTGATCCACACCCTCGTGCTCCAGCCGATCGACCAGGGTGAACAACAGTGTGTCGGCCTGCTTGATCGTTGCCTGCGCTTGCGATGCCAGGGTCTGCGCAAGGTTGGACATCGTCACTTCCTTGTCATGCAGGTAGTACTGGCGCGAGCTCCAGGCTTCCCAGATCACGATAGCCACCATCGACAGGCACACTGCGAGCAGCAGGATCACCGCCGAGCGGACCTTGAGCCGGGGCACGGCTGGCCGGAGCATTTCAATATGATCGTTGATCGATGGATGTCCCATGGTGCTCCCTGATTGTCTGTGACAGGGCGATACTTCCTGATCGCCTCTTTTGCACTATGCCTGATACAGGCTCGCAATGATGTTAGCGCGACGCCTGCTTTACCGCCTCCAGCCACGCCGGATCCAGCCGCGTCTGTTCGGTGTCGATGCCCAGCGCTTGCATTCGTTCCTTGTGCTGATCCATTTCGCGGAGCAACTGGCCGTGGTCGCTGGAGTTGCCATCGAGTTGATGCATCTGGTTCAACCCCAAATGGTAGAAACGCAACAGCTTCATCGCAACCGAATCGCCCTTTTCCACGGCCGTCGTTACATGATGCATGACATTGGTAACGCTCATCAGGCTGCGCTTGAGTTGCCAACTGTAGACCGCCGGCGCCATCCATTCCTGGCGCCAGAACACCTTGCGCATCAACGCTGCCATCGCCAGCACCGCAACGAACACGCCACCGGCATTGAAGCGCAGATTGTCGCCTCCCGGCGTGCCGAACAGAGCCACCGCCGCCGTGGACAGCACCATCGCCAACGCCAGAAAGATCAGGGCAATGATGACCGTGCTGCGCCGGGTCTGTTGCCGGTAGGTCTGGGCGTTCATCGGCTGGATTTCGAACATTGCGTCGGGTTTCCTGAGCTTCAATGGTAAAAAGGGGTCTGAGGCAAAAAGACTGCGGGCCATTATCGCCTCTGCGCGGGATTTAGCTATGCTGGGGCTCCTTTTCATCTTTTCATCGTCAAGCAGGGACATGGCGAGACAGCGCAGTTCGTGCCATCTTCTTTCATGAATACACATTATTCGGATGCCATTCGTTGTTGTTGTGTGAATGACATCGTTTTAAGGATCATTGAATGACCCAACGCCAAGTTATCAACGCCTCCGTCAGTCCCAAAGGCAGCCTGGAAACACTCTCGCAACGGGAAGTCCAGCAATTGAGCGAAGCCGGTTCCGGCAGCACCTACACCCTCTTCCGCCAGTGCGCCCTGGCCATCCTCAACACCGGCGCCCATGTCGACAACGCCAAGACCATCCTTGAAGCCTACAAGGATTTTGAAATCCGCATTCACCAGCAGGACCGTGGCGTGCGCCTGGAACTGCTGAACGCCCCGGCCGACGCCTTCGTCGACGGTGAAATGATCGCCAGCACCCGGGAAATGCTGTTCAGCGCCCTGCGTGACATCGTCTACACCGAAAACGAACTCGACAGCCAACGCATCGACCTGAGCAGCTCCCAGGGCATCAGCGATTACGTCTTCCACCTGCTGCGCAACGCCCGCACCCTGCGCCCTGGCGTCGAGCCGAAGATCGTGGTGTGCTGGGGCGGGCACTCGATCAACACCGAAGAATACAAATACACCAAGAAAGTCGGCCACGAACTGGGCCTGCGCAGCCTGGACATCTGCACCGGTTGCGGCCCCGGCGTGATGAAAGGCCCGATGAAAGGCGCCACCATCGCCCACGCCAAGCAACGCATCCACGGCGGCCGCTACCTGGGCCTGACCGAACCCGGAATCATCGCCGCCGAGGCGCCGAACCCGATCGTCAACGAACTGGTGATCCTGCCGGACATCGAAAAACGCCTGGAAGCCTTCGTCCGCGTCGGCCACGGCATCATCATCTTCCCGGGCGGCGCCGGTACGGCCGAAGAGTTCCTGTACCTGCTGGGCATCCTGATGCACCCGGGCAATGAAGGCCTGCCCTTCCCGGTCATCCTCACCGGGCCGAAACACGCCGCGCCGTACCTGGAACAACTGGACGCATTCGTCGGTGCGACCCTGGGCGAAACCGCCAAGCAGCACTACCAGATCATCATCGATGACCCGGCCGAAGTGGCGCGGCAGATGACCCAGGGCCTCAAGGCGGTCAAGCAGTTCCGCCGCGAGCGCAACGACGCGTTCCACTTCAACTGGCTGCTGAAAATCGACGAAGGCTTCCAGCGCCCGTTCGACCCGACCCACGAAAACATGGCCAACCTGAAACTGAGCCTCGACCTGCCGTCCCACGAACTGGCAGCGAACCTGCGCCGCGCGTTCTCCGGCATCGTCGCCGGCAACGTCAAGGACAAGGGCATCCGCCTGATCGAAGAACACGGGCCGTACCAGATCCGTGGCGACGCGGCGATCATGCAACCGCTGGACCTGCTGCTCAAAGCCTTCGTCGCCCAACACCGGATGAAACTGCCGGGCGGCGCGGCGTATGTGCCGTGTTATCGGGTGGTGGCATAACCCTTTCGGTGTAATAACGCCGACATGAGCTTTACCGTCGCGAGCCGCAGTGAAAGCTGCGGTTCGCGGCACTCTATGGAAAGAAAAAAATGCGCCAACGTAATTCCGCCAGACTGCTGGTGATCAATCCCTCGCAACAGGTTCTGCTGTTTCACTTCCAACACAAAAACGATGCCCTCGCTGGCCAAAGCCACTGGGCGACACCCGGTGGGGGGCTTGAACAGGGTGAATCCTTTGAGGTTGCGGCGGTTCGTGAACTGTTTGAAGAGACGGGTTTACGCATCGACACGGTGGGTCCGAGCGTTGCAGAACGCAGTTTTCCGATGATGCTGCCAAGCGGCGAAACGGTGTTGTCCGTTGAGCGCTATTTCGTGGTTCATACCGACAGTGAACACCTGTCCCGTGAGGGATGGACGGCTAACGAAGTCCGGGTAATGGCTGACCATAAATGGTGGTCGGTGGCAGAGCTGCAAGAGACCCGAGAAACGGTGTGGCCGGAGCAGTTGATCACGATGCTGGAAAACGCCTGAAGCGTGCAAGCGAACACAACACCTGTGGCGAGGGGGCTTGCCCCCGTTCGGCTGCGCAGCAGTCGCAAATCCATTCAGCGCGGTCAGCCTGAAAAACCGCATTGCCTGATTTTGGGGCCGCTACGCAGCCCAACGGGGGCAAGCCCCCTCGCCACAAAGGTTCTGTGTTTAGTCCAATGGGGCAACATTATCCAGAGCGCGGTTGACCGCCAGGTCCGCCAGCATGATCACCTGCTGGATACCCAACAGCATGCTGCGTTGCGGGCCGTCCAGAAACGTGGCGAAATCAGTCGCCATCACGCTTGCTGAAGCCAGCGATTCACAGGCGTGGGCCAACAGGGTTTCGGTGTCGATGTTCGGGGCGATGACGAACATCGTGCTGGGATTGTGGGGGGCGATGCTTTTGAGGATGGCAGGTTTCAGGTGGATAGTTGATGCACGCTGACTGGTATCGGCTTTTGATTCGGGGGGATTGGGTGTGGGTTTGACCATGACGAAGCTCCTTGATTGATGGAGCCGCCACAATTCGCTGCGAAGCGAAGAAGGTGGCGGCCATACGCGGGTTCGCAGACCGGGAATCAAGGAACCCGGCAGACCCGAAAGTCTCCCGCGCACAGCCGCCATAACGCAAAACAGTGGGCGAACAAAAGCGCCAACTGCAAGGAAACGGTGGCGCTGAGCGCCTTGATTAACCTGGGCTGCGAAACCCGATCGCTGAATTTGCAGCGACCCGGCAACGATAGAATCAGGGTCCAAGGCCCACAAGCCGGCGGATTCTGGCGTAGTTGTAGGCAACGACGCAAGGCGGTGTAGCCTCACTCCTGGTCCTACAGCCGCCTCTGACATCCACAAATTCCTGTGGTGTGAGCCAAAGGATTATCGTTGGTTGTAAGACCGCCATCGCGAGCAAGCTCGCTCCCACAGAAGAGCAGAGCAAAAGCAGGGCCCCGTACCCCCACGCTCTTCACCACTCATCAGGCCGAGCGTTAGCTCGCCTGCAGCTTTTGATCTTGATCCACCCGCCCCCTCGGCAGGCTGAGCGGAGGTGTTCATCCGGGGATTGGCGCGCAGCGCCGTTCGACGCAGTCGAACACATCGCATGTAGGTGCCAGCGAAGCCAACCGGAGGGCGATGCCCCCGGATGAATGCCGGAGCGAAGGAACCCCGAGCCTCAGCGAGGGGCCGTACGTAAGGGGCGAGACCTTTTGGTTCCTTTTGGGGCGTTTGCCAAAAGGGACTCGCCGTAAGGGCGAAACCATAAGCAGCCGTTACCGCAGCAATGGATATGTACACGGTCAACAAAAGACAGGTCGGCTGTCAGGCCGCCTTCGCGAGCAAGCCCGCTCCCACAATTGGACCGGGTACATTTGGCGGAAATGTGTTGGCTGAAGGTTCAAGGCTGCAATGCCTGAGGTTCAGTGGACTGTGCTTTCGGCGGCCCGTCGGTGCCTTCGAGGGAGACTTTCTCGGCCACGAACTGCCAGTCCTTGTAGCTGGCCATGCCTTTGAAGTCCGCCCACTGGCTGGGAAAGTTCTCTTGCTTGAGCGGCTTCTGCTCGGACGGGCAGTACACACCGCTGATCCGCCCGTCGAAATCACGCATCAGCTCCCATTCGCCACCTGTCATCGGCTCCGGGTACAACTGTCGCAGATGATGCCTGGCCGACGGAAAACGCTCGTCCTGCAACAGGTCCTTGAGTTCTTTCGGATACTGGGCCATACCGGGCGAACTGCGGTAATAGCTGCGCAGCGCCTGGGCATATTGCGTACCGACCCAGAGCAACTGGTTTTCGCGATCGCGGCGCGCAGCGGTGGCCCACAACTCGCCGGCACTGGCCAGGCCCATGCCCAGCACGACGACCAGAAACAGCACACCCAGATAGGTGAAACCGTCCTGGTTCGAAGATTTACCACTCGGAATACAGGCTGCCATCACGCGCCCTCCCGCTGGCCCCACTCTTGATATCAGCCACCCCGCCCGCCACGCCATCCGGTGGCGCGACTATGACCCAGGTGTCCTTGCGCTCGGCAATCGGGTCCAGCGGCTGGTTGCGCAGGTAGCGCAGTTCGACCAGCTGCTCGATGGAATCGGGATAACGCCCGGTGTCTCCATAGTAATGATCCAGCGCCTCGCGCATGGACGACAGGCTCTGATGCAAGGTGGTCTCTTTGGAAGCTTCCAGGCTGCTGAAGTAGCGTGGCAAGGCGATCGTCATCAGGGTCGCGATGATTGCCATGACCACCATCAGTTCAATCAGGGTAAAGCCCTTTTGCCGACGCATATGCTCACCACTCTCGGTAGGCGATGCCATTGAGGCCCTTGCCGCGGGCCTTGGAGTAAACGTCAAAGACGTCCTGGCCCTCGCGCGGGTTCTCAGCCGAACTGTCATAGGAACGCAGGCCCCAGCCGCCCTCGTCGTCACGCTTGACGGCTGCCAGCGGGTCACGGGGGATACGCCGCAGGAAGTAGAACTTGGCGCCCTTTGCACTGCGCGTGTCACGCACACCCTCGACCAGTACTTGCAGGTTCGGCGGGTAGCCGCTGCTATCGAGCGACTTCTCGATGTAGCCCGCGTCGAAAGCTTGTTTGTAAGCGTCGATGGCATCGCGGATCTGGTACAGCGCGGTTCGCAGGTCCTGCTCTTTGCCCCGACGCACCACGGTCTCGGTCAGCGGTGCGGCCATGCCGGCCAGCAGGCCGACCAGGGCGAGCGTCACCACGACTTCGACCAGGGTAAAACCGCGTTGCGAGGCGTTCATGATCAAGGCTTCCCGACGGTAACGGTAGTGGCGATCGGGGCGGTCATGGGGTTGACCTGAACCGTGGTGCTCATCGAACGGTCCGGTGCCTGGATGTGCATGCTGGTTTCGGTACCGGTCGGGAATTCCATGTCCGACGGACTCTGGTACGGCAGATTGCGCACGATCCGCGGGGTGATCGACAGCACCAGTTCGGATTTGATGACGTCGTCCCTGTTGCTGCCGAACAGGCGACCCAGGCCGGGAATGTCGCCAAGGCCGGGAATCTTGTTGCCGGTGGCGCCGTGGTCGTCGCGCACCAGACCGGCGAGAATCTGGGTTTCGCCGTCATGCAGACGCAAGGTGGTCTGGGCGTTGCGGGTATCGACCTGGACCGGAATGGTGCCCTGAGCGGTCGGTGTCAGCGGCGTGGCGTTACTGACTTCCAGCGCGATCTTGATCGCCACTTCGTTGTTCAGGTGCACGATGGGCTGCACTTCGAGCTTCAGACCGACGTCGAGGTAGGTCACGCTTTCGGTGATCACCGGGCCCTGGGTCGAAGGCACCGAGGTGGCGCTGATGATCGGCACGCGCTGACCGATGTGGATGCGCGCCTGTTCGCGGTTGCTGACCCGAATCACGGGGCTGGCCAGGGTATTGATGTCCTTGTCCTGGGCATTGATCTTGGCCTGGGGCGATGGCGAGATCGTGATGCGGCCGGAGTTGATGCCCTTGAGCTGATCGAGAAGGGTCACCGCCGATCCGTCGCTGTTGACCACGCCGAAGGTGTTTGGCCATTGCAGGCCAAGGTCGAGAATGCGCTGGCGGGCGACTTCCATCACTTCCACTTCCAGCACCACTTCCGGGTTGGACTGGTCCTGCGATTGCAGGAGTTTTTCCGCCATGCGCACAGCGTCACCGGTATCGCGCATGGTCAGGGTGTTGAGGCGCTCATCGACGAACACGTCGCGGGTCTTGAGCATGGTCTTGATCATGTTCAACGCCGTGTTGGCATCGATGCTGGTCAGGTAGAAGGTGCGCATCACCAGCTCCTGGTAATCCTTGAGTTTCTGCGGCGAGTCCGGGTAGATCAGCACGGTGTTTTCATTGACCACTTTCTGATGCAGCTGGTTCTGTTGCAGCAGCAGATCCACGGCGTCTTCGATACGTACGTCACGTACGAAGATCGTGGCTTTCATGTCCGGGCGCAGGTCCTTGTCGAAGATGAAGTTCAGGCCGGCGACCTGGGACAGCACTTCGAAAATGGTCTTGAGGTTGGCATCGCGAAACTCCAGGGTCACCGGCCGGTCAAGGCGCGTGCGCAGTTGTGGGTACTGCACCACGTTGCGGCTCTGCACCAGGCGGATGCTGCCTTGCAGTTCCAGGGCGCCTTCGTTCTTCGGGTCCAGTTCGAGAATCTGTCTGACCTGGCGGTCGGCACCGTAGATGTCACCGCGACGCAGGTCGCCACGGGCCAGTTCGAGTTTCTCATCCATGCTGCGCAGGTAGTCGAGCTGGCGCAGGGAATCCTGGGCACGACGGTTGTTCGGTTCGATGTTCAAGACCCGGCTGTAAGTCATGCGGGCCCCGGCGAAATTACGCTGGGTGCGGTCCATGTCGGCCTGGGTCAGCAGCGCCGTCACGGCGCGGGCCCGTCCGCTGTTGAGAGCCATGTGCAGTTCGGTATCGCGAGGGTTTTCCCGCAATCCTTCTTCGATGCGCGCCAGACCGGCTTCATATTGGCCCGATTCGATCAGGGCCGAAGCTTCATCCCTGGCAACCTGCGCCGAACTGCATGCGGCCAGCCCCGCGCAGAGACAAAGGCTCATCAGCAAACGGGATTTGTTCATTCCGTACTCCCCACAGACAAGGTCTGCGCCAAATGCAGAGGCAGGTAGACCAGGCTCAGTTCCTTATCGGAAATCCGCTCGATCCGCCAGGTTTCGTCGATGACATCCCCTTTGCGCACGACGTATATTTTTTCGCCGCTCTGCAAAAACACCTGCAGATCGGAACGGTCATCCAGCCTGCCGACAAACTGGAAGGGCAACGGTGGTGCAGTGGGGACTTGCACCACAGGAGTAACGACTACCGATTGTTCAGTGACGGTGCCAAGGGCCGGCGCCGCTATCCAGCTGCGGGCGGCGAACAGGTCGCCTGCCGGGCTCAGGTCCTTGATCGGCGCCAGCGCAGCGGCGCTCGATGCAGCCGTCGATGCGCCAGGGGTCTTGCCCTTGGCTGGCGTAGCCACGGTGGCCACCGCAAGGTCGCTGTCGCCGGCCTGATTGAAGTATTCGGGGAGCCAGGCGAGCGCTGCCGCCACACCGAAGAACGCCACCCAACCCGACACTCGTTTGGTATTCATCATGACCTCGACAGGTAAAGGGTCATGCGGATCCGCCCGGTCAGGTCGGTATCGGCGATATTCTTGCGCTGTAGCTCCACATCCTCGAGCACCACCGCCGGCAACTGGCCGAGCAAGGCGTGCAGGAAACGCCGCAGTTGCGGATAGCTGCCACGTACCGGCAGCAGAATCTGATAACGGGCCAGGTGGGTCTTGGGGTCCACGCCCAGGGAGTATTCACCCCGGGACAAGGTGATGCGTTCCTGGGCAGCCAGGGCGTAGATCTTGTCGATGGCCACGGTGGCCTGGGGCTGGGACGGCAACTTGCTGCGAAAATCGTCGAGCTGGCGCTGCGGCACCACCGGCGCGGCCACGCTGCCGTCTTCGACCTTGGCCAGGTACTCGGTGGCTTCGCGAGTCTGCTGGCTGAGGCTTTGCAGCGACTCCCAGTCGGGCAGCAACCCCACCAGGCCATAGCTCAGCGCCAGCACCAGCATGGCCATCCCTGCCAGCCCCGGAACGCCCAGGCCTTGCAGGTATTCGTGGACGATCAATTTATGGATTTGCATCGCCGATCTCCCAGGTAGCCGACAGGTTGAACTGCACCGGGTGTTCCGGCACGTTGGCGACAATTTCGTGGCTCAGCAGCGATACGTCGGACAGCTCGTCGCTGGCTTCGAGACGGCGGTGGAAATCGAGCATGGCGTCCAGGTCCAGCGCTTCGGCGCTGATCCGCACCTGGCCCTTGCGGGCGTCCGGGGTCAGGGTCAGCAGGGCAATGTTGTCCCGCGGCATGGCTTCGAGGGTGGCGAACAGGCGTTCCCAAGGGCGGCGCAACTGCTGGGAGACCTTGCGCATTTCCGCCAGGTTATGCGCCTGCTCGCGAATTTGCGCCGGGGTCAGGCTGAGCTTGCTGCCGGTATCGCCGGTGAGCACTCGCTGTGTGATTTGCAGATGACCTTGCTGTTGTTCGGCCTCGTGGCTCAGGTGCTGTTGCACCAGCAGGCAGGTCAGTGTCAGCACCACGCCACCGGCCAGCAGGCTCCAGCCCAAGGGGCCTGCACGGCGGCGCGGCTGAAAGTCGAGCATCAGGGGACGCATGTCAGACCACCGCCCGAGACATGAGGTACAGGCAATCGCGTACGGCTGTCCGGTCTTCTTCGAGGGTGCGCAGATGCACACCAGGCACGTCAGGAGGCGAATCGATGCGCGCCGGTGCATGCAGGTAGACATTCAACGGCCGTTCGCTGCTGGAAGCCTGCAACTGGTGTTCACGACCGATCAACGCGGTCAGCGCCGCATCGCTGTCGCTGCTGCCCACCGATCGCACCGAGGTCCAGCGCCCTTCCCTGGCCAGCAGCAACACGCTGCGCACCGGTTCGGCGACCACGAACAGGAAATCCCCGGCCTCAAAGCTTTTGTCGAAATGGTTGAACGCCGTCATCAGGTACGGCTGCACCGAACGCAAGCGCAAACCGCGAGCCCTGACCAGGGCGCGCAGGCGTTCGAGCAAGTCCTGTGGCAGCGCGGTGGCGATGCGGTCGTAACCGGCGGGTTCGGCCGAGAGCACCAGGCTCCAGGGTTGTGTCGGGGCACCGTAGAGGTCTTCGAAACACAGTTGGGCGAAGCCGAGCAATTCGGCCGGGCTACTGATCTGCTCACTCCAGGGCACCAGGCAATAGCGGCTGAAGTGCCCGGAGATCACCACCGTCAGTTCCGCCCTGGCAACGGTGTGTTCGGCCAACAAACGGTCGAGGGTATCGAGGGCCACCGTCCAGGCCTGGAAGCCTTCGTCAATGTAGCCGACGCTGCCCAGCCAGTGGGTTGCAGCACCTTGCCGCTGCCCCAGGCCAACACCGCTTGCGCCGAGCACGGCGACAAATTGCTCACGAGATAAAAGTGACACGATTGATCTCCTCGAGAGTCGTCCGGCCTTGTTCCACCATCTCCAGCGCCGACTCGCGCAACAGGCGCAAGCCACGTTTGCAGGCGTGCGCCTTGATTTTCGAAATGGGTTGGCGCTCGACGATCATTTGCCGCAATTCGTCGTCCAGGTGCAGCAACTCGGCAATTGCGCTACGCCCGCGATAACCGGTGCCCCGGCAATGTCCGCAGCCCTTGCCATGGACGAACCGGTAGTGAGCGACCTTTTGCGGATCAAGCCCCGAGACCTCCAGCTCTTCTTGCGTCGGGCTGTAGGGGCTGCTGCAACTGGTGCAGACCAGGCGGATCAAACGCTGGGCCAGTACGGCATTGAGTGCCGAGACCAGGCTGTAGGGATCGATTTCCATCTGGGTGAAACGGCCGATGACGTCGAACACGTTGTTGGCGTGAATGGTGGTGAACACCAGGTGACCGGTGAGCGCCGATTGCACGGCGATCTGTGCGGTGTCCGGGTCGCGGATTTCACCGACCATGATCTTGTCCGGGTCATGGCGCAGGATCGAGCGCAGGCCCCGGGCGAAGGTCAGGCCTTTCTTCTCGTTGACGGGGATTTGCAGCACGCCCGGCAGTTGATATTCCACCGGGTCCTCAATAGTGATGATCTTGTCCACGCCGTGGTTGATCTCGGTGATCATCGCGTACAGGGTGGTGGTCTTGCCGCTACCGGTCGGCCCGGTTACCAGCACCATGCCGTAGGGTTCGGCGGCCAGCCGGCGCAGCTGGCGCAGGGTTTCTTCTTCAAAGCCCAGGGCCTGCAACTGCACGCCACAGACCTTGTCCGCCAGGTCCTGTTTGTCGAGTACCCGCAGCACCGCGTCTTCGCCAAAAATGCTCGGCATGATCGACACCCGGAAGTCGATCTGCCGGCCGCTGATGCCGATCTTGAAGCGACCATCCTGGGGCACGCGTTTTTCGCCAATGTCCAGTTCGGCCATGACCTTGACCCGGGAAATAACTTGCTCGGCGAACTCGCTGCCCTGGATTTTGCTGATGTTGTTGAGCACGCCGTCGATCCGGTACTTGATCACCAGGCCGCTGCCGGTGGTGCCGAGGTGGATGTCGCTGGCGTGCATTTTCAGCGCGTCGTACAGGGTCGAGTTGACCAGTTTGACCACGACGCTGGAGTCTTCGCTGATGCTGGTCAGGGACAGGCTTTGCAGGTTATCGGTTTCGGCGCCGGCGTCGCTCTGGGCGTTGAGCGACTCCACCGCATGGAAGCTTTCTTCGTGACGCGCCAGATAGGCCTTCAGGTCATCGGCATGCACCAGGTACAGCGGCGCGCCTTGCAGGCACTCATCGATCCAGGCCAGGCGTGCACTGTCGAAGGGGTCGGCGAACACACCGATGACCGCATCGTTGTGACGCAACAGGGTGAATTCGCGCTTGAGGCATTGGGCCAGGGTCACCCGGTCGAACACCGGCGTGGAATTGAACAGGCTGTCGGTGTCGAGCACCGGGTAGTGCAGGGTTACGCCGAGGCATTGAATGAAAGGCATGGGAGCCAGTGCGCACAGCCGCCCCAGGGCGTCCAGCATCCGCTCGCCGGAACTGGTGGCCAGGGCTCGGGCCTGGGCCAGTTGCTCACTGGTAAAACGAGTCGGTGAACATTCCGGTTGCGCCGGTTCTACGGCAAAGGATAGACGGTCCATGGCTTGCTCTCCTACGCCCGGGGCTTTGGGCCCTGTCGGCGCGGCGAGCCATTCGGCGGAGGCCGGAACGTCTTGTCGCGCCACTACTCCCCGGTGAGCAACTGTTCGTCGTCTGGTGCCTTGGAGGCCGATGTACTTTTTCGGCGATCTGCCAGCACCCAGCTACCGTCGTACAACTGCAGCGGGAAACTCTCGGTCCTGCTCTGGCGTCGTTCGACAAAGCCTTCGGAAGTGCTCACCCCCACTTTGGGTTCGCGTTGCCTGCCCAGAAGATCAAGCACGGCACGGGCCAATTCCGCCAATGGAAACGGTTTGAACAGGATATGGCTGACGCCCAGTTGCCGGGCCCGCTCGCAAACCTCTGCGGTTGGATGCCCTGTGATCAGCACGAAATGACACTTCCTGTTCTGGCGGACGGCATCGAGCACCTGAAAGCCTTCCATATCGGGCAAGCGGTAATCGAACACCATCACATCGGGCGCGAAATCATCGGCTTCAGCGATTCCTTTCGCACCGTCGTGGGCAATCCGGACTTCCAGTGCTTGCGCCTGCAGGTAATCCTGGAGGTTCTGCGCCAGCAACTGTTCGTCATCAACAACCAGTACTTTATTCAACAAGGTGGACTCCTTGAAACCGCAGGTCCGGATTTTGAACCTGACGGAGTGCGCGTCCTGACAGGACTAACGCACACTTCATGCCAGGCTGGGCACCGGTAATTTGAAGACTTCATGTCCTTGAATTTAAAAAACAATGCCTTTTCGTAGCGCAGTTCCATCCCCCAAAAACGGGGAAAGCGACGTGATTGGCACTGGACTTTTCCCCCCACTGTTGGGGAAACCCCCTATTGATCGGCAATCCGTTCGATTCGATTGCGCGAGCGCAATGGCGCCGACGCCCTCATCCCGGTTAAGCGTAGCCCTGCGGTTTCGCCAGTGGAAGCGTCTGCACCGGGCGGTATCGAGTTTCATGATCGGCCTCCGGTCAGGGCGTGGCAGCAATGGGTTTATAGGGCGCGACCAAATAGAAACGCTGGTCCGGCAGATCCACCGTGACGATATGGGCACCGCTCAAGCCCAGGCGCCGGCCCGGACCAAAGCTGATCAGCGGTGTCAGCCCGGTATCGAAGTCACGCAAGCCTTCCAGGGCCCTGACCAGCTTCTCGCGACTGGCATTGCGCCCGGCCTGCTTCATGCCTTCGCTGAGCAGCATCATCGAACTGAACGCGCCCACTTGCAGCACCGCATGCTGGCCACCGAGGCCCTGGTGTTCGCGCAACTGGGTCAAGGCCAGGCGCCCAGCCTGAGTCCAGTCGCTGGGCACGAACGGATAGGCCAGGAACACCCGTCGGGAAAATCCGCTGGGCACCTGCATCAGATTGCCCGCCACCTGGTTCGAGGCGGCGAACAGGTAAGGCACCTGCCCCGCCGTTTGCAAACGCTCGGCCAGACGACTGAAGCCGCTGCTGCTGCCCAGGTAAAACACCGAGCGCGACCCCAAGGGAAAATCATCCCCGGCCGGGTCATAGGCTTGCAGGCGCACCTTTTGCCAGGCGTGCCCCTGCAAGTACTTGCCGAGCTCCTGCGCCGCCAGCCGTTGGCCGGGTTCGTCCGGGTAGGCGATCAGCGTCGGCCCCTGAAGCACCCGCAGGCTCGCACTGGCGTAGTTGGCCAGGGCGATCAATTGGTCGCGAAGGCCCGGCAGTGGCTCGAATATCTGCGGGCTGGTGTGGAGCGTGCCCTGCAAGGACAGCGGCCCGATCAGGGGAATGCCGGCCTGTTCCAGACGCATGGCGAAGTTCAGGTCCAATGCCGGCGCCATCGGTGCGATCAGGGCAAACACCTGCTCTTCATTGATCAACCGGTCCAGCGCCTTTTCGGCACTGGCGCGGTCGGCGCCGGGGTCGAGGATGGTCAGGCGCAACTGCCGGCCATGAATTCCGCCCGCCTCGTTGATGCGCGCCACGCAGCCATTGAGCACCGCTGCCACCGTGATGCCCTCCTCGCCCAAGGGGCCGGAACCCGGCAACAACGTACCCAGGTGCAGACTGTCGGGGGCCAGTCCCGGAACGCGGTCTTCGGCCAGGTGCTTGAGGTACGCCGTGAGGTTGCGTTGGTCGATCATCGACAACACGAACCGTGGCATCGTCGGATCGAGCCGATTGTTGCCCGGGTCGCGCCCCTCTTGCACCGCCCGCGCCAGGGTGATTTCGCTGTAGGCCGGATAACTGCGGCCGTTGATGTGCTGCTGGCCTTGGCTGCTGGCCAGTCGCGACCAGCGCAGGTCCGGCGGTCGCACCTCGCCTTCCGGGCGCCCGAGGCCATCCTCGCCATGACAATTGGCGCACGGCACGCGGGTGGCCGGCAGCAGCACGCCCGCTGCGCCGACCCGGACCATGATCGGTTCGCCGCTGGCCGACACGCCTTCGTGGTACAACCGTTTACCGGCACTTTCGCTGAGGCTCAGCGGCAGCGCCTGGGCGGTGAGCGCGATGCTGCCGAAGAGCAGCAGGCCAAGGACGAGGGCAGTATTCATGGCCGTGGCTCAGCGACTGGCCACGGGCATTGTCAGCAACTGCAAGCGCTGGGCAATGGCGGCGGCCGGGGCGGCGGGACGGATTTTGCTCCAGCGTCTGTTCGCCGCGTCACCGACGATCAACCGTGTGGAGTGCTGCAAGGGGGTCGGCACGATCTGGTCGATGCGACCCCATACAAGGTCCATTTGCACCTTGTCTTCGGTAAGAAAAAACCAGTGGGGCCCATCGATGCCCTGTTTCAAGGTGCAAGCCTTGAGTACCGCTGGCGTGTTGCGCAGCGGATCACTGGTAAGGGAGATAAAGGTGCTGCCGTTCTGGTCCTGCAAGGGTGTGTCGGGGAAGCAGGTTTTCCTGTCGATGGCGCTCATGGCTGGTGCTCCATGGCGATGGCGGTGTGCTTGGCGTGGGCGTTGCGTTCGCCTCTGAGCCTCTCGACGGCCCGGGCCAGCTCTGTCGGTTCGGTGAGACCGTAGTAGCGGGTCCAGTAGCGGTTGTTGCCGTCCCCCACCAGAATCAGTGGCGAGTGATTCTCGAAGTCACCGCTGTAGACGCCCAGGCCCTTGAGGGTGGCATCGACCGCCTGCGGCGAACCGGTCAGCCAGCTCCAGCCCGGCCCTTTCTGGAAGGTGCGGGCGTAGTCGTTCAGGCGTTGGGGATCATCATGCTGTGGGTCGATGCTGATGGACACCAATTGCACCTCGGTGCCGACCCGCGCGCCCAACTGTTTCTGCACCCTGCCCATGATCGAGGACATCACCGGGCAGACCGTGGTGCAACGGGTGTAAATGAAACCCATGACCACGATTTTGTTGCTGACCAGGTCTTTTTCCAGGTTGACGACCTTGCCGTTCTGGTCCAGCAGGGCCACGTCGGCAAATCTGATCCGGGCGTTCTCCGGGCTGGCGGTGCTGGCCGCCATGTCGTGCCCGGTGTGCTCGTCCGCCGAGTGAGCCAGCGCCTGGTCGATACCGAAGGCCAACAGGCAAAACGTCAGCAGGCCGCAATGCGCGAATCGGTCCATGTCGGTTTCCTCGTTAGTGGGTATCACCGGGATTGACCCGAAATTCCGGCACGACGCCGGACAAGGGTTGGTCCTGTTTTCAGCAACATTCCTCTTTACCGATCTGTACCTGTCTTACCCGCCCCGTTGTGGGAGCGAGCTTGCTCGCGATAGCGGACTGACAGTCGACATCGTTGGCGAGTGGAAAGCAGTCATCGCGAGCAAGCTCGCTCCCACAGGGGGGGTAAGCAAATCAATCAAGGACCAAGCGTGGGATATGCCAATCATGGACTCGGGCCTCGCTGCGGGTTATCGGGGGAACACTTCGATAAATCGTCCGGAGCAATCCGCATGCCACAAAAAAATACTTTATTAATCAGATTGTTATGATCACGACTTGATTGGTCGGGGGATATTCCCCACCCAATCCCCCCACTTTTTCGCCGGGGCCACTATTCCCCACTATTGGGGAAATTTCCCCGGGTGTTCGATCACAGCGGCGCATCCGCGGGCAACCCCTGCAAACGCCGATACTGGTTCAGCACACTGGGCACATAACGCTGGGTTTCGGCGAACGGCGGGACTACGTTGCCCCGGCTGAGCACCGCTTGCGGGCCGGCGTTGTAGGCCGCCACGGCAAGCCGGATATCGTTGTCGAACATCGTCATCAGGCGCTTGAGATAGCGGGCGCCACCCTGGATGTTGGCCTTGGGGTCGTAGACATTGGTCACCCCCATTTCGCGGGCGGTGGCGGGCATCAATTGCATCAGCCCGCGAGCGCCCTTGGGTGAGGTGGCGCGGGCGTTGTAGCTCGATTCGGTCTTGATCACTGCGTGCAGCAGCGCCGCCGGCAGTTCGTTGGCCGTGGCCGCCGCCGCCACCAGCTCGGCATAGGGTTGCGCGGCGATCATCTGCGGTTGCTGATCGAGGCTGACCACCGGCGCATCGGGCTCACGAATCACCCGCTCATAGTGGCGTCCGGGGCGGTGGACATTGGACAGGACGTAGCTGCCGTTGGCGTCCACGGAAACAAACACATCGGCCTGTGCGGCGCTGGCCAACACAAGGAAACCCAGCAATCCGGCGGTGAGTGTCTTCATTGTTATACCTCCCCTTTCCGGCCCCGAAAATTGGGGGTATTGCCCCAATGGCCAGTCGTGCACCAGCCATACGCAAGCACTGTGCCGTAAGCGAGAAGGCCCGCAGCAAGGGGGCGCGCAAGGGTCGGCAATCGTGAGCATGGCAATTGCATGCAACTACATGGCAACTCTGCTGCCGACTGTTATGAGGTCATCATGAATCAGCGACTGTGTTATGCCCGGCGAACCCAAAGCGGGTTCACCTTGCTCGAACTGTTGGTGGTGCTGGTGGTACTGGGGCTGTTGGCCGGCATCGTGGCGCCGAAGTATTTCGCCCAACTGGGCCGCTCCGAAGTGAAAGTGGCCAAGGCGCAGATAGAAGGCTTGAGCAAGGCCCTGGACCTTTACCGCCTGGAAGTTGGCCATTACCCGTCCACCGAACAGGGTTTGCAGGCGCTGGTCACCGCCCCCGCCGACGAACCGCGCTGGACCGGCCCGTACCTGCAGAAAAAACTCCCGCAAGACCCCTGGGGCCGCAACTACGCCTATCGCTATCCCGGTGAAAACAGCGAGTACGACCTGTTGTCCATGGGCAAGGACGGGCAGCCCGGTGGCGAAGGCGAGAACGCCGAAGTCACCAACTGGAACTGACGGGAATGGCGACCATGCGCTTTCATCTCAAGGCTGTCGGCAAGGCCGGTGTGGTCTCGATGACCGTCGAGGCACCGGGGCACAGCGAAGCCAGGCGCATCGCCGAAGATCAGGGCCTGCGGGTGGTCAGCCTGCACGCCGAACGACATTGGCGCGCCTTGCGCCTGCACAAGCGCGAGACGTTCAACCTGGTGTTGTTCAGCCAGGAACTGACCACCCTGCTCAACGCCGGCCTGCCGTTGATCGATGCCCTGGAAAGCCTGGCGGAAAAGGAAAACGCGCCACAGGCCCGCAAGACCTTGAACGAGTTGGTCCGCCTGCTTTACGAGGGCAAATCGTTTTCCCAGGCCCTGAGCCAGCTGTCGGCGGTTTTCCCCCCGTTGTACGTGGCGCTGGTGCAGTCCAGTGAAAAGACTGGCGCCGTGGGCAATGCCCTGGGCCGTTATGTCAGCTATCGCCAACGCATGGACGAGGTTCGCCAAAAGATCATCAGCGCGTCGATCTACCCCTTGCTGTTGCTGGTGGTGGGCGGTGGCGTGGTTTTGTTTTTGATGGGGTATGTCGTGCCGCGCTTCAGCCTGGTGTTTGAAGGACTGGGGTCGAACCTGCCCTGGATGTCGCAGATCCTGATGAGCAGCGGCATGTTCCTGCACGCCCACCAGGGTGAATTCTTCGGTGGCTTGTTGGCCATCATCGTCGCCCTCACCCTGCTTCAGCGTCAGCCGGCCTTTCGTCGGGGGCTGGACCACCTGATCGAAAAACTCCCTGCGGTGCACCAGCGCATCTTCATGTATGAACTGGCGCGCTTCTACCGTTCACTGGGGATTCTGCTGCAAGGCGGCATTCCCCTGGTCACCGCCATGGGCATGGTCCGTGGCCTGCTCACCGTCGCCTCCCGCACGCGCCTGGACCAGGCCTGCGACCGGGTGCGCGAGGGGCAATCACTCTCTGCCGCGCTGGAACTCAATCACCTGGTGACCCCCGTGTCCCTGCGCCTGCTGCGAGCCGGCGAACAGTCCGGCAACCTCGGGCAGATGATGGAGCGCAGCGCCGACTTCTACGACGAAGAAATCAGCCGCTGGATCGAATGGTTCGTGCGGCTGTTCGAACCCTTGCTCATGACCTTCATCGGTCTGTTGATCGGGGTGATCGTGATCCTGATGTACATCCCGATTTTTGAACTGGCCTCGAGCATTCACTGACTCTTTGAAACTGACCCTTCAGACGCGGGTCCAGCTGAACGCTGCACTCTTTTTCAATGTTCCCGCCGAATAAATCGGTGCGCTGAACTGTTCATCAAGTTCCCACGGGGAAAAATCAGCACATTGCACTGTTCATGAAGGTTCCAATCTGAATTACAGGACGGAGAACGACATGCTCATCAATAAGCTTTTACTGGCAGTAGCTATTGGCGCGGTTCTGTCGGCGTCTACCGTATTGATTCCGGACAGTCTGTCTGGAGTTTCCAGTGCTCAGGCCAAGGATGGGGGTAGCGGTGGCGGTGGTGGCGGC